>NZ_JAAIJR010000025.1 GCF_010915725.1 Thiorhodococcus mannitoliphagus
TTTCACAGAGACTGACTCTTCACCGGGCCGCTGTCTACACCCTCGCTAGCGGGAGCTGTAGCAGACTCAGCTTTCAACGGGGGCAGAATAAAGGGCGCGGGAGGCGGGTTGCACCCATCTTTCAGCCATAGTTACAGGATTTCAGGAGTCCAACTTTGCTGGCACCGAATCCTGCAATGAATTTGAAAGAATTCTACTGAAGATCTGGACTGGCGGATCAAGAAGGCACGAACGCAGATTGTCGAAGGCCGCACCGTCAATGTGCACGGTCACATCCACGTCTCCATGAGCGAGACCATTTCTAAGCTGAGGCAGCGGAATACCGTTGACTCTTGTTTCGGCGATCAGTGAGCATAATTCCGAGAACGCATCTCGCTTGAGCTCAAGGAAATCAGAAAACATCCGTACTGCCTCGCTCTTCGCGCATGCATTATTACTTTTGATGTGCGCTCTGAGAAAATTCACTGCCCCAAGCGTTAAGCGGCTCTTGCCAACCAATACATCGTGCGTGCGTTGATAGCGAACGCCGTGACATGACGTTTGTGATAGCTTGTTTCTGTGCAGGTCGATAAATGGCTGAATAAAATGGTCGTCGAATTCCTGCTCAAGTGTCACAAAATAGTGCATTAAACTAAAAAGTGATGATTTTTTAAAAATTCGCTCAGCTATCTTGAGATTTCTGCGCGAAGCATAAGACATTTTTTTCCACTGAATCTGGTCGAAGTCGGGTATCGGAATGTCGACGTACAGATTTTCATCTTCCAATTCCTCAGTCAAATGAAACAAGATACTGCTCAACATAAATTGATATTTTCTTCTGAACTCTGGTAGACCGACGTAGTCTCCTGTTCTCAGTTTATTCCTTTGAACCAATGCGTCGGCGACGAACTCCCGTAGCACGGGATGAACGGGGTACCCAAGATACTTGTAAGTTGTAAACCAGTCCCATTGATCTTTCTTGAGGCACCGATTGCACATGCCTTTTAAAACACTGATGTCAGTGTCGACCAATGCTTCGGGATGATCAAACATTTTTCGCAAAATACCAACATATCTTTCGGTAAGGCCTTGAGATATGTCATGCTTGCCGAAGTAGGCATTTGCATATAGATACAAACCCTGGTTTCTATCATACTGAATCACCCATGCTTTGATGATGCCATTTTTTCGTTCATTAGGTTTTCCTTTTATCAGGAGGATGCCAGGATTTTTGTTGTTCTCATCGACGACCCGAGCCTTTCTGTCGCTGATGTACTCAATGATCCTCACGTTTAACTGTCTACCTAATTTCATAGCGAATCCTCAAGTGTATGAACACCCAACAGGCTTGTCGATTTATAGCTGCACAACGTGATCTTCAGTTATGCGCTTTTGTTCCGCTTTAAAAAAATTCAGTTCTAAATCGCACGGGATTCAACACGTAGTAGCATCTATTCACCATCACAAGCGAGAATCGCCAGTCCGCGGTCATCACCGGAGGTGCTGCGCCAGACCTCGCGCTCCTGCAGGAATGACCGCAGTCCGGTCCGGCTTAGCTTTTCGTTCCGCGCCTCGTTGAAGAAGGTGGCGAGTTGGCCGCTGATCCGGGAGCCATCCAGGCTCACCAGACGCTCAGCGGCACCGTCGGTCATCGCGGCCAGGCCGGTCATTCCCAGCGTCGGTTCGAGACCCCACTGAACCTGCTCGGGCCGCAGTTCCCGCCCCAGAAAGACGGTCTGGTTCGCGAATTCACCCTTGCCTGTCTCCCCTAGCAGCTTCAACGCACCGTCACGCTCCACAACCAGAGCGCCATCGCCGACCCGCGACCACAACCAGTGGGATCGCCCGCCGACCGCCACCAGCAGGGTACTGCGAAAATCCGTGACGGGGCGACGGTGAAGACTGGCCAAATCCTCGAGCAGACCGCAGGCATGACGCACCAAGGTATGTGCAAGCGCCCGGGCCGTCGCATCGGGCGGAGCGTCGGACGCATCCAGCACGGTTCGGAACTGACGCGAGACGCTGTCCACCAGACGGCGCAGACCCATCACCACGATTTCGGCTCCTAGATCCGAGACCGGCGAGGATCCTGCCCCATCGGCGACCACCAGCATCGGGCGATCACCAGCGACGACCAGTGCGGCATCCTGGCAGGGTGTCGGAGGTTCGTGGCGCAGATGGGCGGCCCCAACACAGGTGTCGGCCGCGCCGAACCAAGCGCGGGCGGGTGGGATTCGAAGTTCCGGTGCCGGCTCAAGGATGTGGGCCGAGCGTGCGTGCCGTTTGGCCAGACGCCGCTTGAGTTTCTGCGCGGGAGAGGGTTCAGGCCATGATTGAGGTTTGCGCCCCCAGTTCTTGCGTTCATTGCGCGTCAGCATGAGGCGCCGCCGGAAACACGAACCCTGCCACGGGTCGTCTGCGGACTCGGGAGCCTCCATCCGACCGGACTGGAGCTGGACTGCGGCGTCGTGAAGCATTTCCACCGGCGAGTTCGGAGTTTGGTCGTCGGTGCCGTCCACCGGGGCAGCGGTCAGCGCAGCCGATCTGCTCGAATCCGACCCCAAGGATGGCGTTGGCGTCTTATCCGCCGCTGCCCGTGACGCCCTCACGGGGGGCTGATCGGACACGCTGGCACCCTGGTTCGTCGGCTGGACCAGGCTCAGCGTGCCCAGCTTGCCTGCGTCTCCCGTCAGACGACTCTGCAAGGTGTCCAGGAACGCTCGCATCCCAAGCCTAGCGAGCGACAAAGGGTGTCCGTCGCCGAACGCGCCGAGCACGGACAAATCGGCATCTGCCCCCACGCCGGCCGCAATGATTTCGAGTCTGCCCTGATGCACAAGGTCGCGGCAGGCAGCCGCCACCGGTTGCCAATCATCGGTTGCCCGTCCCCGCCCAAGCACCACCAGCCGGGAAGGGCTGAATGTCATGCCATGCTGCCGGTACTGCACTTCCTGCGACTCCAGCGTCTGCAATGTGCGAGCAACCGCCTGCCCCAGGGGCGCCGGCCCCGCCGCTATCAGTCGGGTCGGAACGGCGATCCGGTGCAACGGCACCATCTCGTGCAAGCGATGCACTTTCGCGCCCAGGGTGAGGATGCCAAGGTCGAGCACATCGGTGGTGACCGCCTCCGCTTTCAGTCCAGCGACGAGCTTTTGCAGCACGTCCTGCAATTGGACAAGCGACACCCCCCGCATCGCGGCGGAGGTGTCGAGGATCAGCATGCAGGCACGGCGAGCGATCATGGGCGATGTTCCTGTGCGATCGGGATGAGAGGTGCTGAACGAAGGCTGTTTCATTGCAGGTTTCCAGTGACAGGTCGCGAATGGACAAAATCGGGAACGCCCACACCACATTGGCTGGCGCTGGCTGGCGAACTGGTCTTCTGGGTATCCAGATGCAGTAGCCGCCAACCACGACGAACCCAGCCGGACGGTGCGGTTAGATCTGATCCCAGCCGGAGGTCGGGGGCAGGTTCACACCAGTGCCCGGTGTCGATTGGCTGACCCGGCTCATGCTGGCCGAGAGCCATTGGAAGAACTCCCGGAAACGCAGCCCTGCCATCGGCATTGCTGGGCGATGGGAAAACTGGCCCAGGATCGCCAGATCCGCGCTTTCCCCCACGCCAACGGGGAGCACGACGAGCTTGCGTTCTGCGCTGAGCGATCGGCACTGGACCGCCGTCGCCCGCCAATCGTCATTCGGGGCGCCATCACTCATCAGGACCAACCAGGGCTGGTAGTAGCTGGTACCGGTCTGACGATATTCCGCCTTGCGTGCGGCGAGCGCCTGCATCGACTGGGCGACCGCATCCCCCATCGGAGTCATGCCGTCGGCCTCCAAGGGCCGCACATCGGTGATCAGGTGAGCGGGCGTGATTGGCAAGGTGACATTCACCCGTGAGCCGAAGGTAACGATCCCCAGTTCGATCGCCTGACTGGCGAACTCGTCCTCTTGGATCTCGGCGATGAAGCGTTGCACGCCATCATTGAGTTCCCGGATGGGTTCGCCATCCATGCTGCTGGAGACATCCAGGACTAGCATGCAGGCGCAGCGGGCAACGGGGTTCTCGATGAGGTCGGCGTAGGGGGTGAGTGCGGTCGTGAATTCCATGATGTGTTCCTCGTGAGGTTTGGATACCTGATACAACGCGCTTTCGAGCCATATTTTCAAAACCGAAATGTTGAAAATCCGTTCGCGCAGTGCGTTGACAGAGAAACACCCTTGGACAGGAGCAAGACATGAGCGAAGTGGTCTTCGATGCGGCGGGCGCGGGGAAAACGCTTGGTCCCGAACTGGATCGGGGCGGAGAGGGAACCGTCTACCTCCTTCCAGAACGCGGCGATCTGGTGGTCAAGATCTACGCCCCAGAGAAACTGGCCTCGCGGGGCGAACAATTGCGCGATAAGGTCGAGGCCCAGATCGCGACCTGGCCCTGCCTGAAGGACGAGCCACTTGCCTGGCCGCGAATGAGCATCTATGACGATAAGGGCCAGTGGATCGGGTACGTGATGCGCCGTGGTGCTGGAGTGACGTTGCGCAAGCTCGCTCATCCCAAGCTGAGCAACCAACATTTTCCCGGCCTTTCACGTCACTTCGTAGTGGAGTCCCTGCTGCAAGTGTTGCGCTGTGTCCAGATCCTCCATCGCCAGGGCATCCATCTGGGCGATGTGAATCTGAACAACTTCCTCTGCGACCCGTTCAGCGGCCAAGTCACTCTGATCGACTGCGACAGTTTCCAGATCGCGCAGTCTAATGGCCCCTTTTTCCCCTGCCCGGTCGGCAGCCAGGACACCACGGCCCCGGAACATCTGGGAGTGGATTTCGCGCGCGTTCGGCGCACGTCGGCAAGCGACGCCTTCTCACTGGCGATCCTGATGTTCCAATGCCTGATGCTCGGACGGCATCCTTATGACAGCGTGGGTGGCTGCAATCCGGTGGACAATCTCAGGCAAGGACATTTCCCCTATGGCAAGGGAGGCGCCCGTCCCGGCAGCCAGGGCGCCATTCCCCAAGGGCCATGGTATCTGCTATGGAGCCATCTCTCCGGCAGCCTGAAAAACGCCTTCATCCAAACTTTTACGGAAGGCGCCGCCAATCCGCAGGCCCGTCCCGGAATCGACGACTGGTTCTTGCTGCTCAAGCAGTATCAGTATTCGATCAGGCAAGGTTGGCTCTCCGACGAGATCCGGCCAGCCGCACCGAAACCACAAGGCAAGCTCCGAGGCGCTTTGGCGAACACACTCAACAAGCAACCACTTCAAGCGTCGAACTGGGTGAGCTGATGACCAAGGATGGATTTTCAGTCGATGCAGCGCAGGTCAGTCGGCTGGCATCGGCAACGCCGGCAGAGTCTCGTCCCACCCCTGCGCCTCCGCCCCCCGATTGGCCTCCCCCACCATCTGGACGTCGCTCAGATGCTGGAGCCGATCCGCCGTGCGGTTGCCCTGCCCTTCGGTCAGCGTCTCCAGATCCAGATCGGTCGTGGTCAGGATCAGATCCGATTCGGTCAGCATGACCAGCCATTCGGAGAAATCGATTCGGCTCCAGTCGACCTGGGCCAGCGTCTCGACCGCGATCCCTGTGCAGTTGGGATGCTTGGCGCTCCCATAGCCGCCGATGCCGGCCTGGCCCCGGATCTGCTCATTCAGGATCCGCGACAGCGGTGAGTTGAAGCAGCAGAAGCTGTCGCGGCTCTCGATGCAGGCCCCGAAGAAATTCTTCTTGCAGTAAGCGCCGACCCGGTGACAAGACCTCAGCTCGCGCTGCACGCCGAGGGTGAACTCGTCCTCGGTGCACTCCCAGATGAGCCGGATCAGGATCATGACGATGGTGTAGATCAGATAGGCCCACATCACCCAGTAGAGCACGACCGAAATGGCGGGATTGAGCGCGACGGTCGAGGCCACCGAGCCATCGGCGGCCACGGCAGCGCCACCGGTCGCGGCATCGACGAAGAGCGCGTTGGCCGCCTGAGTGCCGAAGACCTCAGCGGTCCACTGCACCGTCTGCTGCAGGAGCTGCTGCTTGAAGGTGGCGATCAGACCTTGCTTGGCCGCCTCCGTCGTCACCGCCGTGGTATTGCCGGTGATGTTGTTGACCGCCGAGGTGAAGGCGTCCTTCACCGCCGACCAGGTGTCGACCAGCGGTGAGCGCAGGGTCTCCCAGGCACCGAAGGCGGGATTGGAGACGCCGGCCTTCATGAGCGACATCGTGACGCTGTCGAGCTTGGCCACCGAGAACATCAGCTGCAGATAGAGCCCGAGCGAAATGCCGCTCGGGCGCTCGCAGCAGTTGACGATCCCGCCAACCGCGCGCTTGCATTCCAGGGCCTCGCCCTTGAAGACCTGACAGCTCCCTGTCGTGCAGTCGGCATCGAGCGAAACCATCTCTGCGGCGTTGAGCGCCGCCACCGCCGCGTCGAAGTCGTCGGAAGACTCGGGCTCGATCGCCACACAGTCGTCGCCCAGGCAGCGGATCTCCCCGCCGCAGTCCAGCTCGGAGGTGCGCTCGATGCCGGCGATCTCCTGGTCGGTGCCGCAGTCGTAGACCAGTTGGTCGACGTAGCAAACGCCACTCCTCCCGGTCGCATCCTCGGCGCACTGGCGGCTCACCCGTCGGCAGTTGGGATTGGCGTCGAGGACCGCGCAGTTGTCCAGATCGCCGGGATTCTCGGGACAGTGCGTCACACCGTCCGGATCGGTCCAGCAGTCCATCTGGCCTTCGTTGAAGCTGGTGCAGTCAAGGGCGACGCTGACCTGCATGCAGGCGGCGCCGATGCCGGAGAACTGCTCCCAGGGCTCGTTGCCTGTCTCGCCCAGATAGGGTGGTGCAACCAACTCGCTGCCACAGAGTTCGCCGCCGGAGACCGGGACGCAGTCGGCATCCGGGTTACTGCTGCAGGTCGTGGTACTGCGGCAGAAGCCGTCCATCAACCGCTCGCTGATCGTTTCAAGGCAGGCGGCCGACTCCCAACTCCACAGATCCACGCGCTTCTCGACCCGCCTGACATACTCGATGATCGGCTCGCCAGTCTCGGGATCGGTGCCCACTTCCACGGGGTCCCAGTAGACCGTGGCATCCAGCGTCCGACTGGCGAAGCAGCTGAGCTTTGGCTGATCCTTGTCCGGGATCAGGCAGGCTTCGTATTCGGGGACATGCACCCTGCGCGGACGGCTGAGAAAGCTATTGTCCCAGGTGCAGTCGGCATAGGTCGTGGTGAAGTTGTCCAGTGAGCTGACGGTCGCATCAGTGAAGTCCCACAGCGGATCGCTGCTCAGATCGGTGCGGTCGCGATCCACTGGCTCCAGGAGGGTCTGGTACGCCTGACCGGTCGCTGAAGACTCGGCATAGGGCGTGTCGACCAGATCTTGCTGCGTCTGCAACCCGGCGGCTTCAAGCGCCGCGGGGTTCCCATAGAGCGTGCTCCAGTCGGAGACTTCGCCCTCGTCCGCACCCGGGAAGTAGACCCGATAGTCGCCGGGCTGATCGAAGGGGCTCAAGAGCGTCGAATCGCTCCCGAGTGCGGTTCCCAGATCCTGGCCATCGGTGGCTGCCTGATCGAAGTCGAGCGCCTGGCGCAGGTCATCGCCCCAGACCAAGGCCCAGGGGGTCCAGACGATGACGAGGGTCAGAACGCCGACCAACAGGCGCCGGCACCAACCCAGCGGCCTGGGGTCACAACCAGGTAACGCAGCAGTCATGCCAGCGCCAGATCAGATAGAGGTGGTCCTCGCCGACCCCAGGGATGTTGCGCCACATCCCCCAGCGCAGCTCGCTCTCGCCGATGACGTGGTTGGAATTGGCCTCGGGGAGCGGATAGAACTGGGACAGTCGGTACTGGGTCTTGGGCAGCATCAGCGCAAAGGGCGCCTCGCAGAGGGCGTCATCCCCGACCGTCTGGCGGGCCAGTCCTCGCCGGTGCAGGGCCGCAAGCACCCGCGCGCTCGCCAGGCTCATCTCCGAGGGACGGCCGTTGAGCGTCGGGATGCGTCCGGTGAAAGGATAGAGCCCGCCCCAGGCACCGGCGCACCAGAAGAGGGTGTCGAGCGGTTGCTGCACCGTGGTCGCCGAGGCGGCATCGACCAGACAGGCGGCCTGCGCAATGGGATTGGCCACGAAGGCCGCCTCTGGATTGGTGAAGAAGGCCAGTTCGTCGTTGTTCCAGGTCGGATCCAGCTCGGAAAGATAGAGCACATCGAAGTCGGTCAGGTGGTCGACGTTGCAGCGGTCCGGGAAGAACAGATCAAGCATCACCAGGACCGGGAAGGCGTAGTAGTGATAGTTGTAGAAGGCCTTGTCCGAGCCGTCGTACTCGGCCTGTCCCGGCGTGCCGAGGGTGCGGAAGGCACCCAGATCGAGCCGGGCACCGCCGAGCGAGGGCATACAGCCAGGAACACGGACCAGCTCGACGATGCGTGCTGGCTCCCACATGCCGATCACGACACCTGGACTCGGCAGCCCGGCTGGGTCGGTGCAGGCGCACAGCGCCTGGTCGCTGGCACCGCTCGGCACCGAGCCGCCCCCGATCGGCGCCCCGGCGATGCGCAGCGGAAAGAGACAGCTCCAGCAGATGTCGGTGATGAGCTTGGGTCCGAGCAACTCGGCATCGGGACAGACGGCGTTGCCCAGACCCGTCGTGGCCGCCTCCTGGGCGCGCACGGTCAGGGCCAGCGCGAGCAGTAAACCAACCAGCACGGCGGCCTGAAGGAAGCGGCAGCTCAGCATCCTGCGCATGCTCAGCCCTCCGGCGGCCATTCGGCGACCACCAGTGCGCCGTCACGCGACTCGACCACGGCGGGCACTCGCTCGATCTGGAAGCGGCGCCGGACGTCGGGGGTGAGGAGGTAGAGCGGATCGTGCAAGGCCGTCTGAATGGCGCGATAGCCCTCCCAACCGGCGGCGCGATCCAACCGTGTTGCCAGATAGAGCGGCAGCCGTCCCTCGACGCGACTCGCCGCTCCAAGCCGCGCGACCTCGGCCACTTGGCGTGGGTCGGTGGCGTCAAAGACGAAAAGGCGCTGACGGAAGGGCATGACGGCAAGCGGATCGACACGCTCGCCAGCGCGGATCAGGGTGGTCCCGTTCGGGTGGGTCGCATCGGCTTGAGCGACGAGCGTCAGATCCAGACGTCGCTCACAGGGCTTCTCCGCCACCGGTAGCTCGGCAAAGGCCGCCCGCTCCCAATAGCGCGCTAACGCTGCTTCACGCTGGGCGCTCCAGTCAATGCCGGACAGACGCCGCTGCAGCTCAGCAATCAGATCGGGCTCGCTGACGGCGACGGTGGGTCCACGCACGCCCAGATCACCGCGCCTGCCCTCCTCTACCTGCTCAAGGACCCAGTCCGGGCGGCTGATGCCGCTGACGCGGGCGACCTCTTTCCCGGCCCCATCGGTGACGATCAGCGTCGGAGCGACCGCCACCAGCGGGGGCTGGAAGGGGCGCGGATCGATCTCGATGCGGGGAAGTGCGTCGCTATCCATGTCGTTGCTCGTTCCACGCAAGAGCCCGTGGATCCGGCGGATGAAGGCACCCAGCGATTCACCGGGCGCCACGCCACGAAAGACCACCCGCACCTCGGGCCGCCCGGCCGCCTGCGCGAAAAGGTCGCGCAGTTGAGCCTCACCCAGTGCGCGGGAAGCCAGGATGGTAAGGGTCAGCCCACGGTCGCTTTGCCCCGTCGGCGCTGCATCGGGGGCCAGAGGTATGACCCACGCCGGAGCACCAGCCTCCAGATCGCTCAACCGTCGCGACCACGCCTCGATTGACGCCTTCTGGTCTGTCAGCCATCCCGGCAACGGCGTCCTCAACGCCTGCTCTTCGATGCGGACGGCCTCGTCCCGAAGCTTGGTCTCGGGCAACGCGGACTGCGCCAACGCGAAGGTCACTGCGCCGCTGCCGACGACGAGTCCCAGCACCCATGCCGCCAGCCAGCACTCAGAACAGCGCATACGCCTTCCCCACGACCTGAGCCTGCGGCAGAAAGCCCCAGTAGCGCGAGTCGAAGCTGTCCGCCGTCTCGCCGAGCATCCAGAAATGCTCGACCGGCACCCGCTCATGACGCAGAAAGGTCGTCGGATCCTGCTTCAGGGTCACCGCCAGGGCCAGTCCGTCGGCCATGCGCATCCCGTTGATCCAGGTGTGCTCGGGATCGACCGTCACCCAGTCTCCCGGCACCCCTAAGGCATGCTTGATCAGCAGCTGACCATCACGGAACCAGGGCGCGAGCCCCTGGGCACGGAAGGCCACCAGATCGCCCTGGGTGATCTCCTCCGGCCCCTGCCAGGTATCGACCAGGAAGACGCGATAGGGGGCCAGACTCACCCGCGCCTGGGTGTCGATGCCGAGGCGATAGCGTGCGCTCCCATAGAGCGCGGCGGCCACCAGCACAAGCAGCAGGACAGACGACAGCCAGAGGAATCGCCGCGAGCGTCCCCGGATCTGGGGATGCGCGGCCCTCGCCTCGAAAAGCCCGCGCTGTCGTTGGGCGAGCGGCTCAATCCGCTGCATGCCGCACCTCCCGCTCCGTCAGGATCAGACCCGCCGGCGCTGCCAGGACAGCCTGACGATCAAAGACCAGGAGTCCCTGCCCAGCCAGCCGCTCGGCGGTCGTCCGATAGTCGTCCAGCAGCGCCTTCAACCGCGCTGGATCTGCCTCCCGCGCAGCAGCGGACAGGTCGAGCACCACGATCGGCGGACGCACGGCGAGTGACCGGTTCAGTTCCCGCTGCATCCAGATCAGCCCGGTGCCGGTCACAACCACCGACACAAGTAGCGCGAGCATGCTTGGCGGCCAGCCATAACCGGTTGGTGTTGGTTTGCAGGTGCGCCGCGGCGGCGTGCGGATTTCAGCCATGCCCCCGCTCCTTCAGCAGCCGCAGAATCGCCTCGGTCACCGAAAGCCCCTGCTGCCGCAGCGCATCAAGCGCCGCCACATCCCGGGGATGGGTCGAATAGAGCAGCTGTCGGAAGGGATCGACGACCAAACGGCCGATGCCCGCTCCGCTGTCGCAGACGGTCATGATCTCGGAATAGGCGCCGGGGAGTGTGTGGACGGTCTTCAGCAGCTCCGCCCCCGCCTCGGTCAGCGGCAGGCGCTTGGCCTCGCGCAGTTGATCGATGGCTTGCGCGGGCTGCGCGAGCAGGAAGGTATGGGCCGAGTTCTCGGCGATGGCCCGTCCGGTCGGGTTGGCGTAGAGATCGTTGAGCGACTGGGTCACGGTCACCGCCGCGCCGCGGTACTTGCGAAAGCGCCGGTAGCCGGTCTCGATGAAGCGGGCGACATCGCCTTGGGTGAGCAGATCCCAAGCCTCATCGATGATGACGAGCTTGGGCTGCTCGCGCTCGCCGAGGTACATCGCCTGCTGGATCTGATAGATCAGCTGCAGCAGCACCACTTGTTGGAGGTGTTTGCGGCCCTTCAGCTCTTCGAGTTCCAGGACCACGAACGGGGCTGAAAACTCAATGCTGTTGGGTCCGTTGAAGAAACGCCCATACTCGCCCTGGGTGGTGAAGGGATAGAGCTGGGTGCTCAGATCCCGCACCCGTGCGTCAGCCTCCGCCGCGAGCGCTGCGGCGACCGCATCAATGGTCATGTCCGCCCCCAGCGCGTCCCAGACCTGCTTGAGGATGCGTTTGAGCCCGGAGAGGCGGTAATCCCCCAGCGGCTCCGAGGGCGCGAGCATGGTCGCGAGCAAAGTCGCGATCATGTCCGCCTCCTCATCCCAGTGGTGGACCAGCTGGAAGGGATTGAGACAGATCGTCGACTCACGGGTGAAGGCTAGAAACTGCCCTTCCAGCGCCTCGCAGAGCTTCTCGTAGGAGCGCCCGACGTCGATCACCCAGCAGCGCCCCCCGACCGACAAGGTCGTGGAGATCAGCTCGTTGGTCAGAAACGACTTGCCCGAGCCCGACTGGGCGGCGATGCAAGCGTTGTAGTTGGAGGCCGAGTCGAACAGCGACAGATTCATCAGCTGTCCACCCCGGCTGATGAGGTTGAAGACCGGGGTTCCGGTCCCCTTCCAGTCCCCATGCACCGGCATGAGGTTCACCGCATGGGTAGCGGATAGGGTGCGGTAGCGCTGCAGGTCGCGAATCGCCCCGCGATCGGCGCCGAAGGGCAGACAGTTCAAGAACAGCGGCAGGGTGAAAAAGCGGTCGCTCACGACCTGGAACCCGAGTTCCCGCCAGTAGGTGCGCAGATTGGACGCGGCGGCTGTCGCCTCATCGCGATGGGAGAACAACACCAGTCCCAGATAGGCCCGCACCGGCCGGTCCCCGGCATCCAGGCGCTCGAACAGCACACGGAATCCGCGTGCCCGCTCCCCCAGACGCGGCAGATACATGGCGACCGGCCCCGCCGCCATCTTGGTCGCCCACTGGCTCTGCGCCTGCAGCACCGCGCGGGTTGCCTCGGGCTCGGGGAAATGGAGGTTCAGACAGACCAGCAGGTTGTGCGGGATGCCGCGCGTTTGGCGGTAGCGACGCGCAGTAGCCTGTGAAACAGCGGAGGTTGCAGTGTCTTTCTCGTGTCAGCGGACCTGACTCCACTGACAAGACAGCCAATCGCCGGATCAGCCCGATGTCTTGATCAGGTACGCGGACAACCGCTCCAATAGGCGGCGATGTCGATCCGGTGCGAGCGTACCGATAACGCCGAGCAATCGCCTGTCGGGCAGCACGGCCAAGAAGCCCAGGCGGATGAGCGAGGGAGACTTCAAACCGCTGGCGGCAAAGTCGGCATGGTCCGCCAGGATCGGATCGTCGAATCCCGCGATCTCCTGATGCAACTGAGTGCTGACGCCACAGACCAACCAGTCCCCGAAACCTGGCATGCGCCGCAGGGCAATCGTCGGGCGGTTCTTCGCGCGCCCGTCAGCTTGGGGAAGCGGCGTCAGAACCACATCGCCCTCGTTCATGGATGTCTCACATCGGTCAGGCTGTACTCGGGCTCGTCGTCTCCATAGGCTTGCGCGAGACCCGTTCCCGCGAGGTCCGCCCAGGGTTCGCGTTCGGCGTCCATTGAAGGCGACACCACTGTCACCAACAGCCGAGCATTGCTGGGAAGCTGGAACGGCTCATCGAGAATGATCGACTGGCCGTCGAAATGGGCGTTCAGGGTAATGCTGGGCATGGGGACCTCTGCAAGGATCAGTCGGTGATCGGAAGCCGGCTCCAGTGCCGCGCAGGCCAAGGTCCGCGAAGCGCGCCCAAAGGCCGTATGACTCATCCTGTTTCTTCGAGAAGACGAGCACCCACCGGAGGATCATGGTCGAGAGACAGCGTGGAAACTCTGAGCACGCAGGATACGATGAGCGAGCGCGAACCGCACCATTCCGTGGCGCGGTCTTCGCGATCGATGCGTTTCGTGCCTGATCGCATCCGACGACGGCGCGCAGCGGTGCTCACCCTGGAAGCGATGCCTTTCATGGCCCGCCTCCGGCCCGGACGCCAGCAGGACCGTCGGTTGAACAAAGACCGATTGCAGATGCTATTCTGAGTGCTCTTGATCGCGGGAGAGCATGATGACCCATCACATCCTGGCGGAAGTCACCGCCAGTGTCACCGAATTGAAGCGGAATCCCATGGGAACCGTGGCGGCTGGCGAAGGCTTTCCGGTCGCGATCCTCAACCGCAATGAGCCGGCGTTCTATTGCGTGCCGGCTCACGCCTACGAGGCGCTGATGGATCGGCTGGAAGACTTGGAACTCAATGCGCTGGCCGATGCCCGTCTTGCCGACGGTCAGACACCGCTGAAGGTGTCCTTGGATGACCTATGAACTGGCCTTTCATCCTGATGCGCTGAAGGAATCAGTGACTGTCGCCCTCTCGAAGCGCTCCAAACGTACGGGACGGGGGTGAATACCCCGTCCCGCATAGCGCGCCTGAATCTTCCCCAGTGCCTCATCGATCTGGCGCAGGATGTCCAGCGCCAGGGTGCGGTCAGACATCGATGCCTTCCCGCTCGATGCGGGCCTTGAGCAGGGGATTCATCCGCTCGCGCAGACGCACGATATCGACCTTGCGGCGCACACGGTCTTCGATGGCGTCCTCAATATGAACAAGAAGATAGGGGTTGGGCGTTCTGGTCGTGACATAGATATCCAGATCACTGGCGGCGGTTGGATTGCCGCGCGCGAAGGAGCCAAAAATACCCAGTTCGAGGATCCCCAAGGCGTCGCCCTGAGACGCTTTGAATTGGCGCAGGGTGCTGAGTACCTGATCCTGGGACGAGTGCGAGCCGTGCGAGGTGTTGGGCGCTCTGGTCATGGGGCATCTGATGCCTGATTCAAAACTGCGTTTTGTGTGATTAGCCTGATCCTAAGCGGATGGAGGTGCATGGCTTGGCAGACGCTGTGAGTGAACGTATTCGACGCTGGCTGGGCACGGCTAGAGTAAATCGTCTTCGAAATCTATGGGGCCGTAGTCAGTCTCGGATGGTGGTGGCTGGTTTTCTTGATTCGGGAGAGCGGGCTGTGTGTTGGGGAGATCGGCTTGGGAGATGGCTGATTGTGGTTGTGCAGGCAGGGCGTCCATTAGTTCGATGATGTCTTGACGACGCAAGAGGTGCCACATGAGAACTTCTAGCAACTCGAATGATACTTCCCAACGATCAGCATAGCGTTCGATCAATTCCAGGCTCCAGGGCAGGGCTGAATTACTGGACAGCCCCTTACAACCATCCCACCTCCATCGATCTACATAGCGTTCGATCAGTTCCAGACTCCAGGGCAGAGCGTTGTTACCAGACAGTCCAAAAAAATCCCAATTCCACCGCTCCGCATAGCGCTCGATCAATTCCAGGCTCCAGGGCAGAGCATTATTGCCGGACAGTTCATCCCACTTCCATCGATCTACATAGCGTTCGATCAGCTCCATGCTCCAGGGTAAAGCGCTATTCCTTGACAGGCTGTCCCAATCCCACCGCTCCGCATAGCGATCAATCAGTTCCAGGCTCCAAGGCAGAGCGTCATTGCTAGACAGTCCCAACCATCCCCAAACCCACCGCTCCGCATAGCGATCAATCAGTTCCAGGCTCCAAGGCAGATCGTTATTGATGGACAGCCCCTTACATCCCCAGTTCCATCGATCAGAAAAGTGTTCGATGAGATCTAGGCTCCAGGGTAGATTGGGACAATGATAATCGCCGGACAGTACATCCCAACGCCACCGATCCACATAGCGCTCAATCAGTTCCAGGCTCCAGGGCAGGGCGTTGTTACCAGACAGTCCATACCAACTCCACCGATCTACATAGCGTTCAATCAGTTCCAGACTCCAGGGCAGGGCGTTGTTACCAGACAGTCCATGCCAATCCCACTGCTCCGCATAGCGTTCGATCAGTTCCAGGCTCCAAGGTAAATCGTTATTACATGACAGGTAATCCCACTTCCAACGCTCCGCATAGCGTTCAATCAGTTCCAGGCCCCATTGAAAACCCTCTGCTCCTGAAAGAGCTTCAAAAATATCATTATTTAATCCAGTATAGCCATCAATATAAGATAAAATCGATTCCGAATTGACGCTTGACAAAATATGACTGCCAATAAGTTTCTCCGCATGTCGCTGAATAAAATCCATTTCCCATGGAATAGACTTATTGAACGATAAACCATATTCTGCATCACAGGCTGGAGCCCAAGCCCAAAGATCTGAATACTGTTCGATAAGCTCTAGGCTCCAAGGTAGATTTTCGTTCGACGAGAGAAAATCCATTTCCCATGAACTTATATAGCGATCAATCAGATCTTTGCTGATTGGGTAATGCAGCGACAAGCCGGATACCAAGAAATCTGGACGCTTTCGAAGAAACGCCTTAAACCTCTCGCGCTCGACCTCGTTCTTGGCAACGGCCGCAACCGCCAGTATTCGATCCGTGACCTGCGCCAAGGCGCGGCTGGTGGCGGGCACTAGGGCGCGTGTGGGATGGGGTAAGTCGTCACTCATTGCATGGATTCTCCTGATCGATTCTGCTCGTCAGTCGGTGGACAGGGGCGGCTGAACGGTCGCCAGCATGATTTTCACTCGTCCATGTCGCACCCGATGCGCCGTGATGGACTCGGGCGCCCTTTCGATTGATCGTCGATTGGTTAGACCCGTCAGAACGGGCTCTCGTCATCATCCGAAAACTCGTCGGCGTCGTCCGGGTCTTCTTCGAGCGGCTCCGGCGTGCTGTCCATCAACTCCAAGATGTCCTGCCGGTGCAGGCGCTGCCAGAGTGCCGCGAGATGCCGCGTGACCGTCGGATGCCAGCGGTTGGCATGGCGTTCGATCAGCTCCAGACTCCAGGGGAGTGCGGCGTTGTCGGAGAGCGCGTCCCAATCCCACCGATTCGCAAAGCGTTCGATTAGCTCCGGAGTCCAGGGCAGCGATGGATTGGCGGATAGGGCCGACCAGTCCCAATGCTCGGTCAGGCGCACGAGTAGCGCCGTGCTCCACGGCAGGGTCTGGTTGGCGGAGAGCGCCTGCCAATCCCAGCGCTGGGGATAGCGTTTGAGCAGCGCGAAACCGAGGGGGGCCTGACCGGACAGGCCCGGCAGCAGGAATTGCGGGTGCGCTTGCAGGAAGGCTTTGAACCGGGTGCGCTCGGCCATGTCCTGGCCCTCCGTATCCCTGTCCTGCCATCCCATCCGGGCCAGTTCCGCTTCGAGCTGGAAAACGGCTTCTTCGAGGGTGAGGCGTTGTTCGTCGAAATAGGCGTCCCAGTCGGTCAGCGCCTTGAGCGTCTGATAGGTGTCGTTGCGGCGCAGTGCTTGAAGCTCGGCCATGAGCTGGTCAAGGTCGTGGCGCAGCACCACGATGGCGTGTTGCAGCGTTTCGGCATCGGTCAGGGGCACGCCCTGCGTGACGAACAGTTGTCCCTCGCGCACCCTGGCATGGATGGCCTGCACGGTGGCAAGGTCGTTGTTGCGATACGCAGCCTGGAGCTGGATGAAAAGCTCGCCAGCGCGCTCTTGGTCTTCCGCATTCACCTTGTCCGGATGGCAGCGCTGGCTGGCCTCGCGATAGAGACGTTTCAGCTCGCCCAGGTCTTCGGCCTTGAGCGGCGGGGGCGGCGGTGTCTCGTGGGCGCGGGCGTTGGCGTCGCGATATTGCTCGTAGTCGGCCTGGGCGCGGTCGGCCTCCGCTTGGAGGGCTGGATCGGTCGCGGCCTGGCGGCGCTGTTTCTCGGCTTGCAGTTCCAGATAACGGCTGGTCAGGTCGCCGAGCGCGTGGCTGGCGCGGAGCGAAAAGGCGTGGATCTGACGCTCGATCTCGGCCTGCTCGTCGCGCAGGGCGTTGATTTGCAGATCCAGGGCGCGCAGGGCGAGATGCAGCAGGGCGGTTTGTTGATGTTTGACGGGGGCGCGTTCGGCGCTGCCGGTGAGATAGTCATCGATCCAGATCAGGGCGTCGTCGCCGTGCTGATCTTGCAGGGCGGCGAACAGCGGATCGAGCCCCAGCGCAAGGCGGGCGGGTTGGAGTTTGTCGAGCTGGGCGGCCAGGGTGTCCCAGTCTTCCAGCAGCAGGAGGTTGCGGACGATCTCCAGGCGTCGGCGGATCTCGGCGGGGTCGATGCCCTGGAAGCCGAGGCCGTGGTCGCGTAGCAGGGTCTGGAAGGCGTCGAGGTAATCGGCGGCGATGGTGCGGCTGAGATCGCTTTCGCTGTCGAATCCATTGGGGGTACCGTCCGTGATGACGAGGATGAGTCCGTCAGGGTTGTCCTGTGCCGGCTGGGTCCAGGGGTAGGAGCCGGTGATGACGGTAGCCTGGTCGATGACACAGAAATTGTGATCGAGGGTCGGGGCATCGTCGCTGCCGGCGGGGAGCAGGAAGACGTGGCCGCCGCTGTCCCGCAAGCGCTGGACGTTGAGTCGTCCGGGGCCGACGTTGTGCGCGTCGTTTGGGACGGCCAACTGCACCTGAAGGCCGCGACCGGCCTGTCGGCATAGCAGGTCGAACAGGTCGCGGTCAGTGAAGCGGGTGACGGCGATGGCGATGTGTGCCGATGCCGCGGTTAGCCGCTTGGCGATCTCTTTGGGGATGTTCTCGAAGTGGGCCGTCGTTTCCATGTTCGCTCCTTGATGACGTGACGTTCAGGCGGTCGCCCAGACCCGGAGGTTCGTCAGGTTGGCGTAGTCTGCTCGCATCCTTGGGTTGGGGCTAGATCTGGAGCCAAGGTTAATCCCTCATTAAGGAGATTCTGTCGCACCCCCAAGAGCGCCGACTGGAACAGCTCGCCCTCCTCTTCCATCAGCCGCTCACCGACGTTGCCGGCGTGCTCGAGCGGATTGCGTTGGGTCGAGGTCGCCTGGGTGCGTATCAGGGTCTTGAGCCGGGTCTTGGGCAGGCTCGCGGTGACGTACTCCTGGGTCTCGGCATCGAGGACACGCAGGGCAATGAGGGTGTTGAGATTGCCGAGCAGTTGGCGTGCCTTGGCCTCGCTGCCAGTGCGGGCGGCGAAATCGGCAAAGGTCTGGGTGGCGATGGTCAGGCGCAGGCCCGCGCCGCGACCTTTGTTCAGGAGCTGGATCAGTGGATCGTTGACGAGCTCCGCAGCCTCGTCGATGAAGACGTTCACCGGGGGCGGTTTGGGGCTGTAGTTGTAGCGATCCCCGGCCACGGCGGCGAGGTCGGCGATGAGGATGGAACCAATAGCGGAGCCGACGAGGGTGTCGGAAAGCGAGTCCAGCCCGATGTAGGCGACCTGGCCGCGTTCCAGGATGCGCGCCATGGCGGTAATGGGGCGCGGATCCTTGGGATCGTCGCTGTCGGGTGAGAGCAAGGGACCCAAGGCACCGGCGGTCAGCATGTTGAGCAGCGGAAAGAGGCTCGCGACCATCTTGGAGAAGTGCACCTTGTCGTGCTCGAACAGCGAGACCAGGCCATCGATGACCGTCGAGGGTTTGGTCGGACGCAGCTGCTCCTGATAGAGCCGCACCAGGGCGCGTGCCCGGGCATTGGTGTCGTTGGCCTTGCCCAGCGAGCGGCTGCTCGCCGGATCCCAGCCGGGGACCTGGGTCTTCAGATACTCACGCAGCACCCGCTCGACCAAAGCATCCACCCCACCCTCCAGATAGCGGCGCAGCATCACGAGACTCGGGCGCTCCCCGGCAGCGAGTACCCCGCCGATGACGTGCGAGAGGGCCATCTGGGAGAAGTTCTTGAAGGGGTCGTTGCCGGTCTCGCTGGGAAGGATCGCGGCGATACGGCTGGCCAATTCGGTGGCGCGGTTGAAGGAATAGAGTGGATCAATGCGGTGACTGCGATCGGGGAAGGCGGGATGGAAGCTGACAAAGCGGCCCGGCTGGTCGCCACAGGCGCGACGCGCCGAGGACTGCAATTCCTGGTCGCCCTTGGGGTCGAGGATGACCACCGCCTCGCCCCGGCATACGGCCTGGGTGACCAGCAGATCGAGCAGCCGGGTCTTGCCCGCGCCGGTGGTGCCGACGATGAGGAGATGGCCGGCGCTGTGGGCGATGGGCAGCCACACCGGCGTTTCGCGCTCCGCCAGGCCATGGAGCCAGTGGGCGCCGAGGGTCTCGGCGTCGCCGGGGATCAGTCGATGGGGTCCGGCGCGGATCAGATCGAGTGCGAGCTGGGCATGCTCGCTGTTCCAGTCGAAGCCCCAGCCGAGCCAGAGGTCGCCGGGGCGTGCGCGCCGCTGCCGGGTCAGCTCGGCGGGGGTGAGAAAGCGTTGCGGCAGCCCCGCCAGCTTGGCCCGGCGGTGGCTGTGACGCAGCGCAGAGGGCAACCAGCGCAGGGCCATGACCACGGCCAATAGCGTGAGGGCCTGAAAGGGGGCCTGGTGCAGCGGCCAGCGGCTCTGGAGCACAGCAGCGACGAACGCGACCACCAGCCAGGTCAGCAATGCCGCACCCTCGAAGTTGGGTCGCCAGGGTGGGCTATAGGCCAAGGCTGAAGCGTCCCTGCTCGACCTGTCCCCGAGGCCGTTTACGCAGCGCTCGGAGCAACGTCGCCTCGGCAATGCCGGCGGCTTTGGCGCCGTCCAGGACCGGGCCGTGCAGTGCGACCGAGAGGGCGTTCTCATGCACCTGGATTGGTCCCAACGTCGGATCACGGGCCAGGAGGCGCTGCTCCAGGGCAAGCGCATACTCGGCCGCACCGGTGCGGCTCCGCGCTGGCGTGGCTTGACGCGAACGCGGCTTTTTCGTGGTCGATGACATCGACTTCGGAGGTGGCGGTGCGTCTCGCTCGGGGGCCGGACGACAGGATTCCGCCGACACGCTGGAGGCCGGGTTGCCCAAGGCCAGCAGCCGTTCAGAAATGGCCGATGTCAGCAGGACACCGCTGACGCCATCTAGCGCACGCACCCGAACCAGCGGCCGACGCGGATCGCGCGTGATCCAGTCGCGCATCCAGAGATCGTCCAGGATCCGCTCCGGATCCGGATCGTCCTCGCTCCCGAGGAAGGCGTGCGGATAGGGGAGAAAACACTGTCCGTCGATCCAGCGGGGCTGTCCCTCGGCTGGTTGGCGCCCCTCCTCCACCCGGCGCATGAGTGCGATCAGACCAGGACCGGCGGGCGGATGCTGGTCGAGCCAGGCGCGCGCCGATTCAGCAAGGGATGGCTCAGGCGACTCGGATGGTGCGGCTCGATTGGATGGTCGCGACGATCCCCACGGCGCCGCCGCCGGCACTGCCTCGGTGTCTGCGCTCGACGTCGCCTTCAGCGGCTGGAGCGCCTTGGGCATCGCCTCCGTATCGTCCGCCTCTAATGGCGACCCAACCGCCCTCGCCTGCGCCTCCTCGGTCACCAGCTCGGTCGGCACGGAGCGCGGTGCCGGTGCTGAAGCGGTGGACTCCTCGATCAACGCTGTTGCGCGTGGAAGCACGCCCGAGAACAGCAGCTCGGGCTCGGCCAGGCGCAGGAAGCTGAGCCACTGCGGCTGATCGCGCGTTAGAGCCTGCGGGGCGAGCTGCCAGGTGCGCGCTGGACGCTCGCTCCCCTCCAGCGGACAGGGGATGGCGAGCTGCCGTTCCAGGAGCAGATCGGCCAGGGTGTCGGGATCACGCGGGATGCCGGGCACCCGGGCCTCGGCGAGGCGCTGCACCAGGTCCTGGGCACTCTCGGGCCAGACCAGATGGAGGCCGGCGGGAAAGACCCAGACCCGTGCGCCCGGACTGTTGACCGCCCAAGTCCCATCGCGCAGCAACGCACGCATGGTGTCGATCAGATAGCGCTCGATCGGCACCCCGAGCGAGAGCGCTTCGGGGTCGAGGCGATTCTCGCGCAGGTCCTGCTCGACGCTGATGCGATCGGCCTCGCGCATCAACTGGGCGAGCAGCGCCTGGTCGTCACGCCCCGCGAGCACGCTGCCCAGGCTGTACCAGACCAGGGGATCGGGATCCATCAACCAGCGGCGCAGCTCGCGGGTGATGAATTGCGGAAACACCGAGGTGGTGAAGACCTCATGCCCCTGATGCAGCCGCTGGCCGTTCCAGCGCAGGAAGTAGCGGTCGATGCCGTGCTGGGTCGCCCAGTCGAGAATGGTCTCGTCGACCGGCTGCCAGCGGGTCGTGCCCTCACGGTCGAGCACCAAGAGATCGGCGACCGGCTTGCCAACGTCGTGCAGCAGTCCGACGACGGCGGCGGCGAGCTGCCAGCGCGGCTCGAGCAGGCGACGCTCCTCGGGCATGCGATCGACGGCGAAGAGGCGTCCCCGACTCGCCCGCGCGCACTGGAAGGCGACTTCGAGCCCATGGCGGAAGAGTCCGCCGGCGCCGCGATGATGATGAGTTTCCGAAGCCGGGAGCAAATGGGCGAAGGCGGCATAGCGCTCGATGAGCGGCAGGACCAGGGTCTGGTAGTCGCTGTCGGTCATCGCCAACGCCTCTTGGAGACTGGCGATCAGCTCGGACTGGGTGGCGAGGATCTGGGCGGTGCTGGCCACCGGCAGGCCCTGGAGAAAGGGCGGATAGCGTGGGATGTCGGACTCGGCGATGGCGACACTGACAGCTGGAGGCGACGCTGGATCAGCGGCGGATTCGCCCACGCGAAAGGCGCTCCAGGCTGCACGGCAGCGGGTCAGCAAGGTCGGCATTGCGGTCGGGAGAAGCGGTTGATCAGTCACCGAAGATGGCTGCATCACAGCAGATGTGCACACGCCAGGACAGTCGAAACGGTCTCTCGCTCCGGGGACCGTTTTCGACTGTTGCGGGTGAGGTCGGCGGACTAGGATCGCAGACAGTGCCATCCGCGGAGTCCCTGCCCCATGCGTCTGCATCCCTTGCTCAGCATCGCCGCGCTCGCCAGTCTGGTCGGTTGTGCCGCACCACCGATCCAGCCACCACCGACCCCGCATCTGATCCGCATGCCCTTACCGCGTTGTGCCACCCATGCGCCCGAGCCGAGGCTCGCCGGCGCCGCGTGGCGCGCCGGGCTGCGGACACATGCACTGGCGCTCGACGGGCAGGTCTGCGGTCTGACACACGGCGGTGAGGTGCACTGCCAACGTCCGATGGCTGAGTCAACGCCACCATCCCGGCCGCGGCCCACGCCCACGGGCTGATCTCAGCGACGCGTGCTCCAGTTCCTGTTCGGCCGTCCTTGCCCTGCCGCCCTGGCAGGGATTTTTTGCGCCGCACACACGTCCTCCTCAACCTGAAACGGTCCAGCCAGCAATGAACCCTTCCTGTGCCATCATTGGACCAATGTTTCCTGGTGGGCGGACGCCATGCAACGCTGGATCCATGCGGAGAAGGATCGCTACGACCTGGTCGATCTGGTTCAGGACCTGCTCGGCGACTGGACGCTGGTTCTGTGCTGGGGCGCACTCGGCTCACGGCGCGGACGCCTGCGCATCGTCGGCGTGGCCTCTGAGGCGGAGGGCTTGGGAAAGCTCGAGGCGATCACGCGGCGACGCCAGCAGCGGGGCTATCGGCGGCAGGTGAGGCCCGAGCCGATCGACGTGGGCCACGGCATCCCGGCCGGGGCCACAAACGCCGCCGCACAGAGGAGCACTGGCGATGACTGAGGCGGACCAAACGCCGGTCGCGATCGTCACGGGCGGCGCGCAAGGCATCGGCCGCGCCCTGACGCAGCATTTCCTGAGCGCGGGCTGGCGGGTCCTGGTCCTGGACCGTGATGCCGAGGCCATAGCCGATCTGGAGGCCAGCCTGAAGCACCAGGACCTATTGGGATGCACAGCGGATGTGGGCGAGGAAGCGGCCGTAACCGCGGCCTTCGCGGCCCTGGCCGAGTGGCAGGCACGCACCAACCAGCCCGAGGGGATCGATCTGTTGGTCAACAATGCGGGCATTGCCGATCCGGTCAGCGGTCCGCTGGAATCCCTGACACTCGCCGCCTGGCGCCGCTGGCAGGACAGTCATCTGACCGGCGCCTTTCTCTGCACCCGCGCGGCCATCCCTGGGCTGCGCGCGCGGCGCGGGGCCATCGTCAACATCGCATCGACCCGCGCGCTCCAATCCGAGCCGCAGTGCGAGGCCTATGCAGCGGCCAAGGGTGGGCTGCTGGCCCTCACCCATGCCCTGGCCATCAGCCTGGGACCGGAGATCCGCGTCAATGCGGTCAGTCCGGGCTGGATCGAGACCGGCCCCTGGCAAAAACCGGGCAGGCGCCAAAACCCGACACACCGCTCCATCGACCAGGCCCAGCATGCCGTGGGGCGGATCGGCGAGCCGGCCGACATCGTCGCGGCAGTCGCCTTTCTGGCCAGCCCGCAAGCCGGCTTCATCACCGGGCAGAACCTGGTGGTCGACGGCGGCATGACGCGGACCATGCGCTATGCGGAGTGAGCCGGGCCGGGGGAGCCTGCTATCCAAACGATTCGGAGTCCAAGATGCACCTCTACCTCGCACAGCATGGCTTGGCCGTCCCCGAGGACGTCGATCCCGAGCGTCCCTTGAGCCCGCAGGGCCGTACAGACATTGAGCGTCTCGCGGCGCGCCTGGGTCGAGCCCGGATCGTGGTTGAGCCGGTGCTGCACCGCAGCAAGACCCGGGCGGCGCAGACCGCGAAGATCCTGGCCGGACCGCTGCGGGCGAGCGCAGCGCCGCAGGCGCGCGGCGGCCTCAAGCCGAATGACCCGGTGGAGGCGCTGGCCTCGGAGATCGCCGACTGGTCAGCGGACACCTTGATCGTCGGGCATCTGCCCTTTGTGGGGCGGCTCGCCGCCCACCTGCTCGTTGCCGACGCCAACCAGGCGCTGCTCGCCTTTCAGCCGGGCAGCCTGGCCTGTCTGGAGCGCGACGCGGACGGTCACTGGAGGCTGGCCGGGATGCTCCGACCGGAGCTCTTGACGGAGGTCTCCCGATGAGATTGACGCGCAGAGGTCAACGCCTGATGCCCATCGCCCAACATCTCCGCGGCCCAGCGCTGATCGCGCTGTGGCTCCTCCTGCCCGTCCTGTCGGCCGCCGAGACCCCGGCGGTCGGACCGGAGATCAACGCCCACTACCATGGCGCCGATCCCCAGCGCTGGGAATCCATCTTCGAGCGCAGCGGTCGAGAGGTCTTCGACCGCCGCGTCGAGATCCTGCAGGCGCTTCAGGCGATTTCCGGAAATGATCTTACCCAAATAGATCCGGATCGGTAGGATGGGCAAAGTCCGCGCTCTGGGCTCGATCCTAGCCTCGACGCCAGACGGACGTGCCCATCTTGCAAGACGCTGAGCTGGGATGATGGGCACGCCCCGCGACCCTCGGCACTCCGAAAGAAGCGCATCGCCAGGGCTTTGCCCATCCTACGGGATCGAAACCGCAGGTATGTTGTTTCCCGGAAATCGCCTCAGATTCCTCCCGGACTGTGGATCGCCGATGTTGGCGCCGGAACCGGACTCTTCACACTGCGCTTTGCCGAGGCGGTGGGTCCGAGCGGGAGGGTCTATGCGGTGGACGTCTCGGAATCCTTCGTCGACTCGATTCGGCGTCATGCACGCGCCGAAGGACTCGAGAATGTGGTGCCGGTGGTCAACCAGCAGACAAGCGTCGCGTTAGATACCGCCACTGTCGATTTGGTCTTCCTGTGCGACACCTATCATCACTTCGAGTATCCGGACGCGATGCTCGCCTCTATCCGCGAAGCACTGGCACCCGGCGGCGTGCTCGCGATCATCGACGACCGACGGGAGCCGGACGTCAGCGCGCCTTGGATCATCGAGCATGTCCGCGCTGATCGCCGCACCGTCATCAAGGAGGTCACGCAGGCCGGGTTCGACCTCATTGATGAGCCGCTCGAACTGCGCGAGAACTTCTTCATCCGGTTCCGCAAACGTCATCCCTGATCAGGGGCATCGCCAGGGCGCGCTGTCAACCACGCGGGACGCGTCTTGCACCTTCCGACAGACCCTCGGTGATGAGCCCGTCGCCCCAGAAAAGCGGACAGGGGAGTTTGCTCGTGCTGTGTCCGTATCACGCGGATACCGGGCACTCCCCTTTATGCTCACAGTGACTGCTCAGGACGCCTTGCCGTCACTGACCGCCGAAGAGACGATCCGGAAAAGGTTACACAAAGCGAACGTTGCGAGGCGATCTCCCGCAGACGGTTTCACCCTCTCGGGCTCTAGAAATTCCCGGTGGGCAATAGGCCGTTCGCGGCCCCGTGAACGCAAAGACGAGCGCTGCGTTGATTACGGATGCCGCTCCCATCGAGCAGATCCTCAACCATATCGGTGAGCCGTCACGCCCACCCCGGATCGCCCCCGCGCGCGGACTGACCGGCTGGGACGATGATCTCGGGCCGATGCCCGACTGGGACCTCCACGGCCAGCCCGAGCCCCATGTCGAGTTTGATCAGCGCATCGCCTGGTAGCCGCCTCCTCCTGCAAGCGAGGCTGCAACCGCCCCTGTGTGCCGCCCGTCCGCTGGGCCCGGGGATCGCGTTCCAGCGCTCGGCAACACGGCATGTCTGCTCCATCGTGAGGCCGCTGAGCGCCCAGATGGCGCCTTGGCCGATCGTCAATCCACCGGTCGCTTCAACGCCCAGGTGTCGCCCCGGGCGCCGCCAGACGCCCAGAGGCCGTTGGATTGCCTATCCGTCCATGAGCAATCGCATTCGGGAGTGCTTTGCTACTATGGTGTCGTTGTTCAGCAAACCACATAGATTCAGAGACTTTGTAGATGGCATCCGTAAACCCCACCAGCGTCGACAGCGGCTTGCGCTTAGTCGAGGCGCGCATTCGCAACTTTCGCTCGCTGCGCGCGGTGGACATTCGATTCGACGAGCTGACGGTCTTGATCGGTGAGAACAACTCGGGAAAGACCAGTCTCTTGGAAGCCCTTTATGCTGCAATCGGCGCAGGTCGCAGGGTCCTCACGTCCGACGACCTATTTCTGGGCATCGGCGAGGCGAAGGTGCCGCAGGAGCGGACGATCGTTATCGATCTGCTGTTCCGCCCGGCGGATCCGTCCGGAATCCTGGACGAATTTCCCGTAGGCTCCTACTGGCTTGAGCTCTGGGGGACCGGCATATCGCAAGACGCGGACGACAACGACTTCATGGCCATCCGTACCAAGATGGCTTGGAATATGGGTAAGGCGGAGTACGAGACCAAGCGACAATTTCTCGCCGAATGGTCGTCGGCGGCGGATCTCGACGCCGCCAATACCGTGCCTGGTGCTGTCGCTACCGCGCAGCTCGAACCCATCGCCCTGTACCTGTTGGATGCCAAGAGGGACATCCAGGACGAGTTGCAAAGCCGCAGCTCCTTCTGGCACAAGCTGATCTCCGATCCGGGTCTGCCCGAAAAGACGGTTGCCAAGATCGAGCGGATACTGTCAAAGCTCAACGCCAGCATCGTCGATGGCAGCCCGGTGCTCTCACATGTTCAAACCCATCTCGACGATCTTTACAAGACGGTTTCGTCCGGCAGGGGAGCGGTCAACGTGACGCCGCTGGCCCGTCATCTGCGCGATCTCAGCCGGGGTATGGACATTGGCTTCTCGACCAAGGGTGCCCAGACCTTTCCGCTGGTCCGCCACGGCATGGGAACCCGCAGCCTAGCGGCGGTCTTGACCTTTCGCGCCTACAGCCAGTGGCGCCAAATACGGGACAGCGGCGGCGCCGTACATTCCCTGTTAGCGCTGGAGGAGCCAGAGGCCCACCTCCATCCCCAGGCCCAAAGGGCATTGTTCGCCCAGATCGAGGCTATCCCCGGTCAGCGCTTTATCAGCACGCACTCCCCGTACATTGCGGCCCAGGCCGAGATCGGCCAGTTCAGGCATTTTCGCAAGGAAGGCGCCGAGACGACGGTCTCCCAAATGACCCTTTCCGGCCTAAGTCCGGAAGACCTGCGCAAGATCGACCGCATGGTGCTCAATACTCGCGGCGAACTCCTGTTCGCCAGGGCCTTGGTGTTCTTCGAGGGCGAGACGGAGGAACAGGCCTTGCCCTTCTTCGCGAAGGCTTACTGGGGCGAGCATATACACACCTTGGGGATCTCGATGATTGGCGTTGGCGGTCAAGCCTATCTGCCCTTTGTGCGCCTCGCCGAGAGCTTTGATATCCCCTGGTTCATCTTCTCCGATGGTGAGCCCCAAACCATCGCTAGTCTGCTCACGATGCTCGGAAATCTTGGTCGCCCCTCCGACCTAAGCGACAGCGCCAACGACAACGTCCTCGTGATTCCTGGCGGCAAGGACTTCGAGGCCTACTTGATCCAACCTGTCTATGAGGCCGTTTTGGTCGAAATGATTATCAAAGAGAATTCCCGGACGCCTCAGCATGAGGCGGCGCTGAGGCATCAATGGGCAAACGAATCAAACAAGCTCGCGAAGATCGAGCAGGAACTATCGGCGAACAAGACGCGGTACGCCTTGCCGCTTGCCTTGGCCATCACGTCGATGACAGACCCGACGTCGCGTTTCCCGACATTGATCCGAGAGCTTCTCGAGACTATGTCCCTACGCTTGGGCTTGACCCAAGCGACCTGAGCACGCCATGAACCTCTCCAAAGACCAAGCCCGCGTCGTCCAGCACGGTGAAGGCGCCCTGTTGGTGGTGGCCGGCCCCGGCTCCGGTAAAACACGGGTGCTGACGGAACGCGTCCGGCGGCTCGTGTGTGAGAGCGATGGGCATTTTCGCGTACTCGCTCTGACCTTCACCAATAAGGCCGCCAATGAGATGCGCGAGCGCCTGAAGGAAATTCCGGACATCCATCAACGCGCCTTCATCGGCACCCTGCACAGCTTCTGCATGGAGGTCCTAACCAGCCGCGGCCAGCAGGTCGGCATCGATGGGGCGCCCAATCTGTTCGAACAGTTCCAGGATCGCAAGCAGGTACTTCGCCAAGCGATGCTCGCCGACCCCGAGTTCAGGCAGATCTTGCTCTCGAAAGGATCGGTCCGCGATCAAGACAAGGCGCTGTGGCAGTTCCTCGACGCGATCTCGGATGCAAAGGGACAGCTGTTGCTTCCGGACGCGGTTGAAGACTCTCGTTTCGGCAGGCTCTACCTCGCTTATGATCAAGGGATGCGGGCGTCGCGCGCCATTGACTACGATGACTTGTTGCTGCTCACCTATCGCCTCTTCTTGGAGCGCCCGAAGATCGCCGGTTTCTACCGCAGGCTTTACCGCTACATCTGCATCGACGAGGCACAGGATCTCAACGAGGCACAGTACCGCCTGCTTCAGGCCTTGTGCGGCTCCTCTTACCGCAACCTGATGATGGTGGGAGACCCGAAACAGGCGATCTTCCAGTGGAATGGTGCTCATCCCAAGTACCTGGACCTGTTCGAGCGCGACTTTGAGGCACAGAGAATCGCTCTGAACCAAAACTTTCGCTCGTCAGCCGCGGTCGTGGAGATTGCCGTCCGGCTGTCCCCCGATTATGAGGTGGAAGGCGAGTACCCCATTGCCGGCGAGGTCACCGTGCTTCGGGGTCGGGATGAGGAGGACGAAGCACGCCAAGTCATCGCCTATCTGCTCGACCTACAGGCCTCGGGACACGCGGATATCGAGGGAGAGATCACGCTAGATCGGTGTGCGATCCTGGGACGCAACCGCTACGTCTTCAACCGCTTGGAACCCGCACTATCTAGAGAGGGCTGGACCTACTACAAACACCTCTCGACGCAACAGGAGAGCGAATCCGATCTGCTGGAAGACTTCGAAATATGTCTGCGCCTCTTGGCGAATCCCGGTGACCGCCTGCATTTGGAACAACTCTTGAATCGGTGGCGTATCGATGTCTCGGAGTCAGATCGCCCGGAACCGTTAGATTGCAGCGCTTTGATGCAGCAGCTGGAGCGCTTCCCGAGTGGGAATCCTCGCCGCGTTATCCTTGAAGCGGTGCAACGCTTGGATTTGAATGACAGTGAGCTCCGTCTCGGGCCGGCGCTCGATCACCTTGCGGCCTACGCCGACGATGCACTGAAGGACGATGACCGCGCGATGGTCCTGCAGGACATAAGCCAATGGCGTAAGGATTGGGACCGCTTCGTGCGCCGCGCTTCGGGCCTGCAACGAAGCCTGCGGACCTTCCTCGGGCAGATCGCTCTAGGCGCTACCCAGCAGCCGCGCGAGGACGGGCTTGCGCTGCTGACGGTGCACTCAGCAAAAGGCTTGGAGTTCGATGTTGTCGTGATCATGGGCATGATGGAGGGTGTCTTCCCCGACTACCGTGCGGCCGGATCGGCGTTGGATGAAGAGCGACGTAACCTGTTCGTCGCCGCGACCCGTTCCAAGCGCCTTCTGTGCTTCTCCTATGCGGAGCAACGGATGATGCCTTGGGGTTCGTCCAAAGCGCAGATACCCTCACGCTTCCTTCAGCAGCTCGGACTGACCTGACAGACGCGCGCCGTCGTCGTGAAGCACGGATTCCGCGGGAACATCGGCTTGGAAAGCGCACTCTTCGTCGACTTCGACAGCGTCTATTCCGGGCTCTGCAAGTTCGATCCGTCGGTCGCCGACCGGTTCGCCAGGACGCCTCAGCGGTGGATGAACTGGCTGGTCGATTCACTGGATCTGCCCCAGCCCGCGCCAGATGAGGCGCGGCGTCGCATACTGGTCCGCCGTTGCTACCTTCAACCCTCAGGTCTCTACCAGAGTTTCCGACCCGCGTTCAACCTCGCCGGCTTTGAGATCATCGACTGTCCGTCTCTGACCACCAGGGGATCAGCACCGATATTCACATGGTGCCAGTGGGTTCTCTTGGTGCCCAAACATTTGCGCTGGTATCTGGAACGCGAGCCGCGGGCGATCAGCGCGGTGCTGCACATCCTGCTGCGCGTCATCTAGGCCCCTCTGCGCCAGGGCAGCCGCACCGGCTCGCATCCCCGCTTCGGTGCCTCCCTCAACCGGCACGTCCATTACCATTGCTGCGTCATCGACGGGGTCTTCGAGCCAGCCGAGGATGCCGGTGATATTCCGCAATCCGTACATTTTCGCCCCACCGCTGCAGATGGAGTGTCCGCTTCTTGTCCCAGCGGCCTGTGGACTCTCGCGGGCGTGAGTGACAGCAATGCGCGTCTTCCAGACGCTGGCCTCGACAGCGTCAGCGACTGTAGCTGGGACATTGCGACCAGATCGCGCCGAAGACTAAGCGTCGGCTTACCGGAGATGGCGAAAAGGCGCATCGAGCCCCCCACCCCGCTTGCAATGCTCTCAACGCGCAGAGCGGGCCATCAACCGTCACAGCCGCTCCAGCGGAGCCACACTCGTTTTGATCCGTCGCAGTTGGCCGTGAAAATCGATGTCGACGATATCACGATCAACGAAGCCGACAATAAAGCCTTCCCCGAATACGCGATGCCGAACGCGGTCGTTCAACGCCCAACGCGGCGGGCGCTGAGGCTCACCGCTGCGAGGAGCCATCGACGCCGGCCGCTCGTATCGCGCTTCGATGCCGACCTCACCGAGATAGCGATTGAGCACCGCGAGCCGAGCGGTCGGCGCCGGCGGAAGGGTCGCAAGCGGTTCTTCACCCTCAAGATGGCGGGTGATGGCCTCACCGAGTTCACGGCTGGTCCGCAGGCGCGCCTCGAACGCGAAGGGGCTCGCGTTGCATCTAGCCAGACCATAGGGCTTCATCGGCTCGCCACGCCACTGGGCGTCGAAGTGTGCATCCGGGGGGATCACTAGATGCAGTGCCTCTTTGCAACGCGTCAAGGCGACGTAGGCCAAGCGCCGTTCCTCCTGGCGATCGGCGCGTTTTGCGGGAAACAGGCCTTCCTCGAGCCCCAGGACCACCACCATGGGCCATTCGCGGCCCTTCGCCTGGTGGATCGAGGAGATCAAGACCACGTCGCCGCCGGCGGCGTAGCGCTCGGCCGTGCGGCGCAGGTCGTCCATCCGGGACAGAAAGTCCGGCACCGAGGTCGCGGTTCGCGTCGCCCATCCAAGGAGGGTGTCGTAGGCCAGCTGCTTTTCGGAGGCGGTGTCGCTGTCGGCGGATGTCGCATAGGCGCGCAGGAGGTCCGTCCGCGCGGCGTAGAGGCGCAGGGCGTCGGCGGCCGGCCACGCACGCCATTGGGTGGCCTCGCGCCACAGCGCCGCGCGCTCGCGGATCTTCTCGGCGTGAAAGGGCGTCTTGACGCGCTTGGCGACCTGGGCGATGGCCACGGCGCCTTGCTCGGGGGCTTGGAGGATCGCCTCGATCAGGGCGTCGAGCACGCGATTGGCGAGGCGCAGGCTCGGGGTACCCAGCATGTGTCGGATGATCTCGCGCGCGTTCGGCGCCTCGAACAGGGTGCCGGCGGCGAGGCGCAGGTAGCCGAGCAGACCGGCCACATCGGGGACCTGGAAGGCGGTGTCCTTGCCGGGCTTGGTGAAGGGGATGCCGCGCTCGAGCAGGGCGAGTTCCAGCCCCAGGGTCTGGCCCCAGAGCCGCCCGAGCACGGCACAGTCACGGTTGCGCCGACCGCTGTGGTGCCAAGCCTCGATGGCCGCCACGACGTCCGCCTGATCCCCGCTCGAGGTGCCACGAATCACCTCGATGCGCGTGTGGGGCGTTCCGGGCGCCGAGACGCATAAGGTGTCGATGCGATCGGCGTTGTGCGCGATGAGCTGGGCGGCGGCGAGCGAAACTGAATGACCGAAGCGAAAGGTGCGCGAGAGGCTGTAGCGGGTCGCACCGGGAAAGCAGTGGTCGAAATCATCACCCATGAACTGCGGTTTGCTGCCACGCCAGGCATAGATGCACTGGGAGTCGTCGCCGACCGCACTGAGGCTTGCGCGTGTGCCGACGAGGTGGCGGAGCAGTTCGACCTGCACCCGGCTGACGTCCTGGAATTCATCGACGATGACGGCGTCGAGCTTGTTGGTGACCATCCGCTGTGCCTCGGCGCTGTGAGACAAGAGCGCGACGGGCTCACTTTGCAGGTCGGCGAAGAAGCGCAGACCTTGCTGTGCGCGCGCCTCCTCGAAGCGCGCAAAACCGCGGATGAAATAGCCATACTGAGGCGGGATCGAGAGCGCCTCGAAGGCGTCGGCCGCGGAGAGGAGGTCGGATTTCACCAGGTCGATGAAGCGGGCGAAGGCCTCCAGGTCGTCCGGGCTTGGATAGTCGTCGGCGCCTTCCTCGCGCAAGGCGGCCTGGGCGGCTTGACGCGCGAGGGCCTTGGCCACGGCCTCCTTGGTCTCCAAGCGCCGCCGCGGCAGCAGGCCGACCGTCTCGAAGTGCGCCGTGAGCCTCAGGCCCAGGCTGTGAAAGGTACGCACCTCAGGCACCTTCGCGCCAACGGGAAGCGCCTCGGTGAGACGATCGCGGAATTCGGTCGCGGCGGCCCGGTTGAAGGCCAACACCCGGATGCGCTCGGGCATCAGGCCCTGCTCGAGTAGGAAGAGCACGCGCCCCACGAGCATGTGCGTCTTCCCGGAGCCGGCCACGGCGAAGGTCAGGGAGTGGCCCCTGGGGTGCTCGATCGAGCGTCTTTGCTCCTCGGTGTAGGTCAACGCGGGCATGATAGAACGGATCTCTGAAGCGATGGCCGTGGCGTGTCAGGAGGATGCGCCTGGGTGGTCAGTGCGTCACGACGCGCTTTGCATTGTTGAAGCGGCGTCCGCCAAGGTCAACGTGACCTGTCTCGGAGAGGCTGACCCAGCCTCATCGGCCGCCTGAATTCGTTTCGCTAGGTTCGATCACGGGCGTGATCCACCACTGCGGATGCGCCTCCTGCATCTCGGCATGGGTCGCGGGCGGGATCAGCGACACCGACAGACTCTGCCCATGGGGTTTGATCGCATCCCAGAGCCGATAGCGGGTGTCGTCACGATCGCTGAGGTGCTCCGAGTCGGACGCACGCCGGCGCCCTGCCGCCTGTTCTCCAGACGGCGATGCTGTCGCTGGAGGCTCCGACGCCGATGGTCCCGTCTGATCACGCGCACTCCGAGTGGCCCGTTCATCGCTCAGCACCTGCGGATCGAGCGGCTCGGTCACCCCTCCTGTCGCAAACCGTCCTCCGGTTAAAGCCCGCTTTTCAGGTGGTGTTAGCGTCGAAGGCGCGCATCCGGCCATCGGCGCGATTGTACACGGTTCACAATTCATCTCACTCGATGGTGAATCTGGGCTGGGCGACAGGGGCGACAAGGGCGACATTACCCTCGAAACAAGCGCTTGCGCCTTTGTTGTGGGGGCGACAGAGGGGCGACAAGGGGCGACATCGCCACCAAGGACGGCTCAATGTCGCCCTTTGTCGCCCCCGTGTCGCCCCCTTGGAGTGAAGCGCAAGACCTTGAAACAGAAGCGTTGTCGCCCGTGTCGCCCCTGTCGCCCCGGTTGGAGGACGCCTGAGCGGCCTCTTCCAGGGCGGGTGTCAACAAATCGGCGACAAGGTCGAGGACGTTCATGCGCCACCCTCCTCCTCATCCGGGCGTGTGATCACACCCCACTGAGAACCGTCGCGGTAGACCAGCCGCGCCTGCTCCAGGGTGGCGAGCGCGGTATCACGCCGAGTTTCGCTGCGCTGTGCCTTGGGGCCGATCCGCAGCATGGCGCGCTCATGGGCGCGCGCGCTCGGCTACCCAAGCAGCCAGCTGTAGAGCTTCAGGGCACCCTCGCGGGCGTCCTGAACATCGCGCTCGCCGAAGACATACACCCGGCTTCCAGGGCCTCGCTGATCACCGGGATGCCCTGGCGCCAGCCCTCAACGACCTGTCACGTCCGGACCAATGACACAGGTGCTCAGTCATCTGCCCGTAGCCAACAGCGTCGATGACGATGAACTTGCTCAGCGCGATGAATCGACCAGATTCACGCAACCGCCGTCGTCGCGACCGCCCTTGGAGGCCTCGCGGCGAGGCAGGATCCTTGGAGAAGGAAAGAAGCCTTTCTCATCAGACACACGCGCCGTCCATCCTCTGAGACAGTCCTGCGGGGAGCGCCTCGCCCAACGACGCGTCGGGCGCCTAGAACGAACCGTCAGGCGCGTCGTTCGCCGTGGATGCTTCGGAGCAGGAGGGTTGGGATGACACGGCGTCCACGGCTAGCTGGGACACCTGTTGCCAGGTCTGCTCGCTGGCGGAAACCGATGACGGTGGTGCGTCGAGCGTTTCCTCCGTGTGGCGAAGGATGGCGCGCAGTTCCGAGAGCCATCGCTGGGGCGGTGCCTTGGCGCCGGGTGACGCGGTGCTCAGGAGTGCCGCCTGAATCCCCCGCGCCTCGGGCGTAGACCGGGCTGGCAGACCTTCGGTCACCGCCTGGGGCACATGGCTCAGACGCCGCACCGTGCGTGCCTGTTGGAGCGCTATCGAGCGCCCCTCTGGATCCCAGCCCAAGGACAGGGTCCAACAAACGGGGGTTCCGTCCTCGCGCCGCTGACGTTGCAGCCGCTCGTAGGCCGCGCGAAAGGCCATGCGGGCACCCACCACGTCGCCGGCGTTGTAGATTGACGCCGCTAGATTGCGGGCTTCCAAGATCTCGGTCGTCGCGCACACCGTCTGCGTTTCGTCGAAACTGGCCAGGGCGATGCTCCACGCCTCGTCAGCGCTGGGCGCGCCCGCCTGATCGGCCTCGGCGGCCGCGATTACGTCGGCCGGCAGGGGAAAGCGTCTGCCGCGATCGGGGTCGCACAGGTGACGCTCGAGCGCCTGCTGGAGCCCCTCGAGCGCGAAGCGGGGCGCGAGCAGCTCCCACCAGAGCTGTTTCACGCCGGCTGGCAGGGGCGGCTGGCCGTAGAGACGACTGGCGCGATCGAGCAGGTCGGAAAAGGCCGGGCGCTGGAGTTCAGTCAACACGGGCGTACTCACCGTCGAAGGTGCGTGCGCTGTCCGAGCTCCCATTGCCGCCGCTGAGGAAGTCCTCCAGCTCGCGCTGCTCGCGTTGGGCCGCATCGGCAATGCTGCGGAACTGGTCGACCTTGACGGCGTCACGACAGATCAACTCGATGTCGTCATAGACGCGCCGGTTGATGTTGGCGCCCTGGTGCCACGCGGAGCCCTTGCAGCCGTCGATGGCCTCGCGTAGCTCCTCGACGCTGTAGCCGTCCTTCAAGCGCCCTGCGATCGCGCGCCGGCGCTTGTTATCGAGCCGGCAACGGGTCTTGTTCATGGTGGCGTGCCAGTAGTCGAAGACCTGCGAAACAGGATCGGGACGCTCCGGATCGACGCACTCAGACGTCAGCGCTCGGTACGCCAGCGACTCCAGGACGGGTACGGACGGCGAGATCGCCTGAGGTGTGACCGGCGTCGGGTCCGAGGTCACCCTGAGGGTAGAGCTTTCAGCGGCCACGGCCGGCGGTGGCCGATCGCGCGCAGGAGCGGTCGGCGCCGGAGGTGGTGTCATCGATGGCGTTTGGCGCGGACGTCGCACCCGGGTCGCTTGGGTCGACATATCTGCTGGCACAGAGCCGGGCCGCTGCGCGGACGGCGCTTTATCGCAGTCTGCCAGCGCGAGCCGCTTGACGTAGCCTTGCCGCCGGTCGGAGCCGGCATCGGTGAGCAGTCCGCGGCGCTCCAAGGCGCGGATCGCGGCACGCACTTCGCCTTTGCTCGGAAGCTGGCGTGACCGCGTACTGCCGGGGGTTGGCAGGAATTCCAGCTCGCTGAGGACGGTCTGGTAGGTGATGGGAAACGCCGCCCCGCCAGCGATCCCGGTGGCATAGTCCATCCGATGGCGAAAGACGAGTAAGTACAGGGTTTTGGCAAGCAACGAGAGTCCCCTCAGTGCCTCGTGCTCGCGACGATTCCAGCTGGTTCGCATGGGTCCCCTTCCCTCCGGGCGGATGACATGGGCGGGGACTATCGCAAATCTCGACCGTCTTCTGCCCCCTTTAACGGTCCCTCGCTCATCAGACCGTTTGGGCGTGGAGATCGATGCGGTGCAGTCACCGAGCGTGTGAGGGTCTCAGCAGGAAAATCCGCATCGTCCACCCACCAGAGCGGTCTCACACGACAGGAGCGTTAGCTCCTCTTGCCCCGGATACCGGTCTTCCGGATATCTTGACTAAGGAGTGAAGGACGGCTGGTGCGCTCCGGCGTCGACCGGCGGGATGGATCGACGCCGCTCTCCAGGTCAGAGCGACACGATCATGTCAGGCAAGTCTTTGTGCCGGAGAGAATTTCTAACGAAGAGCAACGCCGTCCGCTGGAGCGGTCACCGCTGTCGTTCTAGCGGTGCTCCAGCGGTGCTGCGCGTCTGAGCCAGCGAAGAAGCGCAAGTCATTGACTCAATGAGGTGTCATTCCGCGCTTAAGGACAGGTCACCCCCGCTAATAACCGCAGCCAGCCGTCTCGGGTTACGCCCTGCCAGACAGTGACCTGGATGAGCCTTAAACGCGTCGAGCACGGATGCGGAGTGGTACCGCGGTTTCCCGTCTGGACCATTGCGGAGATGTGCGACGCACGGGGGATCGTCTCGGAGGGAGTTCACGGCTCCACGCCTTAGCCGTGCGCTCCAGCAGCGGGCATGCTGCGGTAGCCGCACGAGCGGTAACGAGAGGGCCGTGGTTGGTGCAGAGCCGACCTGCAACCGCGTGGTGACTCTATGGTGACTCAAACAAAAACGGCTTAGGTATTAAATAACCTAAGCCGTTGATTTTATTGGTCGGGGCGAGAGGATTCGAACCTCCGACCACCTGAACCCCATTCAGGTGCGCTACCAGGCTGCGCTACGCCCCGTAAAGACGAGCAATACTACGGTTTGATTCGAAAGGTGTCAACGTCTCAGGACCTGAAGGATCTCTTCGAGTTCTGTGCGCATCTGGCGAAGGATTTGGTGGGTCTGGTTGAGGTCGTGTTTGGCACCTTCGCCGCTGAGCTGCTGGCGGGCACCGCCGATGGTGAATCCCTGGTCGTAGAGCAGGCTGCGGATCTGCCGAACCATGAGCACGTCGTGACGTTGGTAGTAGCGCCGGTTACCACGGCGCTTGACTGGACTGAGTTGCGGGAACTCTTGCTCCCAATAGCGCAGGACGTGCGGCTTGACGCCGCACAGCTCGCTCACTTCACCAATGGTGAAATAGCGCTTGCCGGGAATCGGCGGAAGATCGCCGTCTCCGACATCCTCGGCGCTATCGGTGGGTTCCAGCATAGGCCTCTACCCGTGACTTGAGCTTCTGGCCAGGGCGGAAGGTGACGACTCGGCGGGCGGTGATGGGGATTTCTTCGCCTGTTTTGGGATTACGGCCCGGGCGCTCCTTTTTTTCGCGCAGATCGAAGTTCCCGAAGCCCGACAGCTTGACTTGCTCCCCGCGCTCCAAGGCCGTGCGGATCTCCTCGAAGAACATCTCGACGATTTCTTTGGCCTCGCGCTTGTTCAGACCCAGCTGGTCGAAAAGATGCTCAGCCATCTCGGCTTTGGTCAACGCCATACCTTCAGTCCCTCAATCTCGCGCCAATCTGGGTGGTGAGGCTTGTGACGATTCGCCCCACCGTCGTCTCAATGATGTTGTCTTCAAGTGTCTGAGAAGAAGACTGTAAAATCAATCCCAAAGCCAGACTTTTTCGTCCAGTCTCGACGTTCTCACCGGTGTAGACATCGAAGAGGATGATGTCTTTCAAGAGATCGGACGCCGCGGCACGCACGCAGTCGGCGACGGCCTCAAAGGTGACCGAGGCGTCGACGACCAAGGCGATGTCGCGCCGGATACTCGGGAAGCGTGAGATCTTCTCGAACTTCGGCAGGACGCCCTTGGCGATCGGCTCGAGATCCAGCTCGAAGAGGAAGACATCGCCGTCGAGGTCGAGCTTCTTGGCCAGCAAGGGGTGGAGCATTCCGATCACACCCACCGCTTGTCCGTCCCTTTCGATCGCGGCCGTCTGCCCGGGATGCAGCGCCGGATGGGTGGTCGCGACGAAGCGGAATTGCTCCAGGGCACCTGTCAGCCCGAGCACGGCTTCGACGTCCGCCTTGAGGTCGTAGAAGTCGGTCGTGCTGGAAGGCTCGCCCCACTGCTCAGACAGCCGCGCCCCCAGGATCAGGCCGCCAAGACCCGGTGTCTGATCGAGCCCATCGTCGGTCGAACGAAAACGCAGACCGGACTCGAAGATGCGCACGCGCTCCATCTGGCGCGATTGATTGTAGGTCGCGGCCTGCAGCAATCCGGACCAGAGACTGGTGCGCATGACCGACAGCTCGGAACTCAGCGGATTCGCCAGCTTGAGGGTCTCCGCATCCGGGGCGACGAGCGCCTGCATCTCCGGGCTGACGAAGCTGTAGGTGATGACCTCATGAAAGCCACGGTCGACCAGGGCCAGGCGTGCGCGGTCGAGATCGAAGGCGGTCTCCGGCGGGGCCTTGGTCGCGGACGCCGCGCTGGCGTGGGTCACCGGGATCTCGTTGTAGCCGTGGATGCGCCCGATGTCGGCGATGAGGTCGACTTCCATGAGGAGGTCGAAGCGCGCGCTTGGCGGCGTAACCCGCCAGCCGTCGTCCAGCCGCTCCAGACGCATGCCCAGGCGCTCGAGGATGTCGACGATGGTCTCGGCCGGCAGCGCCAACCCTAGGATCTGGGTGACGCGGCGCTCGCGCAGATGCAGCGGCTCGCGCTTGGGGCGATGTGAGTCGGAGCAGGCCTCGACGATTGGACCGGGCTCACCGCCGACGATGTCGAGCAGCAGTCGCGTCGCCCGCTCCAGGGCCGTCGCTTGCAGGTCAGGGTCCACGCCGCGCTCGAAGCGGTGCGAGGAGTCCGTGTGCAAGCCGTAGCTGCGCGCCTTGCCGCTGATGGCAATGGGCGCGAAGAAGGCGCTCTCGAGCAGGATGTCGCGTGTACCCTCGCTCACTCCGCTGTCGGATCCACCCATGATACCGGCCATCGCGACCGGCTTTTCGGCGTCCGCGATCACCAGGGTATCCGCGCGCAGGGTCACCGTTTCGCCGTTCAAGAGGGCGAGCTTCTCGCCGGCTTCGGCCATGCGCACGCGGATCTCGCCCGCCAGTTTGCCGAGATCGAAGCCATGCATCGGCTGCCCCAGCTCGAGTAGGACATAGTTGGTCACGTCCACGACCGGACTGATGGTGCGCAGGCCGCTGCGGCGCAGCCGTTCTTGCATCCACATCGGCGTCTCGGCGCTCGCGTCGATGTTGCGGATGCCGCGGCAGAGGTAGCGCGGGCAGGCCTCGGGGGCGAGGAGTTGGACCGGGAACCGCTCGTCAGAGGCGGGCGCGACTGACTCGATGACGGGCGCTGTCAGCGGCACGCGGTTGATGACGCCAACCTCACGCGCCAGCCCAGCAAGGCTGAGGCAATCGCCGCGGTCGGGCGTCAGATCCACTTCGATGCAATGGTCATCGAGGCTCAGCCAACGGCGGAAGTCCTCACCAATGGGCGCGTCCACAGGCAAGGGCAGGATGCCGTCGGAGGATTCGGCCAAGCCCAGTTCGCTCGCCGAGCAGATCATGCCGAAGGACTCGATGCCCCGCAGCTTGGCCTTCTTGATCTTGAAATCGCCCGGCAGCACGGCGCCGATGGTCGCCACGGGAACCCGCATGCCCTCGGCCACGTTAGCCGCGCCGCAGATGATCTGCAGCGGGTCGCCCTGCCCCACATCCAGGGTACAGATCCGCAACTTGGCGGCATCCGGGTGGGGCGCGATGCCCTGCACCAGACCAATGGTCACGCCATTGAACACCGGAGCCGCAGGCTCGACGGCGTCCACTTCGAGACCCGCCATGCTGAGCTGATCGGCCAATTGCTGGGTGTCGACGGGTGGGCTCACCCACTCGCGCAGCCACGCCTCACTGAATCGCATGTCCCGCTGTCCTATGTCTTAGCCGCGTCATCACGAAAACGGATGAGGCAGCTGAAAAGTCGTTGTCTTCGATCGGGGAAAGTTGAAGCACTGATCGCAGCATCGCTGAGCTGCGGACGAGCGCATCGAGAGATCCAGTCACCCGAAAAGTCCTGTACGCGCTTTGCGCCTTTGCGGCTCAACTCATCCCCGCTCCGAGGGGGCGGCCGTGATCAAGCAAACTGCCGCAAGTACCTCAAATCGTTCTCGAAATTCAGGCGAATATCGTCGATACCATAGCGCAGCATGGCCAGGCGCTCGACGCCCATGCCGAAGGCGTAGCCCAGATACTGGTCCGGGTCGATGCCGATGTGGCGGAACACCTCGGGATAGACCATGCCGCACCCGAGCACCTCCAGCCAGCCGGTCTGCTTGCAGACCCGACAGCCACTGCCGTTGCACATGACACACTGAATATCCACCTCCGCCGAGGGCTCGGTGAAGGGGAAGTACGAGGGACGAAAGCGCAGCTGGAGATCGCGCTCGAAGAAGTTGGTCAAGAAGTCGTAGAGCACGCCCTTGAGGTCGGCGAAGCTCACCTGCTCGTCGACCAGCAGCCCCTCCACTTGGTGGAACATGGGTGTGTGGGTCAAGTCCGAGTCGCAACGGTAGACGCGGCCCGGCGCGATGATCTTCAACGGCGGCGCCTGCTCCTCCATCACGCGGATCTGCACCGGGGAGGTATGCGTGCGCAGCAGCCGATCGGCGTCGAAGTAGAAGGTGTCGTGCATCGCCCGGGCGGGGTGGTGCTCGGGGATGTTGAGCGCCTCGAAGTTATGGTAGGTGTCCTCGACCTCCGGCCCCTCGACCACGGCGAAGCCGGCATTGGCAAAGAGGCGCTCGATGCGTCGCAGCGCGCGCGTCACCGGGTGCAGACCACCGGGGCGCTGTCCGCGTCCGGGCAGTGTGACGTCGATCCGCTCAGCGGCGAGACGGGCTGCCAGCGCCGTCTCTTCGAGGGCCGACTTGCGGGCATCGATCGCCTGCTGAACAGCAACCTTCGCCTGGTTAATCGCCTGTCCGGCTGCGGGGCGTTCGGGCCCGGGCAACTTGCCCAGCTGCTTGAGCAGCGCGGTCAGCTCGCCGCTCTTGCCCAGATAGCGCACCCGCACCTGATCGAGGCCTGCCAGATCGGCGGCATCGGCGATGGCCGTCAGAGCGGCCGCTTGCAAGGAGTCGAGCCCAAGCTCGGTATTCTCGGCCATGCTATGAACCTAGAAAGATGAGTTGAACCGCCAAGAGCAGGAAGATCGCTAAGCATTTCGATGCTTTGCCTCGCCTGCGGCCTTCACCCTCAGGGTGAATGACGCAGGCAAGACGACGCATGGCTCTTCTTCGTGCCCTTCGCGCCTGTGCGGTTCCAATTGCCGGATTTGGGATGGCACTTCCGACTGCAATGGGTTCGCCGCGTCCCGCTCAAACGAAAAGAGGGAAAGACCATGGCCTTTCCCTCTCGGTCGACAGCGGACGCGGACGGGACGGCGCTAGGTCAGGCCAGGGCCGACTTCGCCTGCGCTGCGATCGCCGCGAAGGCCACGCTGTCGTGGTAGGCGATGTCCGCCAGAACCTTGCGGTCGACCTCGACACCGGCCTTCTTCAGACCATCGATGAGACGGCTGTAAGAGAGACCATTCTCACGCGCGGCGGCGTTGATACGCGCGATCCACAGGGCGCGAAACTGGCGCTTCTTCTGACGACGGTCGCGATAGGCGTATTGGCCGGCCTTGATGACGGCCTGCTTGGCGACACGATAGACCTTACTTCTGGCGCCGTAATAGCCCTTGGCTTCATCCAAGACCTTCTTGTGGCGGGCGTGGGCGGTGACGCCGCGTTTGACTCTAGGCATCTAATACTCTCCGGATTCAAATCAAGGGCAACTAGCAATAAGGAATCATGCGCAGCGCAGACCGCACATCTGATTTGTGGAGCTGCTTGGCGGCGCGCAGATGGCGCTTCCGCTTGGTGCTCTTCTTCGTCAGGATGTGACGTCTGTGCGACGCGTTGCACTTGACACCGGAGGCAGTGCGCTTGAAGCGCTTCGCGGCTCCGCGATTGGATTTCAGCTTGGGCATTGGTCTCAATTACTCCGCTATTGCTGATGTGATGTCATGCGACGAACGACGACCCCTGCATGCACCAAGAAAGCATCGGGCGCCAGAGCGGCGCCCGATGCATTCCTTGGCCTCACTCAGTGGGATTCGCCCCGAGGCCGGCGTTTGATCGTCGCTATTTCTTTTTGGGGCCCAGCACCATCACCATCTGCCGCCCTTCCATCAGCGGCTGCTGCTCAACGATGCTGATTTCGGCCAGGTCCGTTTCCACACGCCGCAGCAGCTCTAGACCGAGCTCGCGGTGGGCGTGCTCACGCCCGCGGAAACGCATGGTGACCTTGGCCTTATCCCCTTCATGTAGGAAACGCGTCAGGTTGCGTAGTTTGACCTGATAGTCTCCTGAATCCGTGCCTGGACGAAACTTGACTTCCTTGACTTGAACCTGCTTCTGCTTCTTCTTGGCCTCGTTCTTCTTCTTTTTCTGGTCGAAGAGAAACCGACCGTAGTCCATCAACCGACAAACCGGTGGATCCGCGTTAGGAACGATCTCAACGAGGTCGAGCTCCGCCTCCGTGGCAAGCTCCATCGCTTCACGCGTGCTGACGACCCCAACTTGATTTCCATCGGCGCCGATGAGCCGGACATCCGGCACGTTGATGTCGTTATTGACGCGGTTTCTCTTTGGTGCGGCGATAGCAAACTCCTCCGAATACGCAAATAGAATGGGCCGAGCCAGCAGTGTCGCGAGCCGGCCCGCCTAGCCATACGCTAGTGAATTCGGTTCGCGACCTCTTCGCTCAGCCGTTGGACGAAGGCATCGAGCGTAAAAGTGCCCAGATCTTGGCCTTGGCGATCGCGAACAGACAAGGACCGGGATTCGACTTCCCGATCACCTACCACGAGCAGGTAGGGCACCCTCTGCAGGGTGTGCTCGCGGATTTTAAAGCCGATCTTCTCGTTTCTCAAGTCCGTCTCGACGCGGAAGCCCTTGTTGCGCAACGTCTTAGCAGACTCTGTGACGAAATCTGCTTGGCGGTCCGTAATGTTGAGCAGCACCGCCTGCACCGGCGACAGCCAAACCGGCAGCAAGCCGGCGTAGTGCTCGATGAGAATGCCGATGAAACGCTCGACCGAGCCCAGAATGGCGCGGTGGATCATGACCGGCGTCTGCTTGCTGTTGTCCTCGGCGATGTAGTGCGCGCCCAGTCGACCCGGCATGGAGAAGTCGACTTGGATGGTGCCGCACTGCCAGGCGCGACCGATGCTGTCGTGCAGGGTGAACTCGATCTTGGGGCCATAGAAGGCACCCTCGCCCGGCTTGACCTTGAACGCCAGCCCCTTGTCGGTGAGGGACTGCGCCAGCGCGGCCTCACCCTTATCCCACAGATCGTCAGAGCCGACGCGCTTCTCCGGGCGCAGCGACAGCGCCAGCTCGATCTCGGTGAAGCCGAAGTCGCGATAGGTCTCGAAGACCATGTCGATGAGCGTCGCAACCTCGGGCTGAAGCTGCTCGTCGGTGCAGAAGACGTGGGCGTCATCCTGCGTGAAACGACGCGCGCGCATCAGACCATGCAGGGTGCCCGAAGGCTCATTGCGGTGCACCACGCCAAACTCGGCGATGCGCAACGGCAAGTCGCGATAGCTCTTGAGCCCCTGGTTGAAGAGCTGGATATGCCCCGGGCAGTTCATCGGCTTGATGGCGTAGTCACGGTCGTCCAGGTGCGTCGTGAACATGTCGTCCGCGAACTTCTCCCAGTGACCCGAGCGCTCCCATAGCGAGCGGTCCAGTACCTGAGGCGTCTCGACCTCTTGGTAGCCGTACTCGTCGAGCTTCTCGCGCATGTAGGCCTCGGCGAGGCGGTAGATCACCCGGCCCTTGGCGTGCCAGAAGGCCATGCCGGGGGCCTCGTCCTGGAAGTGGAAGAGGTCCAACTGCTTGCCGAGCCTGCGGTGATCACGCTTCTCGGCCTCCTCCAGGCGGTGGAGATAGGCCTTCAGCTCCTTCTTGCCGCGCCAAGCGGTGCCGTAGATGCGCTGCAACATGGCGTTGCTGGAATCGCCGCGCCAGTAGGCCCCGGCGAGCTTGGTCAGCTTGAAGCCATTGCCCAGCTTACCCGTGCTCGGCAGGTGCGGACCGCGGCAGACATCGAACCATTCGCCCTGGCGGTAGATGGAGACCGCTTCGCCCTCGGGGATGATGTCGTCGATGATCTCGACCTTGTATTGCTCGCCCAGCTCACCGAAGACGCGCTTGGCCTCTTCGCGATCCATGACCTCGCGCACGATGGGGAGATCGCGCTTGACGATCTCATGCATGCGCGCCTCGATCTGCTCCAGTTCGGCGGGCGTGAAGGGCTCTTCACGCGCGAAGTCATAGTAGAAACCGTTCTCGATCGCCGGGCCAATGGTCACCTGCGTCCCCGGATAGAGTTCCTGAACGGCTTGAGCCATGACGTGCGCCGCATCGTGGCGCATCAGCTCGAGCGCGACCTCCTCGTCCTTGCTGGTGATGATCTCCAAGGCCGCGTCCCGATCCATGACATGACTGGTATCCACCAGCTGGCCGTCCACGCGACCGGCCAGCGCGGCCTTGGCGAGGCCCGGGCCGATGGAGGCGGCGACATCATGAACAGACAGAGGCTGGTCGAACTGACGTTCGGAGCCGTCGGGTAGCGTAATCAGAGGCATGTCGAGGTCCTGGTCTCAGTGGTGATCGATACGAGGGATCACATGATGCGGTTTGCGCGGCTGATTCAGTCGGCGACCCTGGCCGTCGGAAGCCGCGGCGGGAGCAGTGAATCCTGGCGGCAAGAAAAAAGCTGCCAGCCTTCAGCGTTCGACTCTCAGCCGAAAATCGCTGAAAGCTGATCGCTGAAGGCTGGCAGCCTCAGAATTTGGTAGGCGCGATTGGACTCGAACCAACGACCCCCACCATGTCAAGGTGGTGCTCTAACCAACTGAGCTACGCGCCTGTCGTCAGGAGCCGCGCATACTACAAGCAGCTTTCGGGATCCGCAAGCACTTTTTCCGCATCGCTCGCCACAGTCACCGCCCCATCGAATTCCGCACTGCACCATCGCTATACTCCCAGGCCCTCGACCCGCAGCAATCAGCATCCAGAGCTATGACCACCATTCGCGAGAACGACTTCGTCCAGAGTATCGCCGACGCCCTGCAGTTCATCTCTTACTACCACCCCAGCGACTACATCCAGTCCTTGGCCGCAGCCTACGAGGCCGAGGAATCGCCTGCCGCGCGCGACGCCATGGCGCAGATCCTCTACAACTCACGCATGTGCGCCGAGGGCCATCGCCCTATCTGCCAAGACACGGGGATGGTCGTCGTTTTCCTCAAGATCGGCATGGAGGTCCGTTGGGAGACGCAAAGCGGCATCCAGGCCATGGTCGACGAGGGCGTGCGCCGCGCCTACGGGCATCCCGACAATGTCTTGCGTGCCTCCATGGTGACCCCGCCGATCGGCGCGCGGAAGAACACGGGGGACAACACCCCCGCCATCGTCCACATGGAGCTGGTGCCCGGAGACAAGGTCGAGGTCAAGCTCGCCGCCAAGGGCGGGGGCTCGGAGAACAAGTCCAAATTCACCATCCTCAACCCGAGCGACAGCCTGGTCGACTGGGTGCTGAAGACGGTGCCGACCATGGGTGCCGGCTGGTGCCCGCCTGGTATGCTCGGCATTGGCATCGGCGGCTCGGCCGAGAAGGCCATGCTGATGGCGAAAGAGGCGCTGATGGAGACCATCGACATCCATGAACTCAAGGCGCGCGGCCCCTCCGATCCGATCGAAGAGTTGCGCCTGGAACTCTATGAGAAGGTCAACGCATTGGGAATCGGCGCCCAGGGGCTCGGCGGCCTGACCACGGTGCTGGATGTCAAGATCCACAGCTACCCGACGCACGCCGCGTCCCTGCCGGTGGCCTTGATTCCGAACTGCGCCGCGACGCGTCATCTGGAATTCACCCTGGACGGCTCCGGCCCCGTCACGCTCGACCCGCCGAGCCTGGAGGACTGGCCCGCCATCGTCTGGGAGGCCGACAGCAGCGCCAAGCGGGTGAATCTCGACAGCGTCACAGGCGAGGACATCGCAACTTGGCAGCCAGGCGATCGGATTCTCCTCTCCGGCAAATTGCTGACCGGCCGCGATGCCGCGCACCAGCGGATCATCGACCTCTTGAATCGCGGCGAACCGCTGCCGGACGGCGTCGATCTGACCAACCGATTCATCTACTACGTCGGCCCGGTCGATCCGGTCCGGGACGAGGTCGTGGGTCCCGCTGGCCCGACCACATCGACCCGCATGGACAAGTTCACCGAGCAGATGCTCAGCCAGACCGGACTCATCGGCATGGTCGGCAAGGCCGAGCGCGGACCCGCCGCCATCGAGGCGATCAAGCGCCATGGTGCCGTCTATCTCATGGCCGTCGGCGGCGCGGCCTATCTGGTCGCCAAGGCGATCAAGGGCTCCAGGCTGGTCGCCTTCGAGGACCTGGGGATGGAGGCTATCCGGGAATTCGAGGTCGAGGACATGCCGGTGACCGTCGCGGTCGACAGTCGCGGCGACTCGGTGCATCAGAGCGGCCCGGCGAAATGGCGCAGCAAGATTGGGCTCATCCCGGTCGAGGTCGTCGCTTGACCAACGCATAGGCCGCGTAGGGTGGACGAGCGAGAGCGAAGTCCACCGAATTCCGCGCCGCCTTTGTCAGTTGTCAGTTGTCAGTTGTCAGTTGCAGCCTGACGTCGGTCAAGGGCGCCCATCAACACCAGCTCACTGGTCTACAAACATTCAACACCCATCATTCTGAGGCTCTGTCATGTCGAAGAACACCTACTCCGCCTTCCGCATTCACAAAGACGACCAGGGTCACCATGCCGGCATCGAGCAGTTGCCGAAGCCCGTGCCGGGAGACGGCGAGGTTCTGGTCCGGGTCACACACTCCGCCGTCAACTACAAGGACGCCCTCGCGGGCACCGGCAAGGGCAAAATTCTGCGGACCTTCCCGCTGGTCGGCGGCATCGACGCGGCCGGACAGGTCGAGGCATCCAGCCATCCTGACTACAAGGCGGGAGACGCCGTCATCGCCACCGGTTGGGGCCTGAGCTTCGACCACGACGGCGCCTATGCACAATACCTTTGCGTGCCGGGTGATTGGCTGGTCGCCATGCCGGAGGGTCTGGATGCCAGGTCGGCGATGATCCTGGGGACCGCCGGCTTCACCGCCGCGCTCGCAGTGCATCGGATGCTGGTCAACGGCCAGCGCCCGGAGCTGGGACCCATCCTGGTCAACGGCGCGAGCGGCGGCGTGGGCTCCATGGCCGTGGCCATCTTCGCCCGACTCGGCTACGAGGTCGTCGCCGTCTCCGGCAAGGCAGCGCTGCACGACTGGCTCACGGCCTTGGGCGCGACCCGCATCGTCGGCCGCGATGCCTTGTCCGAGGCCAAGCGACCACTGGAAAAGGCCGAATGGGGCGGCGCGGTGGACAGCGTCGGCGGTGAGATGCTGGCGCAGATCACCCGCACGCTGGCCCCGAACGGCAATATCGCCGCCATTGGATTGGCGGGCGGGCATGAACTGAATACAACGGTCATGCCCTTCATCCTGCGCGGGGTGAGCCTGCTCGGCTGCAACTCAGTGGATGTTCCCGCTCCCGTGCGGAGGGAACTCTGGGGTCATCTAGCCAGCGACTGGCGGCCGGGGCAGCTGGAGGACATGCTCACGGAGAGGGTCGATCTCGCGGGACTGCCGGATGTCTTCGAGCGCATGCTCGCCGGACAGACGCATGGACGGGTCTTGGTGGAAATCGATTGAGCCCCTGCGGCTGGACGAACTCGTAGGGTGGACGGGCGCGAGCGAAGTCCACCGAATCCCGCGGCGTCCTTGGTGGACTGCGCTGTGCTTGTCCACCCTACCCGGCTTCGAGCGCATGCTCGCCGGACAGACGCATGGACGGGTCTTGGTGGAAATCGATTGAGCCCCTGCGGCTGGACGAACTCGTAGGGTGGACGAGCGCGAGCGAAGTCCACCGAATCCCGCGGCGTCCTTGGTGGACTGCGCTGTGCTTGTCCACCCTACCCGGCTCGGCGCGACGCGCACCCGATCGCGGCGGGGCGCCGATCCTACCGGCCAATCGCGCGGCTGGCCTTACCAAAGTTTAACCCTGTGCGCGCTCGCGAGATGACAGGCTTTAGATTCTGATCGAAAAGGACTTTTCGACACGGGAACCGCAACGACTGCGACGCCTGCCGAGTTCGCCTCTTGCGCAAGCTGAGCGGCTTGGTTGAAATCCGCGCCGGTACGCTGCCTGCAGCCTTCATTTTCGGATCGGACCCGAGGCAGACCGCGCGGCCAGGCTTGCCTCAGCTCGAGGCGCCCCTTGGGCAAGGATCTTTACGCCCGCGCGACGCCCCCATATCCGGGACCGAACAACCCACAACTAACGAGCAATCGAGTCAAGGAGAAGCTCAATGATCGAGGTTCGCGAGCTCAGTCGCAGCTATGGCGAGCTCAAGGCGGTCCAAGACGTCTCTTTCAGCATCGGACATGGTGAAATCGTCGGTCTGCTCGGCCACAACGGCGCCGGCAAGACGACCATCATGAAGATGCTGACCGGCTATCTCGAGCCCAGTGGCGGCGAGATCCGGATCGACGGACTGGACATCGCCGAGCAACGCCGCGAGGCCCAGCGACGCATCGGCTATCTGGCCGAGAACTGCCCCATCTATCCCGAGATGACGGTCCTGGACTACCTGGACTATCAGGGGTCGCTGCACGGCATCGCGCCCCAAGCCCGACGCTCGGCCATCCGCCGCGCCGTGGAGCGCACCGAGCTGGAGGCCAAGGCAACGGCGCTCATCGGCACCCTCTCGCGCGGCTACCGGCAGCGCGTCGGCGTCGCCCAGGCCATCCTGCACGAGCCCAAGATCCTCATCCTCGACGAGCCCACCAACGGCCTGGACCCAGCGCAGATCCAGCACATGCGCAGCCTGGTGCGCGAGCTGGCCGTGGATGCGACCCTCATCATCTCGACCCACATCCTGCAAGAAGTCGAGGCCGTCTGCGGACGCGTCCTCATCATGCGTGGCGGCCGTCTAGCCCTCGACAGCCAGCTCGACGCCATCGGGCGTCAGCAGCGACTGCTGGTGAGCCTCGACCGCGACCCGGACGAAGTGCAGCCGATCCTCGCCAAGCTGGCCGGTGTGAGCAGCGTCAGCGTCCTCGACGCGGACGCCGGACTGCGCCGCTTCGCCCTGGAGACGGCCGATCTGCGCGCCACATCGCCCCTGGTCGCTCAGGCCGTCAGTCAGCAGGGCTGGCCACTCTACGGCCTCGAGCCCGAGCGGCAGGACCTGGAGGCGCTGTTCGGCGCCGTCACCCTCGAGCAAGTTGAGGTGGCCCATGGGTGAAGTCACGCGCGTGGCCCGCCGCGAGCTGGCGGCCTTCTTCGGCTCCCCGGTGGCCTACATCTTCATCGGGACCTTCTTGGCGGTCTGCCTCTTCGTCTTCTTCTGGGTCGACGCCTTCTTCTCGCGCAACATCGCGGACGCACGCCCGCTCTTCGAGTGGATGCCGGTCCTGCTGATCTTCCTCTGCGCCGCCTTGAGCATGCGCCTGTGGAGCGAGGAGCGACGGGCCGGCACGCTGGAGACCCTGCTAACCCTGCCGGTCGCGACACCCAAGCTGGTGCTCGGCAAGTTCCTGGCGGCGCTCGGCCTGGTGGCCATCGCGCTGGCCCTGACCCTACCCTTGCCCATCACGGTGTCCCTGCTCGGCCCGCTGGACTGGGGTCCGGTCATCGGCGCCTATCTCGCAACGCTCCTGCTGGCGGCGGCCTATCTGTCGATCGGACTCTTCATCTCCTCGCGGACCGACAACCCCATCGTCGCCCTCATCGGCAGCGCCCTGGTCTGCGGCGTCTTCTATCTGCTCGGTTCGCCGGCGCTCACCAGCCTGGTCGGCCACAGCGGCGGCGAGATCCTGCGGCTCATCGGCAGCGGCTCGCGCTTCGAGTCCATCACCCGCGGCGTCATCGACCTGCGCGACCTCTACTACTACCTGAGCATCGTCGGCGCCTTCCTGGCCCTGACGGTCTACAGCCTGGAGCGGCTGCGCTGGGCGGAGCACGCCGCCAGTCCGCGTCGCCACCATCGCTGGACCCTGATCACCGGACTGACCGTCGCCAACCTGATCGCGGCCAATCTCTGGATGCAGGGCGTCACCAACGTCCGCACCGACCTGACCGAGGGCAACCTCTACACCATCTCGGATGCGACTCGGAACTACCTCGGCCAGCTCCAGGAGCCGCTGCTCATCCGCGGCTACTTCAGCGCCGAGACCCATCCCTTGCTCGCGCCCCTGGTCCCGCAGCTGCGCGACCTGCTCGAGGAATATCAGATCGCCGGCAAGGGCAAGGTCCGCGTCGAGATCGTCGACCCGCAGCAGTCCCCCGAGCTGGAGCGCGAGGCCGGCGAGCAGTACGGCATCCGCCCCGTGGCCTTCCAGACCGCCTCCAAATACCAGTCCGCCGTGGTCAATTCCTACTTCGACATCCTGGTGAAGTACGGCGACCAATTCGAGACCCTGGGCTTCCAGGACCTCATCGACGTCAAGGTCCGCAGCGAGACCGACTTGGACGTGCGTCTGCGCAATCCGGAGTACGACCTCACGCGCACCATCAAGAAGGTACTCTATGGCTACCAGGGCGGCGGCGATGTCTTCACCAACATCAGCAAGCCGCTGCAGCTGAAGGGCTACATCTCTCCCGCGGACCAGCTCCCCGAACCCCTGCCCGCCCTGCGAGCAGACTTGGAGTCTGTACTCAGCGAGCTGCAGGCACAGGCGCCGGACACCTTCAGCTTCGAGATCCAGGATCCAGGCGCGGGTGACGGCAGCCTGGCCAAGACCATCCAAGAGGAGTACGGCTTCGAGCCGCTGGTGATCAGCCTGCTCGATCCGACACCCTTCTACTTCTACATGGTCCTGGAGGGCGACGACCAGCGTATTCCGATCCCACTGCCCGAGGCGCTGGATCGCGCTGGTCTCAGCCGTGCCATCGAGGCGGGGATCAAGCGCTTCGCCCCTGGCGTCATGCGGACCGTCGCGCTCTATACGCCCACCCCGGCACCGACCAACCCCTATATGGGCGGCCCCCAGGGCGGCGACTACGGCCTGTTGCAGCAGAGCCTTCAGGAAAGCTTCTCGCTGCGCGACACGGATCTCAGCTCCGGCCAGGTGCCCGAAGAGGCCGACCTGCTCATGGTCGTCGGTCCCGAGGCGCTGGACGAGAAGCAGCAGTTCGCCATCGACCAGTTCCTGATGCAGGGCGGCACCGTGATCCTGGCCGCATCCAGCTTCAACATCGACCTTGGCGGCGGCAGCATCTCCGCACGCAAGGCCCCGACCGGCCTCGAGGACTGGCTCGATCATCAGGGCATCAGGCTCGAGCCCTCGCTGGTACTGGACCCGCAGAACACCCCCTTCCCCATCCCGGTACAGCGGGACGTCGGCGGTTTCGTTGTTCAAGAGATCCAGACCCTGGACTACCCCTACTTCCCGGACGTGCGCAGCGACGGGCTGGCCGAGGACAACGGCATGACCTCGAACCTGGGACAGATCACCATGAACTGGTCGTCCCCCATCACCATTGATGCCGAGAAGAACGCGAGCCGCGCCATCACCAAGCTGATCCGAAGCTCCGCCAGCGCCTGGACGAGCGACTCCGCCGAGATGCAGCCAGACTTCGAGGCGCACGGCGGACTCGGCTTCCCCGTCGGCGACGACGAGGGCCGCAAGCTGCTCGCGGTCGCCGTTGAGGGACGTTTCCAGTCGCCCTTCGCCGGCAAGCCCTCGCCACTCCTGCCGGACGCCAGCGTCGCCCCTGCAGACGAAGCGGAGGATGCCGATACAGCGGATCCGACAGCGACTGCGGACGAGCCCGAAACAGCGCAGGCGCCCGTGATCTCAGGTGTGGTGGAGTCTTCGCCAGAGTCGGCCCGGCTCATCCTCATCGGTTCGTCCAGCTTCCTCACGGACACCGCGATCAGCCTGGCCAATGAGGCCACCCAGACCCGCTACCTCAAGCCCATCGAACTGGTGCAGAACGCCGTCGAATGGTCGCTCGAGGACCGCGGGCTGCTGGCGCTGCGCGGACGCGGTCAGTTCAGCCGCATGCTCGAGCCGGTCGGCCAGCAGACGCGGCTGTTCTGGGAGTCGCTGAACTATGTCCTGGCCCTCGCCGGCCTGGCCCTGGTCTATCTGCTCTATCGCCAGAGCCGCGCGCGTCGCGAGCGCGCCTATGCCGACATCCTGGGTAACGGAGGCACTCAGTCATGAATCAGCTCAAAACGTCGAAGGCCGATCTGCGCTGGGGGCAGGATTTGCGCTCGCCGCTGATCATGGGGCTCTTGCTGGTGCTCGCGCTCCAGCTCTTGATCGCGCTCGGGCAAAGCCTGAGCAAGCCCGGCATGGCGGCACTCAACCCGCAAACGCCCCTCGTTGCGGTCGATCCTGAGCAGGTCACCTCGATCACGATCGAGGGCTCGGATGAAGGCGAGCGCGTGACGCTCAGCCGCAAGGGCGAGGAGGATGGCTGGGTCATCGCCGAACTCGCCGACCTCCCCGTCACCACCAGCAAGGTCGATCTGCTCTTGAAGCAGCTTGCCGACCTCAAGCGCCCCCTGCCCGTCGGCACCAGCGAGGCGTCTCTCAAACGCTTCAAGGTGGCCGATGACGACTTCGTGCGTCGGCTCACGGTCGCGACCAAGGACGGCGAGGCGGTGACGCTCATTCTGGGTGAAACGCCCGGCTTCCGGCGCCTCTACGGTCGTCCCGACGGCGATGACGCGGTCTACGATCTGCCGCTCGCCCTCTCCGACATCTCAAGCCGACGCGACGACTGGTCACAGACCGGGCTGCTGAGCCTCGACGCAGAGACCATCGCCGCAATCAGCGGACAGGATTGGACCCTGACCAAGTCGGACGACGGCTGGACCCTCGACGACAGCGACGAGCCGCTGGATGAAGACGCCGCCAAGGACGTCGTCATGAAGCTGGCCGGCCTGCGCTACCGGGGTGTGCTCGGCATCGCGGACGACCCTGCCTACAAGCAGCAGGAACCGGTGCTCGAGATCGGCTTGCGCCTCGATGACGGCAGCACCAAGACCTATCGGGTCTCCAAGGCCGAGGACAGTGAGGACTATGTCCTTAAGTCCGATGCCATGCCCTACTACTTCAAACTCTCGGAGTACGACCTCGAAGGGCTGCTTGACCTGGAGCGATCGAAGCTGATCGTCCAGCCCGAGCCCACCGAGGAAGAGCAGCCGCCGGCGCCGGTGCCTGCGGCCGAAGTCGAGCCTAGCGCCAAAGCTGAGCCTGGCCCAGAAGTCGAGCCCAGCGCCGAAGCTGAGCCTGGCCCAGAAGTCGCGCCTGCCCCCAAAGCCGAGCCTAGCGCCGAAGCTGAGCCTGACCCCAAAGTCGAGCCTAGCCCAGAAGTCGAACAAACGGAGTCGATCGAGGCGGACAAGGCAAGGCGAGCCAGCGAGCAGCCCGCATCGCCTGCGCCCGAGCAAGCAACCGCTCCGACGCCAGCGCCTGAAGACGTCTCCCAACCAGCGTCCGAGTAGCCCCTCATGTCAGCGCGCGCCGCCGACCAGCCCAACCGGTCGGCGGCGCGGTGCTTCGGCTCGCAACAGGCCCGCAAATCCGCGAGGCCAGGCCGTCTCGCCCTGGGCTCACGCCCGTCGCGGCGGGGCGCCGCTCCCACCGTCCACGCGCTTGGGCCGGAGGATGATCTAGTCCTCAGAGATGCCTCCCGAAATCCCCCCCTGCCCCCCCTTTGCGAAAGGGGGGAAGTTGTTGATTCAGAGTTTCCAAGTTGGTTTCCGGGAAAGCCTATACTGTCCCCATGCCGAAGATGGGCAGCGCCCGTGCTCGGTGGCTGCATCAGAGCCCTGGAGTTGGGCAGGCGCCCATCGTTCACACCTCGGCACTCACAAGACGCGCACGCTGCGCTTTGCCCATCCTCGGGGTAGAATCCACAGCCTTGCAAGGTCACCCCGCACCCGACCATGACCCCAGCGACCGACATCGAGCCCCTTTTCAAACTCTCACTGGCCATCGGCAGCTCCATGGATTTGGAGACCATGCTCGACCGAGTCATCACCCAGATGCGCGAGCTCGTCAATGGCACCGGCGCTGCGGTCCTGCAGTTCCATCAGCCCGAGACGGCGGAGACCGCGTCTGCGCCGGTCGTCTGCATGACGCCGCAAGACCTTCCTCGCCATCCTGACTACAAGGGCTTCTGGGAGCAGTGGCACCCGAACGCGCTCGACAAGGCGCTGGCCGAGCGCCCTGAAGGCGCGCCCGTCGTCACCCTGACTGGGGACAGTGCCATCCACGCCTTCCGCCTCCCCGACTTTGGCGTCCTGATCTTTATCCGCGATGCAGACACCGGGGTACTGTCGACGCCGCTTCAGCAGGCGCTCGCCCCACTGTGGCAGAAGCTCGCAAACGCAGCGCGTGCCTGTCTTCTGGAGTCAAGACTGCAACACGAAATAGAGCACCGGCAGCTCGCGACTGAGTCGGCCCAACACGCCAAAAGCCGCTTCGTCACGAGCATGGCCCAGGAGATTCGCACCCCATTGAACGGCATTTTGGGGCTGACCGAGCTGGCGATCGACTCCGGACCGAGTCCGATGCAGCACGACTACATGGAACTCATTCGCAGCTCGGCCGACACCCTGCTGAATCTGCTCAATGACATCTTGGACCTGACCAAGATCGACATGGACCAGATGCAGGTCGAGCAGATCCCCTTCAATTTCCCGGTGATGCTGTCTGAGATGCTGAAATCCTTCGCCCTCATCGCCAGCAACAAGGGGCTTGGTTTCGTCTTCGATCAGGCTGGCGATTTACCACACCAGAGTCTCGGGGATCCCGGCCGCATCCGTCAGATCCTCGGGCAGCTGTGCGACAACGCCATCAAGTTCACGGATCAGGGCGAGATCCGCATCAAGGTTCAAGCGGACACGGGAGGGGAACCGGACAGAGACCACATCCATGTCGCGATCAGCGACACGGGCATCGGGATTCCAGACGCGAAGCTCGAGGAGATCTTCACGGCCTTCGGCCGGGGCGATACCGCCGTCACGCAACGTTTCGGCGGAACCGGTCTGGGTCTAAGCATCAGCGCCAGGCTCGTCGATTTGATGGGTGGGCGGATCTGGGTGGAGAGCCAGGAAGGCGTCGGCAGCACCTTTCACATGAGCCTGCCACTGGCGCGCGCCGACTCGCCAACGGCGCTGCTAACCCCGCTGCATCACTGGCCAGGCAAGCGCGCCCTTGTCGTCGACGCGCATCCGGCCAACCGGCGCGCCCAGGGCTATTGGTTCAAACAATGGGGGTTCGAGGTTGAGGAGGCCGCCAACGGCCAGCAAGCCTTAGAGATCGCCCAGACGAGCCAGTCCGACGGCAAACCGATCGATGTCTATCTCCTCGATGCCGCTCAGCCGGAGGTAGACGGCTTCGGCCTCGCGAGCCTGCTCAAAGACGCAGGTCTGATCAGCCAGAGCCATATGATTCTGATCTCCGCCGCCGGCAAGCGCGGCGACGCGCTCAGGTGCCGCGAGGTTGGGATCGGCGCCTTTCTGACCAAGCCAGTCACGCCCTTGGAGCTGCGTGAGACCCTGACACACTTTCTGAGCGCCAACGACAGCGCATCAGACGCCCCGCTCTTGACCCGACATCACTTGGTCGAGCACCGTCAGCGACTGCGCATCTTGCTGGTCGACGACAACCCCGTCGCCCAAAAGCTCGCCGGTAGCCTGCTCAAGGAGTGGGGTCATGAGGTCACCATCGCGACGGATGGACAGAAGGCGGTCGAACTCTATCGCTCCCAGTGTTTCCACCTGGTGTTCCTAGACCTCTACATGCCTGGGATGGACGGCATCGAAACCGCCCGCGCCTTGCGCGAACTCGAGCGGAACGGCGAGCGCACCCCCATCATCGGCATGACGGCCCGCACACTCGAGAGCGACGCCGAACGCTGTCTCGAAGCCGGCATGGACGAACACATCACCAAGCCGCTGAATCCCAACATCCTCGAAGAAATCGTGCTGCACTTCGCGACGCAGTGCTGAGAGGCTGTCTGAATATTGCAATCGCCCGAGCTGTAGGGGCGAATTCATTCGCCCTCCCGCCAGTGCCAAGGGCGACTAAAGTCGCCCCTTGAGGTTTTTCAGACAGCCTCT
>NZ_JAAIJR010000260.1 GCF_010915725.1 Thiorhodococcus mannitoliphagus
AGCGGTTCCACCGTCGGCGTTGCGGTTGGGGTTGGCATCGCTGGCGGATCGCCCTGCGGGCATCCGCCCTACCGGCCTTGAAATGTTCATTCATCCGAGATGCCGAAAGGCGGCCTTTATCATCACTGCGGCCATCGCGACGGCATCACCTTGTAGGGTGGAACGCGAAGCGGTTCCACCGTCGGCGTTGCGGTTGGGGTTGGCATCGCTGGCGGATCGCCCTGCGGGCATCCGCCCTACCGGCCGGGTTTATTATCGAGGCCGAAAGGCGCTGAGCACTGTGGCCTTGATCCAGCGGATCGCTCAGTCGGTCGAGTCGGCGGCGCGCGCCCGTCGCGGCGGGGCGCCGCTCCCACGAGGTCGAGATGCGGCCGCTCAGGACCGCGTCGCTTCAGCCGCTTGGAACCGATCAAGAGCCAGGCGGCGATCTTCATGTTGGCGCATCCGTGGACTGCGCCGCGCCCCCGGCTCCGCTTGCACCCTTGCGGTAGCCGCTTCCGACCGGCTAGGGCGTGAGGTGGGGGTAGCGATGCGGGAACTCCTCTCTGTCCTTGCGAAAGCGGCGCTCGGGCGCGTAGGGGAAGACGTCTTCCAGATGGCCGGCGCGGATGTGGTCCTGCCGCGCGCGCCACCAGGCTGGATCTAGGAGTTCGCCGTGGTGCTGGCGGAAGACCTTGCGGATGCGCGGATCCGTGAGCAGGAAGGTCTCGAATTCTTCTGGAAAGACGTCGTCGGGTCCGGGGGTGTACCAGGGCTCGTCGCTCATCTCCATCTCGGGATAGGGCGCTTCCGGAATCTCGCGGAAGTTGCACTCGGTCAGGTAGCAGAGCTCGTCGTAGTCGTAGAAGACGACACGTCCCCGACGGGTGACGCCGAAATTCTTGAAGAGGAAGTCGCCGGGGAAGATGTTGGCGGCGGCCAGCTGCTTGATGGCATCGCCGTACTCACCGATGGCGTGGCGGATGTCGTCGTCGTCAGCCGTGTGGAGATAGAGGTTGAGCGGCGACATGCGCCGCTCGATGTAGAGGTGCTTGATGATGAGCTGGTCGTCGACCAGCTCGACGCTGCCGGCGCACTCGGCCTCTAGAAGCTCACGCAGCGCCGGGGAGAATCGGGCCAGCGGGAAGGCGACATGGGAGTATTCCCAGGAGTCGGCCATGCGCCCGACCCGATCGTGCATCTTGACCAGCTGGTACTTCTGCTTGACCTGATCCGGGGTCATCTCCTTGGGTGCCGGAAAGCGGTCCTTGATGACCTTGAAGACGAAGGGAAAAGACGGCAGGGTGAAGACGCACATGACCATGCCGCGGATGCCGGGCGCGATCAGCAGCTCGTCCGAGGAGTAGCGCAGGTGCTTGATGAAATCGCGGTAGAACTCGGCCTTGCCGAACTTCTGCAGGCCGATGGCGGTGTAGAGTTCGGCCTTGCCCTTGCGCGGCATCAGGGGGCGCAGGAAATCCACCACGGCCGCCGGCACCTCGGTGTCCACCATGAAATAGGCGCGCGAGAAGCTGAAGACGTCCGAGATCTCGTCCGTGCCGGTGAGCAGGGTATCGACATAGAGCCCCTGTGCCTCGTCGTTCAGGATGGGGATGACGAAGGGGATCTGGTCGGCGCCATTGATGGCCTTGCCGATGATGTAGGCCGCCTTGTTGCGGTAGAAGGGCGCACAGAGCACGGCGAGCTGGAAGTTTTGCTGGATGGCCCGGTTGGCCGGAAAGCGTGAGCGGATGGCCAGCAGCAGGCAGCGGATGTCGCGCCGCAGGTCACGGAAGGGGCGGTTGAAGCCGGCGTCCTTCAAGACCCGGGCGAGGACTCGGGCGAAGCCGTCGCGCGCCGGATAGTAGGGTCGAAAGATCGGCACCTCCGCCTCCAGGTGCTCGGTCGAGATCAGCGGCCAGACGAAGATGTAGGAGTTGTTGTAGTAGTGGCGGTCGAAGAGGCGGCAGAAGACCGAGTTGTAGAAGGTCTCCGCCAGCTCGGGCTGGTTGAGCTGCGGCAGCAGACGCATGTATTCGATCTTGACCCGCCGCCAGAGCACGTCGCTGGGGTCGCGCAGGTGGAATTCGCGGCGCAGCAGCGCGACGGTCTCGCCGACACGCCGATCATAGAAGCCAATGCGGTCACGCGACGCGGTCTGGACCGCTGGCCAGTCCGCTTCCTCGAAGCGCCGTTGGGCGTCGATCGTAATCTCACGAAAGAGTCGATAGTGGCGCTCGAAGCCTTCGAGCATGGCTTCGGCGATGAGTTTGGCTTCGGTCCAGGCCATAGGTTCGGTGGTCGGTGGTCGGTGGTCGGTGGTCGGTGGTCGGTGGTCGGTGGTCGGTGGTCAGGGAGTCTGGCGCCTCCCGGTCGGTCCTGTGTCATGATCGATGCACGACGAGCCTGGCTGGGCTGGATCTGTCGCGCCGAGGCGGCGCTCCCACGCCGCTGCCTCTGGACGGCCAGCGATCAGGGGTCAAGCGCCCTGTCGGACACCAGGATGCCATCCTCATCGCAGTAGACCCAATCACCGGGCGCAAAGCGCACGCCGGCGAAGGTGACGGGGATGTCGCGCTGCCCTTCCCCGCGCCGCTGGCTCTTGCGCGGGATGCTGGCCAGCGCCTTGACACCGAGCGGCATCTGGCCGATCTCGACGCTGTCGCGGACGCAGCCGAAGAGGATGACGCCGGCCCAGCCCTGCTCGACCGCGCTGGCGGCGATGAGGTCGCCCAGCATGGCGCAGCGCAAGGATCCGCCGGCGTCGACGACCAGCACACGTCCCTCGCCGGGCTCGGCCAGGGTTGATTTGACGACGGAGTTGTCCTCGAAGCACTTGACGGGCACGACGGGTCCGGCAAAACGCGACTGACCGCCGAAGTCGCGGAAGATGGGCTCACAGACGCGGAGTGCCTCGCCGTGAGCGTCGTAGAGATCGGCCGTTTTGAAATCCATAGACTCCTCAAACAATGACGAAAGCGAACGCCGACAGAGGGTGCGCCGCAATCACGCACCCGTCGCGGCGGGGCGCCGCTCCCATCGACCGCGCGGTTGGACCAAAACCATGATCGAGGTCGAACGCTCTCGAAGCCTCTGACGGCCAATCGCTTAGCAAGTGTCCATCAATTGTTTCCCGATGCGAGCGATGCCGCCCGAAATCCCCCCTAGCCCCCCTTTGCGAAAG
>NZ_JAAIJR010000261.1 GCF_010915725.1 Thiorhodococcus mannitoliphagus
GAATTCGAATACATCCGCCACGGCACCCTCACCCTCATCGCGACCTTCTGCGTGGTCACCGGGCAGGTCTTCTACCACCTCGGTGAGACCCGCACGAGCGAGGACTTCGCCGCTTATCTCGCCGCACTGCTCGCCCAGCGTCCAGCCCATACACCCTGGCATCTGGTCATGGACAACCTCAACATCCATTGCTCCGAGGCGGTTGTGCGCCTCATCGCCGAGGCCATCGGTTTCGAGGGCGACCTCGGCGTGAAGGAGCGTTACGGCATCCTCAAGTCCATGGCCACGCGCACCGCGTTCCTCAGCGATCCGAGCCATCGCATCGTCTTTCACTTCACCCCCAAGCACGCCTCGTGGTTGAACCAGATCGAGATGTGGTTCTCGATCCTGGCGCGCAAAGTCCTACGCCGTGGCAACTTCACCTCCATCGACGATCTTCAGAAACGCATTAGCGATTTCATCGACTTCTTCAATCGCACGTTGGCCAAGCCCTTCCGCTGGACCTATGAGGGAAAGCCACTCGCGGCATAAATGATTAAACAGTCTCGGGATTTCCACTCTGTTGCACTACCGTGTTCCGAAATCAGGCAGCGCAGCCATGAGCTGCTCGCGCAGCATGACCGCCATCTCGCTGACCATGCCGAGCGCCTCCTCGAAGTCAATGACATTGGCCAGAAAGCGTGAAAAGTTTCAACGCAAGGGCACGGCGCGTACCGCCTCCTCAGGGGCGGGCTCTCAATGCGCACGAGGCCCGTCTCGGGATCGTTCACCACCTGAGGCACTGGCTTGCGCTGAATCGACAGGAAATCAAAGCCGCAGGCCTCCATCAGGCTAGGATTCCGCGCGAGTTCGCGCAGGAGCGATTCCAAACCCTCATGCTGATAGACGATGCCAGCGAGCAGCGCGTTCCACATCGCCCGCACCGGGTAATCATCGCGCCCGTGCCCGCGCATGACCTCAAGGTACTGAACCACACGCCCATCGGGGAGATGCTCACGCACCAGGTGAAGCCGATCGAGGTCGCTGCGCGCCTCGAGGGCATCCCACGAAAACAAGCTCGGTTGCACCATTGCCGACATGGGGTCCTCCTTCAATAGGGATCGTTTCGACAGCGACGATGATCCCTTGGCGGCCGCCCCATTTCCACCCGAGCGCGGCCCACTGGGGTGAGTTTTTCGCGCTCCCCGCTCAGCGCACGCGCAAACCATTGGTCCTTCGTTCCACATTGGGATAAACGAAAGTCGATCAGTCTTGCAGACTCTTTAAAATCAGCGGTTTAGAGACGGCGCGAATGGCTCTTGGAAAACATGAAGGCATGGACTCAGCCCCGCCTCCTGAGAGAGCGATACCAAACGGCATAGGGCTGAGCAAACCACCACTTTAGCGGCACCCGGCCATAGTGCCTACCAACCACGGCCATGGCCTCGCGGTAGTGCTGATGCCGCCGGGTGTGTGTCTTTGTTTCGTCGTGATCACGATTGACCGCGACGAAGGCATCGACGAACCGGAGCGGCCCGCTAGCCTTCTGAAGCCTCCACCAAAGATCATAATCCATCGCCATGTGGAGAGAAGCATCGAGCCCACCGACGGCCTCCCAGGCCGAGCGCCGCATCAAGGTTGCCGGCTGCGAGATGAGACAGAACTGCGCAAACAGCCACTCTCGGAAAGGCATGACCAGCGCAGGACGAAGCTTACTCGTGCGCTGCTCGAAATTCCACGCACGCCCGTAAGCGGCCGACGCTTCCGGGAACTCAAGCAAGGCATCAAGCAAAACGGCCAGCCCTCCGGGCAAGAGCCAGTCGTCACTGTTGAGCCAGCAGACGAAGGGGGCACGACCCATTGCAATACCTTCGTTGATGGCCGCCGATTGCCCTTCGTCTGGCCAGCTTCGCCATCCCGCAAGCAGCCCGGACCATCGCTCAATAATGTCGATAGACTCATCCGTCGAGCCCCCGTCGAGGACATAGACCTCGAGCGAAAGATCCTGTCGGAAGATGGACTCCAAGGCATCATTGAGGTAGCGGCCTTGATTGAAGGACGGAACCGCGACGGTGATGAGCGGATCCTGGGACATACCATCAATCGTGACGATCGAACGCCTTGAAGCCGGGCGTCTTAACGAGTTCGTCGCGCTTCGTAGTCCTGAGGTCTTCTCTGATCATCTCCGTCACAAGATCGGCGAAGCTCGTCTTCGGCCCCCAGCCGAGCTTTTCCTTTGCCCTGGCTGGATCCCCCAGCAGCGCCTCCACCTCGGTCGGACAGAAAAAGCGCGGATCGAACCGCACGAGCACCCGTCCATCGGCACCGATCTCGTCGATACCCCCGCCAGACCACCCGATCGTCATCCCGAACCCCCGAGCTGCGGCCTCGACGAAATCGCGAACGCTGCATTGGACGCCCGTAGCAATGACGAAATCCTCCGGCTTCTGCTGAAGCATGGACCAGTGCCTCCCCACACAGTCCCGGGCTTGACCCCAGTCGCGCTTGCCGTCGAGGCTGCCGAGGTAGAGGCAATCCTGGAGCCCGAGTTCGACCGTTGCGAGCGCGCGGCGGGTGACCAAGGCATCGCCCCGAACGCGCGATTCATGATTGAACAAGATGCCGTTGCAGGCGTAAAGACGCCAAAAGCCTCGCGATAGTTCACGGTGATCCAATGATCCAATGATCCAATGATCCAATGATCCAATGATCCAATGATCCAATGATCCAATGATCCAATGATCCAATAAGCATAGAGCTTGGCGACGGCATAGGGCCACGTGGATAGAAGAGGGCCTTCTCCCGAGCCCGAGAATTCGAATCGCCTCAAGAATCCCTAAGTAACGGTTCAACATTCATCCTCATTTTAACTCGACTTTGGCCATTTTGGCAGTCTCCCAGAAAGCTAACTGCTTGAAGTATCGTGAGGGCTGAAAATTAGAGGGGGTCGGAAGGCCCGAACGCCGAAACTTGACCCCTCGTTAATTTTTTCACGCATCGTAAACTCGACTTTGGCCATTTTTGAGCCTTGGCGGGAGGGCTCGGCGAGGCCCCTATCGATGGTGACGGACTCGAAAGGGTTGGCGGCAGAGGGACGCAGGCGGTATCGTCTGATGTCGACCAAAACGCCAGAGATGCCCACGGA
>NZ_JAAIJR010000262.1 GCF_010915725.1 Thiorhodococcus mannitoliphagus
CAGAAACGGGGGGTAAGTCACTCAAAACCACCACGAGTTCTAGCGGCAACATCGGGCAGCCACAAACGGCTGCAATGGCAGAGGCGGACTAACTTAATTTCTGGCTAAAACTGTCCTTGACTTGGGGTCCACCACATTGGGATGGTCACCTGAGGCGATTGATATCATTGACGAGGATCAGGGACAGTCGGCCCTGTCGGCGGTCCATCGGCACGGCTTTCAGCACCTGGCCGCGGAGGTGGCCGCCCGCGAGGTGGGCATCGTGCTGATGCTGGAGGCGTCACGGCTGGCGCGTTGCGGCAGCGACTGGCATCGGCTCATTGAGATCTGCAGCATCACCCGGACCCTGATTGCCGATGAGTTGGCCGTCTACGATCCACGGGAACCGAATGATCGGCTCTTACTGGGGGTGAAGGGGACCTTGTCGGAAGCGGAGCTCATGACCCTGCGCACGCGCCTGTACGAAGGTCGTTGGAACAAGGCGCGTAAGGGACAATTGGCTCGCTCGGTCCCGATTGGTTACGTGGTGGATGAACAAGGCCAGTGGGCGAAAGATCCGGACCGCCAGGTGCAGGCGCGCATCGAGTATGTGTTCGCCCTGTTTCGTCGACTGGGCGTGGCCCGTCAGGTCGTACGGGTACTGCGCGATGAGCAACTGACCCTGCCGGTGCGCCTGTGGGGTGGTCCCGGCCATGGGCAACTGGTGTGGAAAGAGGCGAGCGCGGGGATCGTGATGCGCCTGTTGCGCAACCCCACCTATGCCGGCGTTTACGTGTACGGAGAATGGGCCTACGATGGCCTCGATCGTCATCCCAACACCGGCAAGGCGCGCCCGCACGTGCGTGCGCCGGAACACTGGCCGGTCTGTCTTCAGGCGCACCATGCGGGCTATCTTACATGGGAGGCGTATCTCGCCAACCGCCAACGGCTGCGCCAGAACGGGTTTGGCATGATGACGCGTGGCGCGCCACGCGACGGGGCGGCGCTCCTGCAGGGGCTCGTGTGGTGTGGTCGCTGTGGCGCGCGCATGGGCGTCAACACCTATTCGGCGCGCGAGCGGCGCAAGCCGAGCTACATCTGCAACCGCCAGTACCACGAGGGGGCGGCCCACACCTGTCAGTCGATGAGTGCCCAGCCGATCGACGAGGTGGCGGTCGCGCTGTTTCTCGAGGCCATGGCGCCCGCGCAGATCGCGCTCTCCCTGCAGGTCGTCGATGATCTGCGCGCGGAAAAACACGCCCTGCAACAACAGTGGGAGCAGCAACTGCAGCAGGCCCGTTACGCGGCGCAACTGGCTCAGCGCCAATACGATGCGGTCGATCCGGACAATCGCCTGGTGGCCGCCACCCTGGAGCGACGCTGGAACGAGCAGCTCCAAGCGCTACAAGACCTGGAGCAGGCGTACCAGAAGGCCCAAGCCGAGGCGCACTTCACGCTCACCGAGGCCGAGCAGTGCGACATCCAGCGTCTGGCGCACGATCTGCCTACGGTGTGGCAAGCCCCCGGCACCACGGATCGCGAGCGCAAGCAACTGCTGCGCTTTCTCATCGCCGAGGTGCAGCTCGATGGGGTCGCCACGGCGGGCATGATCGACATCCGCGTCACCTGGTGCTCAGGAGCGGTCACCACCCGCCGGATTGCGCGCCTGAAGGTCGGTGCCGGGGCACCGCGCACCGATGCGCACGTCATCGCGCGCCTGCGCGATCTGGCACCAACCCATCCTGTGGCGCAGATCGTCGAGATCCTCAATGCCGAGGGGCTGCGCAGTGCCCATGGTCGAGTGCTACGCGAGCACCATGTGCTCTATCTGGCACGCCGCCACCACATCGAGGTCACCACCTCGGCACGGTTGCGCCCCAAGACAGTGAAGGATTCTCACTGACTCGACTGCCAAGCATGGCATTCTGCAATAAGAGGTGGATTATGCTGCATGACTGTTCAGTCCCAGCAGCAACCGATCGTTGTAGGTCTGCGGATCATACACCCCGTCGGCATCGGCGATCAGGGTCGAGAACAGCGCGCAGACTTCTAGCAATTGATACCAGTCGCGCGAACTGCGGGCCAGGCGCGAGATCTCCAGACTCAGTACGATCCCAATGTGATCGAGGCCCACTTCGGCCACCAGGCGCTGAAATCCGGGACGCCCCTCGGCACTCGCTCCCGAGCGTCCGAGGTCTTCATCGATGAGCAAGACCTGCTCGCGTGGCCAGCCCAGCGCCACGGCGCGCTCCGGGTTGGGGAGGCTATTTTTTGTCGGCTCATAGTGCGTTTTGAGGAGGTGCCGGTTGACGACCTCAATCCACTCATTTCTAAGCTATATAAATCTATGCGTTACGGCAGATTTTGCAGGGGGCAGCGAAGGGGGAATGTCTGTTCATGGGGCGCCTCCTCAAAACGCATTATGAGCCTTTTTGTACTGTACTGAACTCCAGCGCGATGATGTCATCGACTTCGCGTGGCGAAGCCGATACCCGCGTGACGGCCAGATAGTCGGTCAACCAGTAGTGAATCTTATCAAATCGCGCGTCGCTAGAGACATCCCGCAGCATGGCGACGACGCTTGCGGTAGCGATGTCGCCCCAGAACTGGCAGTAAACGCCGGTTTCCTCCCAAGTGATGCGGTAAGGCATGACGCGACTGTCGCCCCCGCAGCGTTTTGCTTGTCTTCAGTCTCGGTCATGGGCGGCTATCCGTCCAGCGGCAGGATCAACGTATGAATTACGACATTAGGGGAACACAGTGCGGAAGGGTATCGCTCAGGCCCCTTCACCAAAACAGAATTGTTCAGCGTTTCCTTGTGTTTTAGCCAAAAAATAACCATTTTTATCGATAATATTATTAAATTTTTCATATATTGCACACATCCAATCAACGCTTAAATAACTTCTATTTTTGTTCCACCTATTACAACGTGATGTTTATGAAAAAAGGTTTTTCGATCATGACCAAGTGATGTAAATTGATCAACAGTAAGACGCTGTATAGGAACTAGCTCTTAATAATTCTTGACTTAGAGCGCGCGACGAATGCGAATAATTCACTCATAAGCTATTTGATTGTTGCAGATTTGACGAAGCAATAGACGTGACGATG
>NZ_JAAIJR010000263.1 GCF_010915725.1 Thiorhodococcus mannitoliphagus
GTACCGTTGAGCACGGGGAACGCACCCGAGCGGACCCGTGGGAGGGAAGCGACCGATCGGTTGAGACATCTTCTGAAGGGACGATGGTGTGAACATCGGGTCACCTGACCATCTGAACAGGTTAGGGCAGCAGACAGGGTACAACAGAAGGGCCGCGTCGCACGGAGCCTGACGAGCAGGTGCACGACGCGCCCTCCGACCATTTCCCCAAGGCTCAGGCCGAGTTCTCCAGCCAGGCGAGCGCCTGGTCGAATTGATCGCGATCACAAGAGTCGATCTGGGCGCGAGTGAATATAGAGGGGGTAGGTCTCGTCTTAGCGCACCATAGCAAGGTGCTGGCGGTGCGGGTCGCTGACATCGACTCAGTGATGGGGGCTGCCGTGAAGGCTGTGAGCAGGCAGGGATGCCGCTCAAGGGCGAAGCCCGGTACCTTTGATCTGGAGGATCTCGACGTCCCAGCCCCTCGCGGCCAGCTTTAAGACTCAGGTGCTCGGCCGGTGAGCGCGGTCGTGAGTTAGGTCTTTGGAGCTGACCCCATAGGTGGTGCTCAATCCGGCGTGCTGCGCGGCAGCAGTGTCCAAAGTACCAGGCTCAGCGCGACTACAAAGAGGGTCGCGATCCAGGGGTTGAGCTGCAGGATGAGGCGATGGATGGCCCCAGGGTGTTGATCGAAGGCGTAGAGTCCGACGACCCAGATGAGCACCCAGAGGGCGGTTCCGATGAGGTCCGCGATGAAGAACCGCCGCCAGGGCATGCGGGCGCTCCCGGCGACCAGACCGTCGAGCTGACGGGTGCCGTCGAAGAAGCGCCCGAAGAGGATGAGCCAGACCCCGAAGCGTTTGAAGAACCGTTGGAGCCGGCCGAGGCGTTGACGACGCACACCACCCCGCAGCAAGAGGCGGCGGCCACCGCTGCGTCCCATCCAATAGCCCAGGTTGTCCCCGGCGACGGCGGCCGGCCAGCAGGCAAAGAGCACGCCCGCCAGGCTCAGCACGCCATGTGCTGCGAGGATGGCCGCCGCGGCCATGAGGATGCCGCCGGGCAGGGGAATGGCTGCGCCCTCAAGGGCGACGGCCACCACCAGGACAGGATATCCGTAGGCCTGCAGCCAGGGTGTTATGGTCGCCATTGTCGTCTCGAATCCGGTCAAGGGTGCGATCTCCGCGCGAGGTCTGGTGAGCCGCGGCGGGTCAGAGCTGGTGAATCAGGTCCGCTAAAACCCCCTCGGCTTCCTGGAAGGCCTTCGCGCTGCTGGCCTTGGCGTCGCCCGTGCTCACTGCTTGGTCGAGGGCACCGACTTGGGTGAGCAGGGCTTGGACCTCGGCCTTGTGCGCCTGGTCCGCAAGCGGCAGTGCCGTGTCCAGATAGCCCTTCGCTTCGGCGAGCTCCGCCTTGGCGGCATCGTCGTCTGCGGTATAGACGTGGTCGATACGCGCGTCCGCGAGGTGCAGCTTAGCCTCGATCAGCTCTTTCTTGTCCTCACGGCCCGCGCGCAGCCGTTGCCAGCTGGTGCTGATGTATTCGGCCGAGCGCTCGGAGAGCGCTTTGGCCGTCTGCCAGGTCTGTTCGAGCTGGCGGCTGATCGACGTGTCGTTAGCCTCCAGCATGCCATGCAGCTCGCGCACCTCGGAGACCAGGCCGGCAGCCGCCTCGCGCGTGACCTTGTCCGTGCTCTGCGCGGCTTGCTCCAAGTAGGCCACGGCACGGCTCAGCTCTGCTTTCGCGTAGTCCACGCGGCCCAACTCGCGGTCCTTCCAGGCCCGCCAGAGCGATTCCTTCGCTTGGGTCAGGGGTGATTCGATCCCGATGGAGACAAAGACCACGTTGTCTTCGGCATCCGCCAGGGCTTGATCCGCCGCCTTGGCGTCCTGCTTGGCGATGTCGGTCTTGGCCTGCGCGATGAGGTGTCGGGTACTGCTCAAGGGGAGGTCGGCCTCGACATAGAGCAGCGCCGCATCGACCGCCTGCAGTTGCTCCGTGGCGACAGGCTTGTCGCCTTTCTCAAGGGCCTGCTGGGCGCGGTCGAGATAGGTCTTGGCCGCTTCGGTTGGCATGACTCCCACCAGCTCATCGAGCGAGGCATAGATGGGCACCAGGTCCGGGAGAACCGCTTCGGTGTCTTCGTACTCCAGGTGCTTCTTGGCAACCCAGATACGGTCTTTGATGAGGGTGGTCGGGAGCATCTGCTGGACGTCGTCCAAGGTGTGCTCTGCCTGGTCGAGCAGCGTTTTGGCTCTGATGAGGTCTGGGGCGTCTCCGTGCAGGGCACCCCGGGCATCGGCGATGTCACGGAGGACTTTGACGGCCAGACCGGGCACGCGCGACGCGTCTGCGGCCGCAGGCGCATGCGTTTCCGTCGCACTCTGGGCGCCCGTCCCCGAGTCGACCGCGAACGCCGGCGTGGCCGTCCCAAGCGCGATCAAGAGGGCGGCAGCCAAGGGTGAGGTGAGTGTCTTCTTATTCATCGGGGCGATCTCCTGGGGATCTCTGGTGTGCTTTGCTTTGGACTTGGGAGAGCAGACGCTGGCTGCTGTCGAGGCCAGCCGCTCGTCGTTTCATAAGCATCGGGCGTGCCTCATCGAACATTCAATTCAGTCAGCGTGTTACGAGAGTGGCATGGGGAAGCAGGTGCTGCCCTGGTGACTCTCGACCAGGCGAGTTGGTTGACAGCGACCAGGTCAGCGCGCATCGACGATCGGGCGTCCTATCTCGCGGGACGCGGCCCCAGCAGCTCGACGAGTTCATCCCCGCCGACCGTCTCGCGCTCCAGCAGGGCTTGCGCGAGGCCGTCCAGCCGGTCGCGCGCTGAGGACAAGCGCTCGAGGACCGCCGCGTGGCTCTCAGACAGGAGACGGCTCACCTCTGCGTCGATGCGCCGGGCCGTCTCCTCACTGTAGGGACGGCCTTGGCCCAGCTCATAGCCCAAGAAGCGGTCCTCTCCCGAGGATTCATAGGACGCTAGGCCGAGGTCGCTCATGCCCCAGGCCGTGACCATGTGGCGCGCCTGTCGTGTGGCCTGCGTATTCCAGTGAAACCGGACACCCAGTCCGAAGGAAAGCGGACAGCCGTTCCGATCGAAGCCGGACAGTCAGTC
>NZ_JAAIJR010000264.1 GCF_010915725.1 Thiorhodococcus mannitoliphagus
CGCTGAGACAACGATGCCGATAGAAAAAAATGATGGACAGGAGGCAAATCGGACTTGCGTCAGAACAGAGTATCTACAGCTCGGGCAGGGCAATCGCATCAAACATTCCTTATATTCTGAATCTCTAATGCCTTTTAATTCAGCGCGTTATATCTGCCGTGCGTCGGATCTCGGTTCCACAAAACAGAAATGCTGCTGGATTCACCCGCAGACCCGGTGCGACGAGTGTCTCCGAGCGTCGATTGCTGGCAAGGACTTTGAACTCTCGCTCTATCAACGCTCAGAAATTCGGGCTCTGCGTGCTCCATCATGCTGATTTCGCTAGCATATAAATGCGCTCTAATATTACCATTTCTTGATGCGATTGCCCTGACAGCTCGGGCGATTGCGCTATTCAGAAACCCCTTAGAAAGTCTCCACCAACGACTTTCCCCCCGCCTTTTCCAAAGGGGGACTAGGGGGGATTTCGGGCGGCATTGCACGCAGCGAGAGACAATTGATGAACTCTTGCTTAGGGAAGCCGCTGCGACCAAGATGGCTGGGCGGCAAGGCGTCGAGAAATCGCCTTGAGGCATCTATAAAGCAGGGCTTAAGGCAGGCTTATCCGCCATCCAAAACAACAAAGACATCAGCTAAGCTGAGCCATACGATGGCACCAGGTATCGCTGGGCTCTCAGGCCCGAAACGCCAAGCCAGTTGCGCGAACGGGCATGAGCGGTGACATTAGCCATCTCACAACGGCCCATTCCGACGAACCGACGTCCGACGAACCGACGACCATGGCGCAACCACAACGCATCTCCCGCAAGAGCTTCCTCAAGCGCTTCAGCGACGTGGTTCAGGGCATGGACAACTGCGAGGACGTCGATCTGCGCGGCGCCCTGCGCCTCACCGACGAAAAGGTCCGCATCCCGCCGCCGGCGGTGCCCTTGCAGTTGCTGCTCGGCGGCGAAGACGGCTATCGGCTACACCTCTATCCCGAGCTTCGCTTCGACTCCAGCGGAGAACTGCGGCACGCAGACGACTATTTGCTCTTCGACCCCACCACCTACTTCTCTGACATCAGCGGCTTCCTGCGGCTCAGTCAGGGCGACTCGCTCACGCTCGGACGGCACGACCCCATGCAGCGGCTGTTGCTGCGCTACCCCAAGGTGGTCGACGAGAAGCACCTGCGCCTAAAGCTCTCCAACAAGGGCCTGGCGATGAAGCGCAAGTCAGAGCGGACCAACGCCTGCGCCGCCCCCTTGACCTCAGAGGATCTCACAGAGCGCATGGTGCGCTGGCGTCGCAAGAAGATCGAGCACCTGCACGACATCCTCGGCGGCCCGCTCGAGCCCATCGCCCGTTCCGAGGCACTGGCGCTCATCGAGCACGTCATCGAGATCATGGTGCGCGAACCTTACCGCGTGGAAAACGACCACGGCCGCCCGAGCGGACTTCTCGCCCTACCCGAGCGCCCACACCCCATCATCATCGGCGATCTCCATGCCCGTATCGACAACCTCCTGGTGATCCTGACCCAGAACGGTTTTCTCGAGGCACTCGAAGACGGTAGCGGCATCCTCATCATCCTCGGCGACGCCATCCAGCCCGACGCGCCCGGCACTGAAGACGAGATGGACTCATCCATGCTGATGATGGATCTCATCTTCCGGCTCAAGCTGAAATTTCCCGAGCGCGTCTTCTACCTACGCGGCAACCATGACAGCTTTTCCGAGGAGATCAGCAAGGCAGGTATCCCCCAGGGTCTCCTCTGGGAGCAAGCCTTGGAAGACAAGCGCGGGCGAACATATCGGGACGCCATGCAGCAGCTCTACGACCATCTGCCCTATGTCGCCGCCTCGGCCAGCTATGTCGCGTGCCACGCCGGCCCACCCACACGCAAACTCTCCTGGGACGCGCTGACGGACATCACCCAGAGCCCCGAACTCGCCCATCAACTGACCCACAACCGGCTGCGCCGCCCCAATTTCCCCAGCGGCTACACCGCCGGAGACGTCGGCCGCATGCGCAAACGACTCGGCGTCAAAGGCGACACCCCAGTGGTCGTCGGGCACACCCCGCTTTCCGAAGATGCCACCTATTGGACAGACGCCGGCGGCATCCATAACCATCATGTGCTCTACGGTGCAGACCCCGATTGGGTCAGCGTCATCACGCGCACCGACAAGAAGCTGATGCCGCTAACCTACCCCACCGAGCCCCTGCTCGCCGTCTACAACGGCTACGCCCGCACTGGCCAAGTTACGCCCTGACCACAGGGCCTCAGCGTTCCCACGCTGGCGCGTTCCAGTCCTTGCAGGGACGAGACAGGAGTACGCGGTAGCTGGTCCGCGAGTCCCCTTCGATGCGCAGGGCGCGTCGCGGAGTGACCAGAGATTGACCGTGCTTGAGTCGGAGGGACAGCTTGCGATTATAGGGGTCGTCGCGCTGGGCGAATTCATTCGCACCTATAGATCCTGTGGGTACGTCCTTTCCCGAATTTCGCCCAAGAACCCGCCACGCGAACGGGTCGTTGGTGATACGGCTAAGTAACTGCCCAAGAACTAATTCCCGATTTGTTCGGTACCGTCTGTCCGCAAGGCGGGAAGTAAAATGTGGACGTCTTCTAATTGGCTACTGCTTCATCATCTCCATCAGCGTGGCGGCGATCCGCTTAGCATCCTCTTCCGAGAGTTTCCCCTGCGCTGTCCGTTGAGTCAGATAGGCCATCAGCTCGGCTTCGCGGCGCTTGACTTCATCCATCCGGCGCTTCGCCCGCTGGATAGGCGAATCCTGGATTGAGTCAGACATTGATCGTCTTCCAAGTGAATGAGTAAGAAACCTCAACGCGGGAGCGTGCCCGCGCGTATAGGCAGTTAGCCTCAGGCGTTCTTCGGCACGCATCGAAGGCGCTGTCCTAGCGCAACTGACATCCTCATTGGCTCTCCCGGAATTCAGGTGATCGAAAAAATGCTTTGATAACAGTCACATGAACTCAAATCACCCGAACACAGAAGCTTCGAAATGATGCTGAGCGAAAGAGAGGTAAGCGACTGATTTGTAAGCATCGACTAGCCGAAAAGGG
>NZ_JAAIJR010000265.1 GCF_010915725.1 Thiorhodococcus mannitoliphagus
TCCGTAGCACCGTCGCACTGATCGGGTGGTTGGCGCTGCGCGGGGGTGTGGTCGGCGTCATAGCGCTGCAGCTGGCCGAAGTAGCGGCCTTCGAATTGGAAGACGATCTCGTGGAGGAAGTCCATGAGGGCGGCGACGGCCTCGTCGGGCAGCGGCGGCAGATCGATCGGTGTCAGGGTCTGTCGGGATTGCGGGTGTGTCATGGGAGGCTCCGAGTGGGTCAGCGTGACAGGGCGGCGCGGCGCGGGCGAGCGGTGGGCGACGGGGTGAAGACCTCAAGGAAGAGCGCCTCGTCGAGCTGGGGGCGTTCGTGCTGAGCGGCGACAGCGAGCAGCTCGGCGGCCAGGGTGACGAGGATGCGGTCATTGCCGGCGGCGTGGTCGCAGAGGGTGTGCTGCAGGGGCTCGCTCATAAGCGCGGCGTTACCGGCGCTGGTGCACAGCTGTTGCAGGCAGGCGAGGAGTTCCTCGCGCCCGGCGTGCTCGGTGGCCAGGCGGGTGCGGATGCGCGAGCCCAGGGGCAGCAGCTCCGCGCGGCGCAGGTGATCGGTGAGGCGGGTATCCCCGGCGAGGACGACGCACAGCAGTGGTTGGGAGTCGAAGCGCGCGCTGGCGAGCAGTCGCAGCTCGTTGAGCACGGCGGGGCTCATTTCCTGGGCCTCGTCGACGAGCAGCACCGCGCGCCGGCGGGTGGTCTGCAGATGCCCGAGCCAGGTCGCGCGCAGCGCCTTGAAGCCGGCCCAGCGGTTGTGTGGACGCAGCGGCACGGCGAACAGCTCCCCGAGTTCGCGGTAGAAATCCGCGAGGCTGCTCTGGGGGTGATCGATGGCGCCGACGACGAGGTCGGGGAGCCGGGCGAGGCGCTCGGCGAGCAGGCGCAGCACCACGCTTTTGCCGGTGCCCGGTTCACCGTGGATCATCGCAAAGCCGCCTTCGCGGATCTGCGCCTGCTCGATGCGCCATAGGAACTGCTCCACGCGCGGGGGGATGTAGAGCGCCTCGATCGGCAGCTCCGAGGAGAAGGGGTGCCATTTCAGCCCGTAGAGGGCGAGCAGTCGGGTATTCATTGGCGATTCTCGGGGGTGTTCAGGGGCAGAAAGGCCGGCGGCAGGCCGGTCGCGGCGTGCTCGGCGATGAGCTGGCGCAGCAGCGGCGCCATGCCGCTCGGCGCACTCGGTTGCGAGAGCGGTGCGCTGGACACCAGGGCACGGCGGGCCTCCCCGGCATTGGCGGCCTTATCGAGCGGGCGCACGGGACTCAAGATCACGCCGCTGTGCGGATCGACCAGATCGACATGGCCCAGATCCCAGCGCGCGTAGCGCAGATGCACCGTCTCCAGGGCGCGATAGCGCGCGGGGATCTCCAGACGGATGCCCGCCAGGCTGACGGTGCCATCGGCCCGGCGCTGGCGGCGCGCAACCTCGATGCGGAAGGCCGCGCGCAGGGCGCCCACGTCCGGGCAAGGGCGCGCCACGGTCGGACCCTCCAGATAACGCGCCAGCGGCGTGGTGGCCAATTCCGAATGGGTGCTGCGGTGATACTCCTGCTCGACCCAGGCTTGGGTGGCATGGTTCAGCGCCTCCAAGCTCAGCGTCGCCTCCCCTTCGAGCATCGCCATCAGGCGCCCTTCCACGCGACCCCAGAAAGCCTCCTGCTTGGCGTTCTGATAGGGCGAGTAGGGCAAGGTGGTCTGGTGCAGGACGCCCAGGCGGGCCAGTCCGGCCACCGTCTCCTCGGTCAGCATCGCCGCACCGTTGTCCGTCATCAGGGCACGCGGCAGGCCGCGCTTCATGAACGCCTGCGACAGCCCATGCACCAGCACCTCGGCGGTCTCGTTGGCATACCACTGCAGGTGACAGAGCAGGCGCGAGCGGTCATCGATGACACCGAACAGCAACGGCGTGAGCCAGGTTCCCGCCGCAGTCAACACCTTGCGCGAGCCGTGATGGAAATCCAGATGCCACAGGGCCGCGACGTGCTCGACCTCGAAGCTGCGCACCTCACGCTGCTCTAGGCGATCGCGCGCCGCCAGCGCGCCGGCGGTGTCGCGCTTGGGGGTGGCGCGGCGCACCATCCCCTGCGCCTTCAAATAGCGCCGCACACTCGGATAGGACGGCACGGCGGTGGCACTGCCGGCCAGCGTCGCCACCAGGTTGTCGTGGTGCAGTTGAGCGCTCCAGCCGGGATGCTCGCGGTACTGCGCCTGCAGCGCCTCGCGGACGGCGGGCAGCAGACTCGGGAAGGCACCGCGGTTGGCGCGCACGCGATTGCGCAGCACCGCCACCGGATCGGGCGCGGCGCGTGCGGCGTAGTACCAGCGCTCGATGGTCGACACCCCGAAGCGCACGTCCAGGCCGGTGACGGGATGGCGCCAGGTCTTGGCGGCCAATGCGGCCAAGGCCGCCTGCAATTCACCCTCCGGCGGCGGGGCGGCGAGCAAGGGTCCAATGATCGCAAAGCGCAAGCGGGCCCAACGCTCGGGCTGCGGAACCTCGATGGGGATCGGCATAGGGGGCTCCCGGCCACGGTGCCGGCGGTTCCGGCACCTTCGCGATCAGCCTAGCGGAGCGCCCGCACGCCTTCGAGAGGCATCCTCTGCGTAACCTCAACCTCCCTCATGCAGCCGGTCGGAACGACTCGTCAAGGGACTCAAAAAGCGCAGCAACGCCGCCAGGGCGTCCGCGGCATCGCCGCCGAAACGCTCCAGCAGACTGGCCGGCGCCTGCTGCAGATCCACCGGCGGCATCAAGCACCCCTGTGCGCCGCGCCATAGCGCGGTCTGTGGCAATTGCTCCCGCCACCAGGTCTGCCAGCGCCGCAGCGTGCGGACCGGGATCGCCAGCGTCGCGGCCAAGGCCGTCGCTTTGGGGTGATGTCCGCTAGGCTGCAAGGAGGCCACCACGACGATGAGGCCGAGATACACCCGCCGGCCCAGGAACCGTACCGAGCGCGGCGTCAGGCGCCGCCGACACTGC
>NZ_JAAIJR010000266.1 GCF_010915725.1 Thiorhodococcus mannitoliphagus
TCCGTGGGCATCTCTGGCGTTTTGGTCGACATCAGACGATACCGCCTGCGTCCCTCTGCCGCCAACCCTTTCGAGTCTGTCACCATCGATAGGGGCCTCGCCGAGCCCTCCCGCCAAGGCTCAAAAATGGCCAAAGTCGAGCTGGAGGCGCCCGATGGCATTCGCCGCACGCCCCCGCGCGCCTGATTAGGGATGGCTCCGCGGCGCGCTGCATCATCAAGGGCGCCTTGGGAGTCGCGTGCTTGGCCCAGGTGACGGCGAGATCCCTCTCGACAGCGCGCGGCCTGCTCGACGAGCAGGCTCTTGGGCGGCTGGTCGTCTACCTCAGGTTTGCCGGGATCGAGAAGGTCCAGAAGTTGACGATCAGGTGCGTCAGGATGCTCGCGACGTAGCCGAGGGCGATGTACTTGGTCCAGCGCAGGTGCTCGAAGAAGGTGTAGATGCCCCGCGTCTGCCCCATGAGCGCCACGCCGGCGGCGGAGCCGATAGAGAGCAGGCTGCCGCCCACGCCCGCGGTCAGCGTGACGAGGAGCCACTGACCCTGCGACATCTCTGGGTTCATGGTGAGGACCGCGAACATGACCGGGATGTTGTCGACGATGGAGGAGAAGACACCGACCAGGGTGTTGGCCGCAGTGGCGCCGAGATCTCCGTACATCAGCTCGGAGACCATTGCCAGATAGCCGATGAAGCCCAGGCCGCCGACGCAGAGCACCACGCCGTAAAAGAAGAGTAGGGTGTCCCATTCGGCACGGGCAATCTTGTTGAAGATGTCGAAGGGCATGCTGTCCTCGACATTGCCCGCCTTGACGGTCGAGAGTTCGCCGGTGCGCATCAGGTAGTAGCCGAAAATCTTGAGATAGGCTAGACCGGTCATCATGCCGAGTACAGGCGGCAAGTGGAGGAAGCTGTGTACGCTCACCGCCGTGACGATCGTCGTTAGGAAGAGCAGCACGATGCGGCGGGCGCCGCGCTTCATGTGCACCTCGTCTTGGTGTGGCGGCGGCGTCAAGTCTGGAACCGCCCGAGACATGAAGTAGGCCGGCACCACATAGTTGACCAGCGCGGGAATGAAGAGCAGGAAGAAGGTCTTGAAGTCGATGACACCCTTCTGCCACACCATTAGGGTGGTGATGTCGCCGAAGGGGCTGAAGGCGCCGCCTGCATTGGCCGCGATCACGATATTGATACAGCTGAGTGCCACGAACTTTGGGCTCTCCGCCCCGACCGCCATCACGACGGCGCACATCAGCAGTGCGGTGGTGAGGTTGTCCGCGACCGGTGAGATGAAGAAGGCCAGAAACCCGGTCATCCAGAAGAGCTTGCGATAGCCATAGCCGCTGCGCACCAGCCAGGCACGCAGTGCTTCGAAGACATTCCGCTCCTCCATGGCGTTGACATAGGTCATGGCCGCGAGCAGGAAGAGGAAGAGTTCGGCGTACTCCAGGATGTTGTGCCGCAGTGCCTCGCCGACCACCTCGGAGTCGCCATGGTGCGTCTTGTAGTAGTAGGCGATGACAATCCAGATGATGCCGGCCGCTAGCACGACTGGCTTGGATTTGCGTAGCTCGGTGTACTCTTCGGCCATGACCAGTGCATAGGCCAAGACGAAGATGAGGATGGCTGCGTAGCCCGCCCAAGAGGCGGTGAGGTTAAGCGTCTCGGCGCCACCCGAGGCGAACGCCAGGCTCGGCAGCAGCAGGGCCGCAAGCGAGATGAAGAGTAGGGTCAGCGAGCGATTGAGAGGGGTTGGCATAGGCTTCCCGTTGGTGACTGATTGGAGCCGTTCATGAGATCAGGCATGGATCAAGGGGCGGTATTGTGCCGCGAAAACCGCGCGGAGGCACCTGAAAGACCTATTTTGGGGTAGGGTTGAGTGGATCGTCACGAGGCGGCGGCTCGCGACTGGCTTATGGAGCCCGCTGCGCGAGGCGGCGTTTGAATCGTCAGACAGCATCGCAATGTCCAGGTTTTGAATAGATCCATCCGGCGCGTTGCGCCGGCCCCTTGCTAACCTGGAAGCGAATCAATGCCTGAAATACTCATTGTGGGCGCGAGCAGCGGCATCGGCCGCGCAGTCACCCATACCCTTACCGAGTCGTACAGTATTCGGACAGCCTCGCGCCAGCCGTCCGGTGCAGCCGGCGAGCGTCACATCCACTGGGACGCCGCCAAGGATCCCTTTCCGATAGAGGCGCTGCCGAAGGTGCTCAGTGGTCTCGTCTACTGCCCGGGTAGCATCCGACTGGCACCCTTTGAACGCCTGGACGACGCGGCCTTTCGCGAGGACTTCGAACTCAACCTGCTCGGTGCCGTGCGTGCCATCCGCGCCGCGCTGCCTGCGCTCAAGGCCTCTGGGGATGCCAGCGTCGTGCTCTTCTCGAGCGTCGCGGTGGCGCTGGGGATGCCGATGCACGCCTCCATCGCCGCAGCCAAGGGCGCCGTCGAGGGCTTGGTGCGCGCGCTCGCGGCCGAGCTGGCGCCGGGCGTGCGGGTCAACGCCATCGCGCCCTCGCTGACGGAGACCCCGCTCGCCGGCAGTCTCCTGAGGACGGAGCGTCAGCGCCAAGGCGCCGCGGAGCGTCATCCACTTGCTCGAATCGGCCGACCCGAGGACATCGCGGCGGCGGCAGCCTATCTGTTGTCGTCAGAATCGAGCTGGATGACCGGGCAGGTCCTCAGGCCTGATGGCGGCATGAGTTCCCTGCGTCGCTTCGGTTGAGGTATCGTCGATCGCGTCGCGCTCGCGCCGAACTCTCCGATCCGAGAGCGCGACGCGAGTGCTTCGTGACCCTAGGAGCCTGTCCGACTTAGGATGAATCGGCTGCGGAATCGGGAGAACGGTCCCTTTCGCCCCGCTTTTTCGTTACATAGAACCACTATGCGCCTCAAAACCGGAACGAAATGGCCTCGCTCTCCCACTTCCTCGCTTCGAT
>NZ_JAAIJR010000267.1 GCF_010915725.1 Thiorhodococcus mannitoliphagus
ATGCTTCGCGCCTACTTCAAGGCCGGGCGCTGGAATTTACTGAAAACTATGGCAAATGCATCCTTCATACCCGCCTCTACATGACACGGAAAATTGGGAATGCGCCCGGTTGGAGCAGCCTGAAAAAAAGTTCTTCGTAGACTTTTGGCGCCGACTCGGTAGACTGGCCGGCATCATTTCAGTGTCGGATTGAGAGGGGGGTGCTGATGAGCGCTCCGTTTTGCCGCAAGCATCTCAGCATTGAGGGGCTGCTGAAAGAAGCGCATCGGGTGTTTCGTCGAATCCCCGATGCACCGGGTCACGACATCGCCTTGGTCGATCATCTGATGTCAGGGCTAGCGCTCTTCGGGTTGAAGTATCCCTCGCTGCTGCAGTTCGACCAGGACTGCCGGGAGGAGACGACGCGAGCGAATCTCAAGGCCCTCTACGGGATTGAGCAGGCCCCGAGCGACACCCGCCTGCGCGAGCGTCTCGATGAGCTTGACCCCAGTCATGTGCGCCCGCTGTATAAAGCCTTGCTGAGTCAGCTGCAGCGTGGCAAGGGGCTGGAGGGGGTTGCCTACCTTGACGGCCATTATCTGCTCTCGGTCGATGGGACGGGGTATTTTTCCTCGCACAAGGTTCACTGCGATCAGTGTGCCGAGAAGCACCACCGCGACGGCACCATCACCGACTATCATCAGATGCTCGGTGCGGTCTTGGTGCATCCGGATTGCCGGGAAGTCTTTCCCTTGGCTCCCGAGCCCATCCTCAAGCCGGATGGATCGCGCAAGAACGACTGCGAGCGCAACGCCGCCAAGCGCCTGCTGAGCGATGTGCGTCGTGAGCATCCCCACCTGAAGCTGGTCGTCGTGGAAGACGGCCTGGCTTCCAATGGACCACACATCCGCCATCTGCAAGCGCTGGATCTGCGCTTCATCCTCGGCGCCAAGGCGCACGACCACACCTTCTTATTCGACTGGGTGGACGCGAGCGAGCAGACCCGTGAGGTGAGCGTGCCCGGCGAGGACGGCTACCATCATCGCTTCCGCGACCTCAACGGCGTGCCACTGAACAACACCCACTTCGACCTGGAGGTCAATGTCCTCGAAGACTGGGAGCACGCCCCCGACGGCACGGTCCAACACTTCTCCTGGGTGACCGACCTGCCGATCGATGATGCCAACCTCATGGCCCTGATGCGAGGTGCACGCGCACGCTGGAAAGTCGAAAACGAGACCTTCAACACCCTCAAAAACCAAGGCTACCACTTCGAGCACAATTTCGGTCACGGCGACAAGCACCTCAGCACCGTGCTCATGCACCTGATGATGCTGGCGTTTCTGATCGATCAGATCCAACAGCGCTGCTGTCGGCTGTTCCAGGCGGCCGTGACGCCCGCCAAGAGCAAGGTCCGATTCTGGCGCAAGCTCCGCATCCGCTTTGATCTGTGCCGGATCCCCAACTGGGAGGTGCTCTATCAATCCATTATCTACCCACCGCAGATCGCCTTGGGGCAGGACACCTCGTAGGCACCCGCCGTGACCGAGCGTGCTCGTGGTGTCGTTTGAGGGTGAGAACAAGCCGACCGTAGCAACTCGCTGCCTTACAGCGAGGTGGGCGTTTGTCTGTTGATCTCCAGCGCCGGGCTACATCCCCCGCGACCGCTCGACGCTGCGGCCAGCGGGAATTGCTGGCCGTAGTATATTGGACGTGCAAAAAATGCAGATTTGGTCTATGCCTTCCGTCTTTGACTCCAGCCGAGCATTAGCGAGCCGATTCCTAATAGCATCAACGTCTTGGGAGTTGGCACAGGGGTCGGTCCGCTGTCTGAGCCTGGAGTGCTAGCGGGCGAATCACCAGCTTCAGTCTGCGGGAAATAACCAGTTCCAGTCAGCTTCGATGAGCCTGGGAAACCGGGCCCTTCGATGGATTGCACCCGCATCCCGGCACTCATGTTCAAAAACTGGTCTTCATCAAGTCCTTCAAGCGTCATTTGAAAGGAGACTATTTGGTTGAATCCGCCGCCAGAACCATTTTGGCCGACTAGAACAGCGAAATCCCAGTTTGTTTGTATGCCTCCGCCGTTAAGCTGGGCATTGTTTTCTGCCTTGAACGGTTGTTTCGATGGTACTTTGTCTTCGCTCAGCAGATACTCAAAATCGGTTGCGGTTGGACTGGTTTCGATTGGACTGAACAATGGGCCCGACCCAAGATCATCAAAGTCCGCAAAGTCAAACCACAGACCCAGGATGTCTCCTTTCGTTAAGCTGTTATTGATCGGGTTACTGATATCCGCAACGATTTCTACGGTATTCGGACTAGACGTAACATCGCTGATCGTGATTTTGGCATTAAATGACTGGCGATTTGTCTGATCCGTAAGATCAAAGATTATGCCCGCACTGGCTATCGTCGAACCGAAAATTAAGCCGAGCCCCATAGCTACCTGACATAATCTCGGGGATGTTGAGGGGTTAGAGGTTCTATTCATTTCCTAAAATCCACAGTTGTTTGGCAATCATGCAAATGCAAAATACGGGCCAACCTCACCAAGTAATTAATAATAAAAAAATATTTTTCCGCACAATTGAAGCATAGCACCTACAGCTTGATCAAAGGCTCTTGTTTGTAAAATTTTCTGACACCCAGCGGATGCCTTTTCATGCAGGCTGTCCATACTCCCATGGCTGTGAAGGTCACGATTCGTGAGCGGTTATCGAAGGCCGTTCTCGCGACCTCCTATCGCCTTGCCGCTTTGGCGTTGCGCAAGCAATCGCGCGACGGATACAGGCGGCTTTTTCGGATCATGGGTGCGAGTTGGAGCCGGTTTCTTCGGGCCACGTGGATGCTTGCGGTACTTGCCCAGCTGCACCTGTTGCGCGGTGGCGAGCAGCCAGGCGGCCATCGCCTCGGGCGTGAACGTTTGAAACACGGCCCATTCCT
>NZ_JAAIJR010000268.1 GCF_010915725.1 Thiorhodococcus mannitoliphagus
GCCATGATGCGTTTCCTGAGATGCATAAGTGGCTTGCACGCTATCCCAAGAAGCCACATCAATGCAAGGCCGCACTCCTTCGGCATGGGCGTGATGAGCGACGGCATGGCGCCGCTGCGCAGCTATGAGCCCTTCCTCGACGTCATGGCCCAGATGGAGAATCCGCTCATCGGTATCGCCGTGGCAGCGGCCTTCACCGGGCTCATCCAATCATCGGCGGCGACGACGGGCATCGTGATCGTCATGGCCAGCCAAGGCTTCGTCAATCTGCCCACGGGGATCGCCTTGGCGTTTGGAGCGAACATCGGCACCTGCGTGACGGCTTTGCTGGCGGCTATTGGCAAGCCGCGCGAAGCGGTGCGTGCGGCGCTGGTTCATATCCTCTTCAATGTCGCCGGCGTCATCATTTGGATCGGATTCATCGGACAGCTGGCCGATTTCGTCGAGTGGATCTCGCCCCAGTATCCGGAGCTGGACGGCAGCGCTCGCCTTGCGGCGGAGGTGCCGCGCCAGATCGCCAATGCGCACACCCTGTTCAATGTCGCCAATACTTTCTTGTTCATCGGCTTCACGACCCAGTTTGCCCGTCTCGCGGAGTGGCTGATTCCGGATCGGCCCTTGGGTGAAGAGATGTTGCTGGTACGCTCTAAGTATCTGGATGAGGACCTGCTCGCGACGCCCTCGCTGGCGCTGGATCGCGTGCGATTGGAGACGCTGCACATGGGCGAGCGGGTCGAGGAGATGCTCGCGCGGATCATGCCCGCCATCTTGAGCGGAAACCGGGAGACCCTGCGTGACATCGAGCGCATGGACGACGCCGTGGATACGCTGCATGCGCAGATCATCGCCTACTTGGCGAAGATCAGTCGCCAAAGCCTGACCGAGGCCCAGACCGGCGAGCTGATCCGGCTCATGGACGCCGTCAACGATTTGGAGAACATCGGCGACATTATCGAAACCAATCTCATCGTCCTGGGCAATGAGCGCATCGATGCCGGGGTTTCCATCAGCCAGCCGACCCGCGAGGTTCTGAGCGAACTCCATGCCGCCGTGACCCGCTCGGTCGAGGCCGCCGTGCATGCCGTGGCCCAGCGCAATGAGCTGGCGGCGCGGACCGTGACCTCCATGAAGCAGGAGATCTCGCATATCGCGGATTCCGCCGCTGTTCATCAGGCCAGAAGGCTGGTGGCGGAGGAGCCGAATCGCATCCCTGCCTACACCATCGAGATCGACATCATCGAGAAGCTCAAGCGGATCTATTACTTCGCCAAGCGCATGGCGAAGACGGTGCCAACAGCGGATTCGTCAGAGGTGCTTTGATGCCTTGTGATCTTGTGGCGCGGCTGTAAGCGCCGATCCTCAAGGCTGAGGTGATTTCCGGGAAACAACAGACCCAGCTCAGCGTTTTGCAGGATGGGCACGTCCGTCTCGCGCCGAGGTGACGCTCAAGCCTCGAGTGCGGACGTTGCCCATCCTACCGACCCGCGCCTTTGGGGCAGGTGATTTCTGGAATTCGCCCGAGCAACTTCAGCTTGTCGCCGATCCCTTTTTCCACCAGGGATGCTTGGCGCTGACGAATTCATCCCAGTTGTCGTCGAAGCTCGCCAGCAGCTGGTGGAATTCGCAGCTGCGCCAGCCGACGACCGCGCCGGCATAGAGCAGGACGTCGCCCTTGTCAGCACCGGCGCAGATGTCTTCCAGGAGTTGGCGGGTGACGGCGACATCGTTCATGACGCCGAGCAAGTCTTGTAGACCCTTCATGTGCTCGATGAATGCGTCCATGCCACCGAAGAGCGGGAGGAAGAATTCCGCGGCATAGCGCAGCTTCTTGCACTCGATGCGCAGCTGGTGCATCTCGAGATGATTGTTGCGATCGACATTGGTGCCGGCCGCGAGGACCTTGCGCTCTTGTTTGTCGAGCAGTTGGCGTGCGTAGAGCGTGACGCTTGATTGCAATCGCTTAGCGCGCTTCTTCTTGAGCTTCGCCTGCTCCCAAGGGCGCGTGCTGATCCAAGCGGGAAACTCAGCGCGAAAGCGCTCGAAGCGCTCGCCATCGAGCATGGGGCGAACCTGCTCCCCATAGATTTGCGCGCGCCGAGCCTCGGCCAGTGCTTTCAGTGCTGACTCACCGGGAAGCTGCACGGGAGCGACAGCGGCCAGCCCCTCGGCAATGAAGACATCCAGATCGCGCGCCTGGCCGAGCTGGCTGCCGATCCAGCGCAGCTCTTCTCGCCAGAACGCGGTCAGCTCCTTGGGGATGGCGTCGCGGAAGAGGCTGATGGCGGAGCGCATGCGCCGCACCGCGACGCGGGTTTGATGCACCCCCTCGATGTCCGTCCAATCGCGCGCGGTCTCCAGCCAGGTGAGCAGGTAGGCGTGGTTGTGGCCCAGGATACTTGCGAAGGCCTCGCTGGTGCTTTGGCTGGCATTGATGGGCGGGGGGGATTTGGATTTTTTCGGCACAGCGTTCGTCTCGGCTCCGCAGCATGGGGCGTCTTTCGCCGTTGATCCTAAGGCGATGGGCTCGCAAGCTCGATGGTGAGGCTCGGCGCCCAGGCGGCTTATCTTTACGCTGCTTGCACGGTTGAGTGCAAGGACTCGCAGGGTTTTCTTAAGGCTAGTCGTCCGGAGGGAGTCTGCAACCCGTGACCATCAAGGAACGCGCTTGCAGCTCGAAGGCGATCCTCTGGCTTGTCGTGGTGGTGGGAGCGGCGCTTCGCCGCGAACGGGGCAAGGGGGGCGTCGCGCCGGGGCGGCGCGCCCAGGAGTCGTCATGAGGGGCTTCAAACAGCCGCTTAGCAAGTGTCCATCAATTGTTTCCCGATGCGAGCGATGCCGCCCGAAATCCCCCCTAGCCCCCCTTTGCGAAAG
>NZ_JAAIJR010000269.1 GCF_010915725.1 Thiorhodococcus mannitoliphagus
GGAAAGCCGCTTGTCCGGTTCTGAGAGGGGCCGGGTCGCAACCTGGACCACGGGCGAGATCATGTGGCACCGCCGGGAAACCAGGCGGCAAACAGAGAACACAAACGTCGCCCTACCGTCCGGGGAGTGCCCGGCCTACTCAAAACCCTCGGCTTGCGGTTTCCCGTGCCCTGAGTTATTGAGACGTTACGATTTCAAGACTTAACCCTGCGCCCTCTCAGTGGAAAATCGTTTCCGGGCTCTCGGCGCTGAGGATGCGCTCGCACCAAGCCTCGAGCTGCTCCGGGTCAGCCGATTCAATGCGCGTGCGGTAATGCTCGACCACTTCAGCGCCAAACTTCTTGCTCAGCTGGCGCAGCAGGATGATGGCTTCGCCCCGCTGAATACCCGCTTGCTCAACCGTCGTCACATAAGGCATACGCTGTTGCTCCTCGTAGGCATAGAGTTCTTGGCGAAAGTCTGCTTCCAGTCCCGCGGGTAGGCGGATCATCCAGTCGATGAGTCGGAACAGCTCCAGAATCAGCGCGCGCTCATAGCCGCGCTCGTACATCAGGCGGATGAGGCGGAATTTCCAGCCTTTGAGCGTTTCGGCATCGTCAGTGACCTTGGCGCGGATCTGCGCCATCACCACCAAGGCGAAGACGTTGTCGCTAGCCTCCAGGGCCGCCCAGCGATCCGGCTCGGCGTAGTCGAGCAGTTTGACCATCGGAAACTCGAAGGCAATCCGACAGCCCCAACGCCCATCCTCATAGCGCACCGGGCGAAATCGCTGGTTGCTATCGCTCAGCACCGCCAGGCTGACCACCGAACGGTCATACCGATCGCGTATCCGGTAGTTGTAACGAAACATCCGCTTGGGAAAAACCGCGTGCGCATCGCTCTGCACTTCAACATGGACCAGCACCCAGGTCTCGCGACCGTCTCTTGTGCGCACATCAAGCAGTTTGTCGGCGTAGCGCCGGCCGCTGTCGGCATCACCGGTAATCTGCTGCAGCTCGTTGTCGAGCGAGCGGTAGGGCGCGGTCCAGTCGATTTCGGCATGGATGGCCGGAAACAGCAGCCCGAGGAACTCCGGAAAATAGCGCTCCAAGGCTTCTTTCCACGGGCTATCGTAGTCGCTCTGAGCGGTCGGGTCGGCGGTTTGGCTGTTGGCTGTCATCGCGCAAGTCTAGCGGATTCGCCCAGACGGGTGGGAGCGGCTTGCCGCCGCGCGCGGCGAGCGTCGCGGCGGCAAGACAGGACGCCGCTTCAACCAGGGCGCTTACGCGCTCGCCTCCCCGCCCTCGTTCGCCGCCGCCGGCAAACCTCCGATCGGGAGGCGTGCCGTTCAACAATCGACCGAAGCCCCGATACCTCGCGCGATAGGGCGGCAATCCAGCAAACTGTCCCGGGATCTCGCCATCCATGTGCCTTATCAGCGTGTCAACGAACTCGTCAACCAAAAGCGCGGGGGCACTCCAAGCACTGCGCTGAGATTGAGCAAGTTCTTTGGCGTATCGGCTGAATTTTGGCTGAGCCTTCAAACGCGGTGGGATCTGTTTCGCGCCCAAATGACCGAAGCTGATGAGCTGAAGACGATACAAGATCATCATCACCTTCGTCGAACAGCTTGATGAACATGAATCAGTATCCAAGATCTACTTGGTAACGGTTCCAAAATAACCCACACAGCTGTAGGTTGGGCAAAGTGCAGCGTGCCCAACAAAGACGGACCGATATGTATCACTCGTTTTTGAATCGATCCTTGAGCTCATCCCAGGTGATCATGACTTAAATGTATTAACAATCGAAGCCTCATTCGCCGAGGACATTTCCAGCTAGCCGATATTCCGCACGCCATAATGTGTAATAACGAATTTTTTGTTGCTGATTTTCAGTGGAGATGTCGTCATCTCGCACACGGAAAACGAACAAGACGCCTGTCATCGTAGCTTAGCACCGTTATTCCACAGCCATCACCCCAGCGGCAGCTGCTCCCTCACGTTCTGTATCATCGCGTTTTTTGCCAACGCTGAGGGGAAGCACAGATGGCCGTGCACATCGAAACCGGCTCCATGGCCAGTCCACGCCATTACAGCAGCCAGGTCCTCAATCACCTGGGACTGGTCGCCGGGATGTACGACGAGCTGGGTCTCGGGGAGCTGATCGACCAGGTGCTGGTGCAGGATGAAGACAGCCGCAACGTCTCCCTCGGGCAGGCGGTTAAGGCGATGGTGCTCAACGGCTTGGGCTTTACGCAGCGTGCGTTGTACCTCACCCCGTTGTTCTTCAAGGACAAGCCTGTTGAGCGGCTGCTCGGCCTGGGGATCACCGCGGAGCATCTCAACGACGATGTGCTCGGGCGCGCGCTGGATCGGATCTACGCCTATGGTCCGACCCGACTGTATGCGCAGCTGGCCGCGCGAGCGGTGCAGCGTTTGGGCTTGGTGTGTCGTTTCGGGCACCTCGACGCGAGCAGTTTCCATGTCGATGGGCAGTACAACAGCGCTCTCGAGGAAGAGCCGACGGGCGTGATTCACATCACCCGCGGCTACAGCCGCGATCACCGTCCCGAGTTGAATCAGGTGGTGCTGCAATTGCTGTGCGAGCGCCAAGCCGGGATTCCTCTGCTGATGGAAGCCTTGAGCGGCAACAGCAGTGACAAAACGGCCTTCCGCGAGACCATCAGGACCTACATCGGGCAGCTGCAAGGCGATGTCGGGTTGGAGATCCTATAGTGGACCCCGAAAATTGGACACGGATTTAAGTTATCGCCTCGCACATTAACGAGGAGAGCGACAGTGACAGAGAGGAATCGTAAGACCTTTTCGGCGAGCTTCAAGGCGAAGGTGGGGCTTGAGGCGATTCGTGGGGTCAAGACGACCAAC
>NZ_JAAIJR010000026.1 GCF_010915725.1 Thiorhodococcus mannitoliphagus
GTAAATCAGGTCGGCGTCAACTCCTTTTGCAGCTCGCCGCTCAGCAACACTCCAAACTTCAGCGCCACTAAACTCAATCAACCCCCCCCGTCCCTGAGGAGCCGCGCATTCTACAGCCTGAAAGACCAACGTCAAGAACAATTTTCGAGTCTGGTGGTCTTAGAGCAGGAAATGTTGAGTTCGCTCCCGAGCAAGCCGCGCCAACCCGGCTCAAGCGCTCGGCCACAAGTATCAAGCGGCCTTCGGTGAGTACTCCTCGCAGGGGCCGAATCGATGCAGCCGGACGCACCACACTAAGCAAATCCGCTATGATCTCGCGCTCTTGATCGCCGCTCGAGCCGTCCCCGTTGGGTAGCACGCGCTCGATGCCTGGCACGGCGGATACTTAAGATGACTTGGCCTCGAGCCAAGGAGGAAGAATGGCGAGCATGAAATCTTGGGGCTCGTGGCTCATTTTAGGCGCAGGGTCGATCGGAATCGGATTCGGGACGGTCATCATGACCGACACGCTTCGCCTGGATCCCTGTCACCTTTGCATCTTTCAGCGCCTTCTGATGCTGATATTTGGCGGGCTCGCGATCGGCGCGGGACTTTCAGCTAGGAACCGCCCGACATCCTTAGCCCTGGGTACGCTCGCGCTTCTAACCGCAGTCGGCGGCGCCGCGACGGCAATCTATCAAAGCTGGATTCAGCTTCAACCGACAGGAGCAATTTCCTGCGTTGGCGCTCAACCGGGAACGATCGAGATCTTCGTGGAATGGCTGGGCGAACTCGCGCCTTCGCTGTTCCTCGCGACAGGCTTTTGCGAGGATGACGCCTTCAAACTTCTGGGACTCTCCCTCGCGAACTGGTCCTTGGTGTCATTCTGCCTTCTGGCGGTTGCGACCGCGTGGACAATCCGCCAATCGCTCCGCCCCACCACAGGGCGGTCGACTTCAATCGAGCACTCGAGAGCTTAAAGGAGATTTTGCATGCCCCTGAGCCGAAGACAGTTCAATAACCTCGTACTGACCGGATTGGTCGTCGCATCCGCACCGGAAGCCCTAAAGGCAGAGGAGCTGAAAGAGGGTCAAGACTGGCGCGCCATCAAGCCGCCTCAGCCCAGCGACGTCCCCGGGAAGATCGAAGTCCTGGAATTCTTCTCCTATGGCTGCCCGCACTGCAGCTCGCTCAACCCCTTGGCGAAGGCGTGGGCCAAGAAACAGCCAGAGGATGTTGCTTTTCGCCGCGTCCCGGTGACCTTCGGACGGCGCGCTTGGGCCAATCTCGCCCGCTTGTACTACTCGCTAGAGATCATGAACAGCTTGGAGAGGCTCGATCAAGAGATCTTCGACGCCATTCACGAGCAACGCCTTAAGCTGTATGCCGAGCCAGCGATGATCGATTGGCTGAAAGGGAAGGACATCGATACGGATCGATTCTCGGAGGTATTCAAGTCCTTCGATGTTGAGACGAAACTCGGGCGCGCCGATTATCTAGCCGGGAGATACGTCATTGACGCAGTCCCGACCATCACCGTCGGCGGGCGCTATGCCGTCCTGGCACGACGCGCGAAGACGCTGCCCGAAACCCTGGAGATCGCCGATCGGCTAGTGGAGAAAGCGCGCCTAGAAACGCCACCAGCCTAGCTTGACGCTGGAATCTTCCTCCACAAAATCGGAAGCACCGAGACTGAGCAAGGGTCCAGCTCAGACTAGAGTCCCGGCAAATGATCTCTTCTAACGCGCGACATTGATCACCGCGACCGGATTCCGCCACAGCCAACCCACGAAACCAAAGAGGCCGACAGCGGGCTTCTAGCCCACTGCCGGCCTCTAACGAATCGCTGCCGCAGCTTAGGGGACTAGACTAGGGCAGCTGATCCAGCCCAATCTTTGACGGGGCCCGAGCGCGAGGCGCGTATGAACGGATCGCCAAAGGAGTGATAACGATCAAGGCTGCCAGCAACAGCAGAATCTCGAAGGCGTAGACGAAAGCGTAGCCGGTTGCCGGATTAACCCATTGGGCCCCGAATGCGCCGCCGTCGGCAAGCCCGGAGACGATGTCGCGCAACGCACCTCCGAGCGCAACGGCAACACCGTTTGCCGTGGCCTGAACCGCGCCCCAAGCGCCCAAAGCTAGGCCACTGTGACCGCCTTCCGCCATGTCCATGGCAGCTGTCAAGGTACCCACCGCCAGCAACCCCGACCCGAACCCGATCAAGCCCGTCCCGATTCGAAAGACGTGCTCTGAACTCAGGGCCGCGGCATAAATGACCGCTGCAAAAGCGAAGACCCCAATGATCGCCCCGGCCGCACTGATGCGATAGGCATTACCTCCTCGCCCTAAGAGATATCCCGACAAGACAAAAGCGATCAAAGTCCCGCCCGCCAACAAGGCGGTCAGCGCGGTGGTCTGCGAGACCGTCATCCCAAGCACCTGGCCACCGTATGGCTCGAGAAGAATGTCTTGCATCGTGAAGCCGGCGGTTCCGAGGCCGACGACAACAAGCAGCTTTCCCGCTTGCCCGCCTTGCGCAAAGTCTCGCCAAGTTTCCAAGAACGGCGGACGCTCAACTGGCTTCGCAGCCCGCTCCGGATCGATCGCCTCTTGCTTCCAAAGTGCGACCACGTTCAATGCGATGGTGGCGACAGCCGCACCTTGAATCAGCTGTATGAGAAGCTGCTGCGAGAAGTTCGTCAGCAGCTGCCCGAACAGCAAAGCGCTGAGCAACATGCCGAGCAGCAAGGTGACGTACAGGAGCGCAACCACCCGCGGGCGTTTGTCCGGCGGCGCGAGATCGGTGGCCAGCGCAAGACCTGCAGTCTGCGTCGTATGGAGGCCCGCCCCAACCATCAAGAAGGCCAAGGCCGCACCGACCTTTCCAAGAAGATTCAGGCTATTCTCTACGTCGGCGAGAAGAAGCAGGGCGAACGGCATGATGGCAAAGCCACCGAACTGCAGCATGCTGCCGAACCAAATGTAGGGGACGCGCCGCAGACCGAAGGCAGAATGATGATAGTCAGACCGGTGGCCAATCAGCGCCCGGAACGGCGCGAAAACGAGCGGTAGCGCCACCATGGCTGCAACGAGCCAGGTCGGCACATTCAGTTCCACGACCATGACCCGGTTCAGAGTGCCCGTCAGCAGAACCATGGCGATCGCTACGGAAACCTGAAACAGCGACAGTCTTAAGAGTCGCTTCAGGGGTAGGTCCGGCGTCGCCACATCGGCGAACGGCAACATCTTCTTAACCAACACACGCCACGCAAGCAACCGTGGATCTACAGACTCACTCATGCCGAATCTCTACTCCGGAGTTGAAACGGGGCTGAGACCTACAGCAGATCGCAAGCAGGCGGTCCGGCAAAATCTCACACAAAACCCGCAGAAGGTCCAAACGAAAAGGCAGGCCTATGGAGCCATACCGCCGAAAAATCGCGATGTTACGCCCCTGCGCGCTGCATTGAAAGGGATGAGATCAACTCCGGCGCGCACTCATCAGGGACACACAGAGGTTTTCAGAGCGGCGCGGGGAAATCGGCCCATGGAAACAACGGTCAAGCCAAAATTACAACCCTATCTTCCCAGGCAGAAGGAGGTCATAGCGCCTTGTGAATGCGGAGGAGAGAGCATCGGAGGGGGCTTTCAAGAAAACATGCGGTGGATGAGAGGTGCAGAATTGCTCTGCATCCCATCCACCGCATCGACGTACTGCAACGTACGCCTTCTCGGATCCAACGTCACCTTGAAATGACGGGCTCCGAGCTGCAGAGGATCACTGCCAGCCGAGACCGACGGCGAACACGACCCAATGGACGGCGATGGCCAGAACCAGCAGGGCGTAGAAAAGGGGCATCAGCCAAGTAGCAGGATTCAGAACCAGCCAGATCTTCCAATCGTCTTCGGGGTTTCTGGGCTTTGCGACGTCGCTCATTGTATTGACCTCTTTTAGTCGAGAGCTAAAACTAGATTACCACCAAGGATTGGCAGCAATAACGAACAGGTGAGCCAGAGCGGCCAGACCGACGAAAGCGGTGTAGGTCACTTTGAACTGCTCGTGGAACTCTTTTGCTTGTTGCTCGGTCAGACCCGACAAGGATTGCTCGGCCATTGTAAATCTCCCAAGGGATTAGTGCGATTGCCTCTGTCTTTACAGACGGCAGCTATTCCACCGCGGCAACATCTGCCACGACGATACGAATTCAGCTAGCAGCAGCTTCAGCCGGCGCAGCTTCGACGGCCTCAGGAGCCGGCGCATGCCAACCTTGATCCTCAAGCGAGAACGCAGCGACGTGAACCAGAACTGCCAATGCAGCGAGGGCGATGAAGGTCGGAATCAACCAGGTAGCAGGATTGACAACCAGCCAGAATTTGTAGTCATTTTCGAGGGGCTTGTAGCCCATGAACTCAATTGCCATGATTCGTGATCTCCGATTACCACCAAGGATTCGCTGCAATGACGAACAGATGCGCCAGAGCTGCCAGGCCGACGAACGCAGTGTAAGTCACTTTGAACTGCTCGTGAAACTCTTTAGCTTGCTGCTCGGTCAAACCCGAGAGACTCTTCATATCAGCCATTGTTTGGCCTCCGTAAATTCTGATATCAACATTCACGCAACCTGTTGAGAACTTTGCTGCTTCCTCGTTCGGAGCCCTGTGACGGCCTCGAAGGTTCTCAACCTGGTTCAACACATCAGGACCCCGTCTAGATCCTGGGTGTCATCTTAGCTTGACATGGGTATATGTCAAGCCCCTTAGACAGCGTTCGATTGTAATGCGCGCCCAACTTGAGCGAGCGCAATATTTTGTGCTTCCGACGCCGGGAAAACGCTGTTTTTGGGCACTCTTGGAGCGGGAATAGTCGGGGAGAAGACGCGGTAGAGACTGGCCAATCGACTGAGTCAGGGGGGGGGCTTCCTGAAGCGGCTCGCGACAACATGAATCAATCTGGGCAGGCGACAGGTTGAGGAACTCAAGCCTGAGGTCACGCGGAGGACAAGAACAAGGCGGCCAGTCTTCGCGAAGAGGACGCAGCAAACCAAGCACAGGAGAGGAGAGGAGAGGAGAGGAGAGGAATCGAACAGAGAAGGTTAAAGCACGACCGCAGAAGGCGGAGAGCAAGGCCAGTGAGCCAAAACGCAACCGGGCGCGCTTATAAGCGCGCCCGGCCAACCGCAGCGACAGCTGTCGCCACGCATCTCGCTAGACGATCAAGCGTGCCAGCCGAGACCAACAGCGAAGACGACCCAGTGAACAGCGATCGCAACAGCGAGCACAGCCAGCAGGTAAGGCATCAGCCAAGTAGCAGGATTGACGACCAGCCAGATTTTCCAATCGTCTTCAGGATTTTTTGGTTTTGCAACGTCGCTCATTGTATTGACCTCTTTAAGTCGAGAGCTAAAACTAGATTACCACCAAGGATTGGCAGCAATAACGAACAGGTGAGCCAGAGCCGCCAGACCAACGAAGGCGGTGTAGGTCACTTTGAACTGCTCGTGGAATTCTTTTGCCTGTTGCTCGGTCAGACCCGACAAGGATTGCTCGGCCATCGATAAACCTCCCAAAGGGATGAATGAAATTGCCTCTGTATTTACAGACGGCAGTTATTCCACCGTGACAATGTCTCTGCCACGACGATACAAATCAGCTAGCAGCAGCCTCAGGCTCGACAACCACGACTGCCTCAGGAGCCGGAGCACTCCAACCCTGATCTTCCAGCGAGAATGCGGCGACGTGAACCAAAATGGCGGTCGCAAGAACAGCGAGAAGCGTCGGAATCAGCCAAGTGGACGGATTGACGACCAGCCAGAATTTGTAGTCATTTTCGAGGGGCTTGTAGCCCATGAACTCAATTGCCATGATTCGTATCTCCGATTACCACCAAGGATTCGCTGCAATGACGAACAGATGCGCCAGAGCTGCCAGACCGACAAATGCGGTGTAGGTGACTTTAAACTGCTCGTGGAATTCTTTTGCCTGCTGCTCGGTCAAGCCCGAGAGACTCTTCATATCAGCCATTGCTAGGCCTCCATACTCGATAAGTAGTGTCGCCATTTGCACGCTGGCGGTGGAGCAATCGGCAGCTTGCCGCCAGATGTACGCCAGCCCCAAATCTTGGGACTTTGAAACTTTAGGACCCCTCTGCGATCCTGGGTGTCATCTTAGCTTGACACAGTGAGATGTCAAGCTGGTTTTACATCCGCCAAGGCCCAGAAGACTAGACTCTTACCAGCTTCGCGAATCCTTTTGATCCAGCGCAAAAACTGGAGAAAACGCGAGTGAAGTTTCCGGCCTTGGGAAAGGTCTTTAGGGCAGCCTCGACCATCGCCAAACGACCGTACCGGGCGGGACGGACCTGCACAGCCTCAAGCGAGCCAGTTTTTTAGGTAGGTAATGAACACCGCCATCACAGCGATGGCCAGGGTGGCGATCACGGAAACCTTCCCCATGTAAAAAAGCATGGAGATCACCGGACTGAGATTTGGCATCCCAACTGGCGGATCCTCCTCCTGCCCCGCGTCGTCCGGTGCCGCCGGCGCCGACGGCTCCGGGGATGCTGCCTGCGTCTTGGGCTCGGCAGACTCAAAGGCGTAGGGAGAAGTACCGACAATCTTCATGAACCGAGGGCTCGGGCCGCCGTCATCCTTGGTCATGACAACAAGCTCGGTGTCAACCGGCAGCTGCTCGATCGCGGCGAACTCCGCCGCGAAGGCTTCAACGCTGTCTGCGTCGCCTTCATGCTCCCAGGACGACGCCTTCTCAGGCCAAGTTCTTTTCGCCGCAAACTTCACGAGCATTTCCTCTCTATATAGATGTGATTCGGGTTGGGGAGAGCGGCCTTGCGTGGAGGCAAGCAGCCTCATTGAGACGCAAGGACAGAGAGCGCCCGGGACTCAGCAGTGCATCCGCGCTATCAATGCCACAGTGGCAATGCCGCAGTGGATGCAGTTAGCCTACTGGAATCAGGGGATTGTATTTCGGCTGCGACCGCTTGTCATCGTAGCGCACTGACGGTGGTCAACGATGACACCTGCGCTGCTCCCAAACAGGGCTGACACCCAGCGTTAAGTACGCAGGCGCCAGTGCGCCCTGGGGCTCCACTGCAAGCGATTTTCTCGCACGCAGCAGTGCCCGTCGCGGTAGAGTCCATCTTTCTTGCAAGCTGGATGACGATTATCCGAGCATGCGGATGTCGATCCATTCCAAGCTGTTCCTCACCATACTCTTCGCCTGTCTCGTGGTCCTCGTCGGCTCGCACGCTGTGGTCCAGTGGTCCTTCCAGCGCGGCCTGGTCGAACTCGCCGACGCGCGAGAGCAGGACAGAATCAATCGCATCGCGGATCGACTCGTCGATATCTACCGCCGCCAGCTGTCCTGGGAGCCGCTGCTCGAAAGCCCGAGCCTGTGGGTAAGCGCACTCGTCGGTCGGCGCGAGCCCTTCTTCGAGATCGGCCCCGAGCCCGGACGACTGGATCGCCGCCCACCATGGATGCGGCACGCCCAGCCCCCGGCTGGCGTCTGGCCGCCCCATGAGGCGCTGGATCATCTGAGCAATCGCGAGCGCCCCGCACCCCTCGAGCTGCGACTCATGCTTCTGGATGCGCATGGCAAGGTGCTCTACGGCCGGGAGCCCTTCATCGCGGATGCGCGCCGCATCCCACTCGAACTCGAGGATGAGACGATCGGAGAACTCGCCCTGCTGCCGGGATCGCCCATTCCGGAGTCTGCGGAGCTGCGCTTCCGCGCCACCCAGGGAGACCGCCTCTGGATGATCGCCTTGGCTACCTTGCTGCTGTCAGCCGCCCTCGCCTATCCGCTCTCGGTTCGCTTTGTCCGTCCGGTACGCAGTTTTCAAGACACAGCACGACGCCTGGCCACGGGCGACTTCAGCGCCCGCGTGCGGACCTACGGTAGTGACGAAATTGCCCGGCTCGGCGGCGACATCAACGCCCTAGCCGCCGCACTCGACAAGAACGAGCGCGCACGCAGACGCTGGGCAGCCGACATCTCGCACGAGCTGCGTACACCCATCGCCCTACTGCGCGCCGAGATCGAGGCGCTACAAGACGGCATGCGCCCCTTCGATCGCAGCGCTTTGGATACGCTGCACGGCGACACCCTGCGGCTCGGGCGCCTTGTCGACGATCTCTATGAACTCTCGACATCCGATCTCGGCGCGCTTGGATACCGGATGGAAGAAACTGACGTCGTCGACGTCTTGGCCTCAGACGCCGATGCGTTCCGCCGGTCATTCTCAGACGCCGACCTAACGCTCGCGCTCAACATTGAGCCGACTGAGCCCGTCTACGTCCATGCCGACGCCCAACGCCTCTCGCAGCTCTTCCGCAACCTGATGAGCAACAGTCAGCAATACACCGACCCCGGCGGGGGCCTCAGCATCGCGCTAAGCCGCCGCGACAAAGAAGTCCTCATCGACTTTCAGGACACGCCACCCGACGTGCCGACGGAGGCACTCTCGAAGCTCTTCGATCGGCTCTATCGTGTTGATGCCTCGCGGAGCCGACACACCGGCGGTTCCGGCCTCGGCCTCGCCATCGTCAAGAACATCGTAGACGCCCACGACGGCACCATTTCCGCCCATCCCTCGCCAACGGGCGGCCTTTGGCTGCGCATAACGCTGCCTGTCGCCAGCTATGCGCGCATTCGCAAGAAGAAGCTCAAGCCCCTGCAACTATGACCAACCGCAACAAGCCACTCATTCTGATTGTCGAGGACGAGGAACGCCTCGCCACCCTCGTCGCCGACTACCTCAAGGCAGCAGACTTCAGCGTCCATCGCTTGAAGGAAGGCACCGGCGCTGTCGAATGGACCCGCGGCGAGCAACCAGACCTCATCCTCCTGGACCTGATGCTCCCAGGAAAGGATGGCCTGACCATCTGCAAGGAGATCCGCGCAGAGAGCCAAGTGCCCATCATCATGGCCACCGCGCGGATCGAAGAAATCGATCGCCTCCTCGGCCTCGAACTTGGCGCCGACGACTATGTCTGCAAGCCCTACAGTCCCCGTGAGCTGGTCGCCCGCGTCAAGGCCGTGCTTAGACGCACGGCTCAAAGCAGCCAAAGCCGCTCCCTAGGCCCCCTCACGCTCCTGCCAGATCGACTGCGGGTGCGCTGCGAGGACAGAGAGATCGAACTCACAGCAGTCGAATTCGCGCTCCTAGAGACACTGCACGAATCCCCCGGCCGCATCTTCTCGCGCGACCGGCTGATGGATCGCATCTATAAGGATCACCGCGTCGTCTCCGATCGAACCATCGATAGTCACGTCAAGAAGCTGAGGCGCAAGCTTGCTGAACTCGTCCCTGACCGCGAACTTATCCACTCCGTGTATGGCGTTGGCTACCGATACGAGGAATCAGAGGACTGACCAACGCCTCGCGACGCGTCAGGGTCGGCATGGAATGCATCGACACTCTGGGCCGGCTACCCTTCACCGGCGAAAAGGCGTCCGACCGGCAAGGGATGTCTCCAGGCGCCCCGGCATCCCACGCAGCTGGACCCACTTACTCAGGATCCAAATCTTTCCATGATGCCGAGAATTTCCTAAAGATTTTCTCGTCAGCATGAGCGTCGGCGTCACATGCACCCAGGCCGAACAAATCCGTCACACAAACCTGACTCAATAGTCACTTTTATGCGACATATTTGTACCATTTTGGCCTTGACGTCCCTAGGCATTAAGGCTCCTAAATTGCCCCTTCAAGACTAAATATCCTTACAGATCCGTAATTCACACCCTTAGCGACTGTCCTGCGTTTAGCTTTGGGCACGCTGCGTGCTAAAGGGACCAACTCGAACCTCCTTAGTGGGTAGCTCACGGAAGCTTCTCTGCAAGAAAGCAGGCGAGGCAAGACGAAGGGCGACCAGTGAAAACCGTCAGAATCTTTTGGATCAACGATAATGAAGCAACGAAAAACCTTGACGCGCGCTGCACTTACACTGGCTTTCCTCAGTGTCTCTGTTGCGGAGGCAGCCACATACACTTTTGATTTTTCAGGCGGAAATGGCTCGATCGGAAACACAGCGACCTTCACCGACACCACCGGGACCGTCTCGGTTGATGCGAGTGGGTGGACCCGCTCAAGAAGTACCAACGATCAGGTTAGCCTGGGCCAATGGGAACCTGGTCTGGGCGTCCAGTTCTCGGGAGACAACTCGCACACGGTGGATAACTCAGGGCCCGATGATTTCGTGCTATTCGACTTCGGCAGCTTGGATGTGACGGTGGAGACCATCACGCTCGCGCGCTACGGCGATGCCGACATATCCTACTCGTCCGGCTCAGTTTGGGATGGCAACCTAACTCATCAAAATAATCGCGGGGGAAGCGGGGGAAGCGAACTAACAATTGCACTGTCAAGCCTGGCCCCCGACAGCCTCTGGCGCTTCTTTGCAAAGATCGGAGACCGTGACGACAGCTTCAAGATCTCGGGCATGACTGTATCCGCAGTCCCGCTGCCAGCGGCGGCTTGGCTGTTTGGGTCTGCAGTGCTCGGTTTCGTAGGCATCGGCTATCGGCAACGCAGCCACGCCTCCTGAGCCTGCATCGGTGAGCTAGGGCTTGCGATTTCAGCCGATTCGCAGCCCACCAGGCATGGCCAAATCAACGCCTCGACTCAGGTCGAGGCGTTTTTCGTTCCGCGCGAAGTCGAGAACAAGGCCCGCGGTTTCAGTCCGCTGACTCGACGCCCCTCCCCTTCAGCAACTCCGCACTTGCAGGCAGTCCATCGCGACCAGCGGCGCGTCTCACTGTAGACTCTGCGATCCAGACACCGCACTCATGATCCAGAGTAGCCGAGCCGCACCATGAACCGCTCGATCAACATCCTCATTCCCATCCTGATCGCCCTGCTGACGGTCGCGGCTTGGTGGCTCTTGAACCGACCCAACGAGGAGCCGACATGGCCCAGTCGGATTCAGGGCTTTTCCTTCTCGCCGATGCAGGCCGATGACGATCCGAGCCAGGATCGCTTTCCTTCCGTCGAGGATATCGAGAGCGATCTCGCCTTGCTGGAAGGAAAGGTCCATGCCGTGCGGACCTACACCCTAGAGGGCACCCTCGGGGCTGTACCAAGCCTCGCTGCCGAGCACGGCCTAAACGTCACCTTGGGCGCCTGGATCGGCGACCGGCGAGAGGACAACGAGCAAGAGCTGGAGCGGCTGAGGGAGGTCCTGGCGAAGGGCAACCGCAATGTCGTCCGTGTCATGGTTGGAAACGAGGCCATTCTGCGCGACGACGTCGAGGTCGCGGAGCTGATCGAGTATCTGGAGCGCGTGCGCAAACTGACTTGGCTGCCGGTCAGCACCGCCGAGCCTTGGCATGTCTGGCTCAAGTACCCGGAGCTGGTCGAGCACGTCGACTTCATCACCATCCATCTGCTGCCCTACTGGGAAGGTGTCCCGCTCGACCAAGCCGTGGACTATGCGGTCAGCCGCTACGACCAGGTCAAAGAGGCTTACCCCAACAAGCCGATCATCATTGGCGAGGTCGGTTGGCCGAGCAATGGACGGCGCAACCGCGGCGCCGAGGCCTCGCCGGCCAACCAAACGCGCTTCCTGCGCCGCTTCCTCGCCAAGGCCGAGGCAGAGCACTACGTCTATTACGTCATGGAGGCCTTCGATCAGCTCTGGAAGCTGAAGACCGAGGGCGCGACGGGCACCTACTGGGGTGTCTACAACTCCAACCGCGAGCCCAAGTTCGATTTCACCAAGCCCGTCGTGCGCATCCCACACTGGCGCGAACTCGCGGGTCTATCCGTCGTTATCGGGGTCCTCTTGCTCGCCTTCCTTTACCGCGACAGCTCGACCCTCTCGAAGCGCGGCAAGAGCTTCCTGGCGCTCATTACCTACGCGATCTCGACCGCTGCCGTGTGGATCGTCTACGACTACACCCGTCAGTACATGACACCGGCAACCACTGCCGTGGGGCTTCTGCTCTTGATCGGCGGCGTCGGTGTGATCGTGCTCCTCATGGCAGAGGCCCATGAGTGGGCGGAATCCGTGTGGCTGCGTCAGTGGCGCCGCCCCTTCCCGCTGCGTGCCGTCCCGGACGATCAACTGCCGTTCGTGTCTGTCCATGTTCCGGCCTACAACGAGCCGCCAGAACTCTTGAAAGAGACGCTGGACGGCCTCGCGGCCCTGGACTATCCCTACTTCGAGGTCCTGGTGATCGACAACAACACCAAGGACCCGGCAGTCTGGCAACCCGTGCGGGACTATTGCGCGCAGCTCGGCGAGCGCTTTCGCTTCTTCCACGTGGATCCCTTGGCCGGCTACAAGGCAGGCGCCCTCAACTTCGCACTGCGCGAGACCAGCCCCATGGCCGAGGTGGTCGCCGTCATCGACGCGGACTACATCGTCAAACCCGCGTGGCTGCGCCACCTGGTACCGGCCTTCGCGGACCCCGAGGTCGCCATCGCACAAGCTCCCCAAGACTACCGCGACGCCCATCAGAACGCCTTCAAGGCGATGTGCATGGCCGAATACCGGGGCTTCTTTCACCTCGGCATGGTGACCCGTAACGAGCGCAACGCCATCATCCAGCACGGCACCATGACCATGATCCGGCGCAAGACGCTCGATGAGATGCAGGGCTGGGCCGAGTGGTGCATCACCGAAGACGCAGAGCTAGGACTGCGGCTGTTCGAGGCCGGCTACAAGGCGCTCTATATCCCCTGTACCTACGGCCGCGGGCTGATGCCAGATACCTTTGCCGATTTCAGAAAGCAGCGCTATCGCTGGGCCTATGGAGCAGTACGCATCTTGCTGCGCCACTGGCGCGAGCTTTTCGGAACGCGCAAGACGGCCTTATCCGCTGGCCAGCGCTATCACTTCGTGGCCGGCTGGCTGCCGTGGTTCGCGGATGGCTTCAACCTCTTGTTCAATTTCGCGGCGCTGGCCTGGTCCGTAGCCATGGTGCTCTACCCGCTCCAGGTCACCCCGCCCTATATGTCGATCGCCCTGATACCGCTCGTGCTCTTCGGCTTCAAGATGTCAAAGAGCCTCTTCCTCTATCGTCGCCGCGTCATTGCGACCTTCCGGCAGAGCCTCGCGGCCGGACTCGCGGGCCTCGCGCTCTCCCACACCATCGCCCGCGCCATGTTCGGGGGGCTGGTCACGGGCAAGCTGGGCTTCTTCCGCACCCCCAAGATGGCCGAAGCACCCGCCGTCATTCGCGCCCTGGGTGATGCCCGGGAGGAAGCGCTGCTGGCCTTCGCCTTCCTACTCGCAGCCTTTGGGGTCATGTTGCGGGATGATGCCTTTATGTTGGATGTGCGCATCTGGGTCGCCGTGCTCGTCGTCCAGGCCATTCCCTACTTAGCCTCGGTGCTGGTTTCCCTGACCAGTGCCTGGCAGCACCTTTCAGCCGACCTCATCGGCCCCATGTCCGATATGGGCTGCGAGACGACCGCGGCCGTCGATCAATCCGTCAGCCGCGAGGCCTAGGGCGGGGCTCAGAGGCTGTCTGGAAATCATCGTAGAGGCTCCGAGGATCCTTGAGGGCGCAAAATGCTCGCAGATGAGTCAAATTTCGATGAAGCTTCCGACCATCCAAGGCCCGTCGGGATCGGGATCGGGATCGGGATCGGGATCGGGATCGGGATCGAACCGACGATAGCGATTCCGATCCCGATAGCGATCCCGACGGCATGACTCGTCGGTCTGAGGCGAAGCCTCCCTAGGAGTTTCCAGACAGCTTCTCAGAGCCAAACAGACAAGCCAGCCGTCGGACTGGGGAGGGAGTCTTAACCCGGCTTTCAGTGATGGTTCCGGATCTCGGAACCTCCTGGAAAACCTCGCGCGACACCTTGGAGCGACCACGCGCTTTCACGATATCTGACGAATTCAGGGTTTACCCCACATAGGGTTTTCCCTAGAATCGCGCCTCATTACAGCATTAGAGGCATCCCAAGCACGCGCGACAGGGGATGCGCCCTTGATGAATGAGGTTTCCTGCATGAGAAAAACGCTTTTCACGGCTGCACTACTGGCCAGCTTCGTACCCTTCGCCACCACTGCATTGGCCGCGAGCGCCACGCCTGGTCAGACGCAAAAGGGCGTCGCGTCTTACTACCATGACAGCCTGAACGGCAATAAGACCGCCAGCGGCCAGATCTACAATAAGAATCGCCTAAGCGCCGCGCACAAGACGCTCCCGCTTGGCACCAAGGTGCGCGTGACGGATACCAAGACCGGCCGGAGCATCGTCGTCAAGGTCAACGACAGGGGCCCATTCGTGAAGGGGCGCATCATCGATCTGTCAAAAGCCGCCGCTCGCAAGCTCGGCATCGTCAAGCGCGGCGTCGCCAAGGTTGAGGTCAAGGTGTTGAGCACACCGAAGGGATAGCGATCAGCAACCAGGGGGCATGTGGAAAGATGCCCCCTGCAACGTCACAAGACCGACCTCAGACCGCCTCCCCGACCGCCTCCCAGCGAAAATCTACTCCCAGCGAAACATCCAGGTCGCAAGGCCCAGGAAGAACACGGCGAGCACGAGCAGCAGCCCGACCTGAGGCAGCACATCCACGACCCCCGCCCCATCGATCATCACCTTACGCGCCGCCTCGACCAAATGCGTGAGGGGCAGCAGCCGCGAGAAGGACTGCGCCAAGGCACTCGTCCCTTCCATCGAGAACCACACGCCTGACAGCAACAGCATGGGCCAGGAGATGAGATTCAGCAGACCATCCGCCACCTCCTCGGTGCGCAGACGTGCGGCGACGATGAGCCCCAGACTGATGGTGCACAAGGCGCCGGCCACATAGACGAGCCCCAGCGCGATGAAGGATCCGCGCATCGGGAAATCCAGCACCAGCTCGGCACCGAGATAAACGATCAGGCTCGCACTCAGCACCACAAAGAGGCGTGAGACCACCTGTGCGGTCAGAAACTCCCAGGGCCGCAGCGGCGTCGCCTTGAGGCGCCTGAGCACGCCGTTCTTGCGATAGCGCACGATCACCCATCCGACACCCCAAAGACTGGAGAACATGACATTCATCGCCAGTACCCCGGGAAGCACCCAGTCGACATACCTTAGGGCCTCACCGGTGACCGTGGCGCGCCGCGGCATCCCCTCCGGAAGCGCGCTATAGGCCCCCAGCAGCAACCGCTCCGCGAGATAGCCATTGGCGGAATTGAGATTCACCCAATAGCTCGGGCTCGCGCGCAGATCCAGCAACAGGTCCAGCTGGTGGCGCTCGATCTTGAGGATGGCAGCTTCGGGCGCGTCGAAGGCGACGAAGGTCAGATGCTTCAGTGCCAACAATGGGGACTCGACCGCCGTGAGGTCGCCGTCCGGCGCGATGACGCCGACCTTCAAGAGTCCCTTCTCATCGGTTTGAAAGATGAAGGCGAAGGCCAACACCATCAGAATAGGCATGAGCAGGTTCCAGCCCAGCCCCGCGCGATCCCGATAGAACTCGCGATTTCTGGCGACGAGCACAGTGATGATGCGCTTCAGCATGATTCAAGCCCTGAGCGCGTGGCCGGTAAGCTTCAAGAAGAGATCCTCGAGATTGGGTGTCGCCACGCGCAGCTCGCTCAAGTCAGCGCCAATGCGCTCCAGCTCGGCGAGCATCGCGGACAGGTCTTCCGCGTACAGCTCGATCTCGCCGTTGCCGGCGAGTGCGCCCTCGAGCAAGGGCGTCTGGTCCGGCCACGCGGTATCCGGCAGGCGAATCACGCGCGCAGGAAAGTGCTGTCGAACCAACTCCGCGGGACGGCCCGCGGCGATGATGCGGCCACGATCCACGATGGCAACGTGATCGCAGAGCCGCTCGGCCTCCTCCATGTAGTGGGTCGTCAGGATCACCGTGGTCCCGCGCCGTCGCACGCGCTCGATCAAACCCCAAAAGTTGCGGCGCGCCTGAGGATCCAGGCCAGTGGTCGGCTCATCGAGAAAGACCAGCTCCGGATCGTTGACCAAGGCGATCGCGAGCAGCAGCCGCTGGCGTTGGCCACCCGAGAGCTTGCGCGTGTCGCGATCCAAGATGTCACCGAGATTGCACAGGCGAATCAGCTCGTCGCGATCCGCGCTCTGGCGATAGAGGCTGGCGAACATCTCCAGTGACTCACCAACCGTCTGAAACTCCTGCAGCGCCGTCGCTTGGAACTGGATGCCGATGGATTCGGCATGGGTGCGGTTCAGGGGTTGGCCCTTGAAGAGAATCGTGCCCGAGGTCGGCGCCTGAATCCCTTCCAACATCTCAAGCGTCGTCGTCTTGCCCGCGCCATTGGGACCGAGCAAGCCATAGCACTGCCCCATCTCGACGGCGAAGCTGATGCCATCCACGGCGCGCACACCTGGATAGAGGCGTACAAGATCCCGGGCTTCGATAAGAGGTGTCATTCGCAGCGGCTATCCGGTGTTGCGCATGCCCGCCGCGACCGCGTTGATGGAACGCAGTAGAGGGTCGAGCCAGGCTTCGCGTTTCTCTTCATCCTCCTCTGCGCGATAGCGCTCGAGGACCGCCACCTGAATGTGGTTGAGCGGGTCAAGGTAGATGTTGCGGCGGGCGAGCGAGTGTTGCAGGTCGGGCGTCTCCTCCATGAGCGTTCGCAGACCCGAGACATTCAGCACCTGCGTCAGGGTGCGCCTGTACTCGTCCTCGATAATCTTGAAGATGGTCATCGCCTGCTCTTGATTCTCCGCGAGTCGGAGGTACTCGCGGGCGATGCGCATCTCGGCCTTGAACAGCGACATCTGGGTATTCGACAGCAAGGCACGGAAGTAAGGCCACTCCTGGTACATCTTCTGTAGCTTCGCCAAACGTTCGACGTCAGTGCCGCGATAGCGCTCGATGGCATAGCCGATGCCCAGCCACGCCGGCAGCGTGTGGCGCGACTGGCCCCAACCGAAGACCCAGGGAATTGCCCGAATCGAGCCGAGCGAGCGGTCGGCCTTCTTGCGGTGCGAGGGTCGCGAGCCGATGTTGAGCAGCGCAATGCCATCGAGAGGCGTGCATTCGTAAAAGTAGTCGAGGAAGCCGTCGGTCTCACGCACCAGCTTGCGATAGGCCTCTTCGCCATAGCGCGCCAGCTCATCCATGATCCCCAAGTAGTCGTTACGCTCTTCCTGCGGAGGCTCGATCAGACAGCGGCTCGCCTTGATGAGCCCGCTGATCCCCAGGGTGAGTTCGTAGCGCGCGGTCTCTGGATTGGAATAGCGGTAGGACAGCACCTCACCCTGCTCGGTGAACTTGATCTGGCCATGCACGGTATCCACGGGTTGCGCCAGAATGGCTTCATGAGTCGGACCGCCCCCGCGCCCCACAGTACCACCGCGACCGTGGAAAAGCCGGCAGGCAACGCCTCGATCGTCCGCCAGTGCGATCACCTTCTTCTGCGCCTCGAAGAGATTCCAGCTCGAGGACAGGATGCCGCCATCCTTGCAGGAATCGGAGTAGCCCAGCATGACCTCTTGCTGATTCCCGGACGCCTTGAGAAGTCCTTGGTAGGTCGGATTGTCGAGCAGCGTCTGCATGACCTGCTCGATATGGCTCAAATCGTCGATGGTCTCGAACAGCGGCGACACCTGGATGCTGCAAAACCAGCCCTCGGCATCCTTGCCAACCAGCCCAGCCAGGCGCGCCAGCAACATCGCCTCCATGACGTGGCTAGCAGAATGGGTCATGGAGATCACGTACTGACCGAAGGCCTTCTCACCAATCTCGGCGCGCATCCGCGCGACGACCTCGAAGACCTCCAGCGTCTCCCGAGTCTCGGCGGTCAGTGTCGCCTTGTCGATGACAAAGGGATGCGGATGGGCGATGGCCTCGGCCAGTGCCATGAGTCGCTGCTCCTCGGTGAACGCCTGGTAGTAGGGCGCCCCGGCCTGACGCGCGAAGAGTTCGGTAACCGCTTCGGTGTGCCGTGTCGACTCTTGACGGATATCCAGATGAACCAGGTGAAAGCCGAAGGTCTCTGCCAGCCGGATCAAGTCCTGCAGCGGCCCCCGCGCGGCGTTGGCGTCGCCATGATGCACCAGTGAGTCGCGGATGAGATAGAGATCGTTGAGGAAGTCCCGCTCGTCGCTGTAGCCCTCGGGCAGTCCCTCATAGTCCCGCCCTTCCATCCGCGCCAGCACGCGGTCCAAGTTCGCCCTTAGGCGGTGACTCATCATCGCCAGCTTGCGTCGATAGGGCTCATAGAGGAAGAGCCGCTGGCGCTGCCCCATAGTATCGACCCAGTAGTCTTCGTCGGCGTCCAGGCTGTCGAGGAATTCGGGGGAGGGCTGACAGAGGGCGCTGGAGTGGCTGAGCATCCGCCTGAGACCCTTGATGCGCTCCAGATAGAGTTCCAGCACCAGCTCAGCATGCATGCGCACCGCGAGTTCCGTGGTCTCGGGCTTGACGAAGGGATTGCCGTCGCGATCACCACCGATCCAAGAGCCGAAGCGGATGAAGCTGGGCACCCGGATCCCGCATGTCGCCCCATAATTGCGACGCACCGCTTTCTCCAGAAAGCGGTAGACCAAGGGCACCGCATCGAAGAGGGATTCGCGGAAAAAATGGAGCCCTTGCTGGACTTCCTCCATCACCTGCGGCTTGTGCACCCGCACCTCGTCCGTCTTCCAGAGGATCTGGATATGGGTGAGGATCTCCTGCAGCTTCTCTTCCAGCTCCTCCTCGTTGAGCTTGCGCCGATGCAGATCCTGGCCGACGAGGAAGATGCGGCGAAAGGTATCGGAAATGGTCCTGCGCTTGGACTCGGTAGGATGCGCGGTGAACACCGGCAGATAGACCAAGTGCTCCAATAGACTCTGGAAGTTCTCGGGGCTGACACCCTCCTCCGCGAACTTGCGAATCGTGTCATCAAAGGAGCCGATCCAGAGCCGCTCGCCAGCGGAGATCAGATCCATGCGGCCCAGGTGGGCATTTAGCTCCTCGGCGACGTTCACCAGGCCGAAATAGATGGTGAAGGCGCGAATCACCTCCGACAGGGTCTGGTGATCCAGCCCCTCGATGCGCTTCATGAGCTTGTCGCGCAGCTCCGCGTCTTCCTCCTCCCGCAGCTGCATGAAGCCGTCGCGCAGCCGCTCCACGATGACGAGGACGCGCTTGCGACTGTGCTCGCGCAAGACCTCGCCAAGGAGTGCCGTAAAGAGCTGGACATCACGCTCCAGCGTCTGTTCTTGGGTCAAATCGTTCATTGGGGTAGTACTCGATACCGACGGCCGAAACAGGGCAATGTGGTGCGGATACTACCCCGCCCGAGCGCGGCGAACAAAAACCATATCCTTCATAGGGAACCCCGGTGGTTGGCGCGAGCGGGCATCCTCAAAGGCTGGCGCATCGCCGGCCTCGTCTGGACAAGGCAACCAGCCGGTCGCCTTCAGCTATCGACGCGCAGACAATGCACGCTGAAAAGCTGCTCGGGATCCGTCCAAACCTGCTCCGACTCGAAACCGGCGTCTCGTGCAAGGCACTGAAAATCCGCGATGCTGTACTTATAGGAGCACTCGGTATGAATGGTCTCGCCCTTGCCGAAGGGAATCTCGCGCCCAGCGACCCGCACAACCTGGTCGCATAAGCTCTCCAGATGCATCTCGATCCGGCTGACCTCGACGTTGAAGAAGGCCTTGTGCCGAAAGTCGCTCGTCTCGAAGTCGGCGCCCAGCTCGCGATTGATCCGGGTGAGCAGATTCAGGTTGAACGCGGCGGTAACCCCCTGGGCGTCGTTGTAGGCCGCGTTCAGGATGCTCGGATCCTTGCGCAGGTCGACCCCGATGAGCAGCCGGCCGCCCTGCCCGAGCACTGCAGCCACGCGCTGCAGGAGCGCCCGTGCCTCGGATGGCTCGAAGTTGCCGATGCTGGATCCGGGAAAGAAGGCCGCGAGCTGGGTCCAGCCGGAATCCAGCGGCAGCTTGAAGGACCCGGAGTAGTCGGCGCAGGCGGCGCGAATCCGCAGATCAGGGAAGCGTTCGGCCAAGGCCTGAGCGGACTCCAGCAGATGTTCCTTGGAGATATCGACGGGCACATAGACAGCCGGCCGCAAGGCCGTCAACAAGGTCTGAATCTTGAGACTGCTCCCGCTGCCCAGCTCGATGAGGACGTTCTCACGCCCCAAGCGATCGGCCATCTCCTCGCCGTAGACATCCAGGATGCCGATCTCGGTCCGGGTCGGATAATACTCGGGCAGCTCGGTAATGGCGTCGAAGAGTTTCGAGCCACGCTGGTCGTAGAACAGCTTCGGTGAAAGCCGTTTCGGCGACCGTCCCAAGCCCAGGAGAACTTCCTCGCGCAGATCGGCGATCGTCGGATGATCATCGTAAAAGCTGACCCGGGCGTCTGGCGTCGGCCCTGCCGAATCCGCAGCATCTTCTCGGGCTGAATTTTCTGTGTTCCGATAGGCTGCTGCTGCAGCGGTTTGCATCATCTGAGTGTCTCCGCGAGTCGGAATCCTTTGAACTGCCAGCGCTCGACTGGATAGAAAAAGTTGCGGTAGGTCGGGCGGATGTGGTCCAGCGAAGTGGCACAAGAGCCACCGCGGAGCACCATTTGGTTCGACATGAACTTGCCGTTGTATTCCCCGAGCGCGCCGGCCGGCGCACGATAGCCCGGATAGGGCAAGTAGGCGGAGCCGGTCCATTCCCAGACATCCCCGAAGAGCTGCTTGAGCCCCTCACCCTCGGGTGCAGGACGCGGATGCAGCCAGCCGTCGTCGACAAAGTTACCCGTGATATCAGCCTCCTCGGCGGCATGCTCCCACTCGGCCTCCGTAGGCAGCCGCTTCCCCGCCCAGGTCGCGAAGGCCTCGGCCTCGTAGTAGCTCAGGTGACAAAGGGGCTCCGCAGGATTCAGCGGACGCATCCCGGACAGCGTCATGAGCTGCCATGCGCCGTCCACCTGCTCCCAGTAGAGCGGACAACGCCAGCCTCGCGCCTGCACCTCGGCCCAGCCGTCCGAGAGCCAGAGCGCCGGGTTCTCATAACCACCATCGCCAATGAACTCGAGATACTCACCATTGGTCACCGGGCGATCCGCAAGCGCGAAGGGCTCGAGGAAGGCCCGGTGCCGGGGGCGCTCGTTGTCATAGCCGAAGGCCTCGTGCGGACCGCTGGTTTCAAGGCCCAAGCTCACAACGCCGCCCTCGAACGCCCTCCAGCCCAAGGGCACGGGATCCGCGATAGGTGACTGGGGCAGGTCTTGGATGTAAGCAGGGCGCAGCGGGTTATAGGCGAAATGGCGCTTGATGTCGGTGACGAGGAGCTCTTGATGCTGCTGCTCGTGATTCAGACCAATCTGCAAGCGCATGGCGACCCGTGGCCAGTCCGATGCATTGCATTCGGCAAGGAGCCGAAGCATCGCCGCATCGACATGGTGGCGGTAGTCGTAGACCTCGGCAACCGTCGGGCGAGACAGCAGCCCGCGCTCCGCACGCGGCCAGAAGCCGGCGCCAGTCTGCTCGTAATAGCTGTTGAAGAGGTATTCGAACCGCGGATGGAAGACGCGATAGCCCGCTAGGAAGGGGCGTAGTAAGAAGGTCTCGTAGAACCAGGACACGTGCGCCAAGTGCCACTTGGGCGGACTCGCCTCCACGACCGTTTGCAGACCATAGTCCTCGGTCACCAGGGGCTCGCACAGTCTCTCCGAGAAGGCTCGGACGCGCCTGAAATCTGCACTCAGCGCATTGCGCAAATCATCGGCCCCGTCCTGCGTGGTTGGCGTTTCCTGCATGGTTTCCTCGTTGGTGGGCTCCGACGCCGTTGGGCTCCAACGCCGCGCGCCCAGCCGAATTGATCCAGTTGCTCGATCGGTTACTCTGCCCTAAACGTCCCACTCAGGTCGCAAAGGGCCGCCTTTCAGGGTTGATGCGCGGACGAACCGATCAACGCCGGGCGCGCATCTGACCGCTGATTGTGCGGCCAGCTTGAACCATTTCCACCAAGTGAGTGGGTCGGGATTGCAGGTGAGCGGGAGCGGAGAGAAAGCAGACCAGCAAAAGATTGATGTCGCAGAGGCTCTCGAGGCATCGCGCGCGGCGACGCTGCACGAACGCCGTATCAGGCATTGATCTCACCGCATCGAGGGCGATCAGCGCTCGCCAGGGGAGCGTCGCTGAGCAGCCGAATCGCCCCCTCGGTATCGCCGAGCTGCCGCGACTCGCCAGCGGCCGCCTCCAAGATGGCTCGCCCCTTTTCCGCAGCGGTCCAGGTGTAGGCAAGACTCGCACCCTTCCGCATGACCTCGAAGCAGAAGCCCACCGCCTTTACCGGGCTGTAGAACCGTGATTGACACCCCATTTAAGGCCGCAACACAAGGCCAATCTGCGTCGGCCCCTCGCATCGGGGGGTGACAGCCCGTCGGAGCCCGGAATACATGATGACTCGCAATCCCTTCTTTCCCAAGTTCTCGGATCTCCCGAGCGAGATTCCGATCTTTCCACTCGCGGGGGCCGTGGTGATGCCGGGCGTCCAGCTTCCGCTCAACATCTTCGAGCCCAGATACATCAACATGGTGTTCAGCAGCCTGGCGTCGAATCATCTGCTCGGAATGATACAACCGACGAGCGAGACCATGATGGAGGACACACCCGCGATCCACCGCGTTGGCTGCGCCGGGCGCATCACCTCCTACAGCGAAACGACCGACGGCCGCATCGTCTTGGTCCTGACCGGCGTGTGCCGTTTCCAGGTCTCGAAGGAACTGGATGAGCGCGACGGCCACAGGCGCGTGAAGGCAGATTGGGAGCGATTCGCCGCCGACTACCACAGCGACGAAGGCCAAGCGATCGGCGATCGCGAGGGCTTTCTCAGCTCACTGAAGAGCTATTGCAGCCTGCGCGGTGTCGAGATCCCCTGGGACGACATCGAGAAGATGGCCGACGGCGAACTCATCAACCTGCTCTGCGCCCATCTCCCCCTCAGTCCCGAGGACAAACAGGCCTTGATCGAGACGCTGCAAACGTCGGAGCGCGCCTCACTCATGCGGGGGCTCCTCGATATGGCCGCCGCATCCAGCATGCGGGTCGCCGAGCATCGGCACTGACCCTCGGCGCGCGTCTAGCAGGACACGCGCGTCTCGCAGGACACGCGCGTCTAGCAGGACAGCCGAGCCAAGAGCGCGCGCAGTGTGCTCTGCTCTAGGGGCTTGACCAAGTGATCATCGAAGCCGGCAGCAAGCGAGCGCTCGCGAGCATGCTCATGGCCGAGCCCGGTCAAGGCGACGAGCATCAGACGACCCGGATCCGGGTAACGCTGGCGCAACCGCCGCGCTAGCTCCAGGCCGTCCATCCCCGGGAGTCCGATATCCAGTAGCGCAAGACGCGGCCTGAAGTCGCTGACCAGGTCGAGCGCCTCATGACCCGAGCTTGCCGTCCGCACCTGGTAGCCCTGGATCTCGAGCAGCATCGCCAGGGCGCTTGACACGTCAGCGTTGTCGTCCACGACCAAGACCTTGAGCGCCTCGGCACAGCCCGCGTCGACCTGTGCCACGGCAGGTGTGTCTGCGCTTGTCAGGCGATCATCGCTGAGCAGCGGCAGGTAGAGCCTGAGTTCGGCCCCTCGTCCAGGCCCATCACTCAGCGCCTCGAGTCTGCCACCATGGAGTTCGGCCAGGCGACGTGCAATGGTCAGCCCGAGCCCCAGCCCACCGGCCGCTGATTCGGGCGGCGGTACGCCTTGAGTGAAGGCACCGAACATGGATTCGATCTGGGCTTCCGACATGCCCTGCCCGTTATCCTTGATCTCCACGACAACCTCGGCGCCCGCCAAGACGTAATCGACACGCACCTCTCCCTGGTTAGCTGTGTATCTCGCCGCGTTAACCAAGAGATTGAGAAGGATCTGCGACAGCCGAACAGGGTCGCCTTGGACACGCACTTCCGCTGGCGGCAGCTCGTAATGGAACTGATGGCCGCGCTCCTGCATCATGGCGCGGACCCCATCCACGGACTGCCGCACGACGTCCCTGAGCGCGATCTCGCGCGACTCCAGCTCAATGCCGTCACGCAGGATGCGCGAGACATCGAGCAAGTCGTCCAGCAATCGCCCCATATGGGCCGTCTGGCGATCCAGCACCTCGACGGCCCAGGCGATGCGTTGATCCTCACCGATCCCGATGGCGCGAATGATCTCGACCGCGTTGCGGATCGGGGCCATGGGATTGCGCAGCTCGTGTCCGACCATGGCCAGGAACTCGTCCTTACGGCGGTCGCCCTCGAGCAGTGCCTCCTCGGCCGCCTTCTCCTTGCGAATGTCGCGTGTGACCGTCGCGTATTGGAGCGGCCGACCAGTCTCGGGATCGTCGATGCGCAGGGCGTCGTAGAAGACAGCAATGGGCTCTTGGGTGCGGAAATGGCGAAAGCGAAACTCCCCCGCCCAACGCCCGCTGCGCTCGACGGCCCGCATGATGGTCTCGCGGAAGAAGGGGAGGTCTTCCGGCAGAATGAAGTCGTCGATCCTGAAGGCTTCAGGCTCGGCGTCAGGATCGAGCCCGACGAGCTTCTTCCCTGCTTCGTTGAGATAGGCACCACGGCGATCCAGGCTCGCAATGCCGATGAAGTCGGACGAACACTCGACCACCGCCGCCAGCTCCCGCGCCCGGGCCTCCGCGGCGCGCCTGTCCGTGATATCGATGATGGCGGCCAGGGCGCGGAGGGGATGACCCGCCTCATCACGAATGAAGGTCGCGTTGACGAGCGCCCAGATCACCCGCCCATCCTTACGGATGTAGCGCTTCTCGACGAAGTAGTCGGTATCCTCCTGATGAAGCGCCCCTTGATAGCGAATGGCATCGAAGGCAAGGTCATCAGGGTGGGTCAGCTCACTGAAAGTCATGCGCAGCAGTTCATCAGCCTCATAGCCCAGTAAGCGACAGAGCCGTTCATTGACGCGCAGCAGCCGACGCGTCTTGGGCTCGACGACCACCATGCCGACGGTCGCGAGTTCGAACATCAGCCGAAACTGATGCTCACTCTCCCGCAGCGCTTGCTCGACCTTCATGGTGTCGGTGACATCGCGATTCACGACACGCCGCCCCGCGAAGGAGCCATCGGGCCAATAGACCGGCTTGCAGGCATGCTCGATCCAGCGCACCTCACCACTCGCATGCTGAAGACGCAGACGTAGCTGACTCCCGGGCTGGCAGGAGGGCTCCCCGCTGAGGTGATCGCTGAAGCGGTGACGATCCTGAGGATGCATAATGGCGACCAACAGCCTGGGATCGGCCTGGAACTCATCCGCACTGTAACCGGTCACCTCTTGGCATGCGGGTGAGATCCAGCGCAGCCCACCATCGGATCCGATCCAATACTCCCAGTCGAAGGTATGCTCCGCCAGGAGTTGGCAGATCTCAGCCTTGCGCGACAGCTCGCAGAGCGCCGCCTCCATCGGCGTCAAATCGACGGCGCATAGGGTCAAACCACAGCGCTGCCCGGCCGCATCTTGCGACGGCGCCAGGGTAAGATCGAGCTGCCGCTGCCCGGCTGGCTCGTCGAGGACGAAACGGCCTTGATAGGAGCAGCCGCTCTGCATGACCTGTTCCGCCAAGTCCGCGAACTCGGCCGATTGAATCAAGACGTGCTCCCAGTCGCCACCAGATTCCGAGCGCGCTGGCACCGCATCCCCCTGCGGTCGTCTCACCCAGGTCGGAACGCGTTGGAGATCCAGTGAGCAAATGGCGATCGCGAGAGAGGCGTCTGGCTGTGAGGCGCTTCGCTTAACGGTTGCGGACGCAGAGAGATGGGAAGACAAGGGAAAATCAGCGCAATGGAACGGCGATATCGAGCTGACGATACTCGCCGAATAATCACGATTCAACCTTGAAATCAGGCGCTTTCATGTCTAATTCCTGACCGATGTCACAATTTGAATCCAGAGGTCCATAAGATGGCAGTCACACTTACCGAAGCCGCCGCGCGGCACGTCGCGAGCATGATCGAGAAGCGCGGACATGGGCTGGGGCTGAGGGTAGGAACCAAGAAGAGCGGATGTAGCGGCTTCGCCTACGACGTTGATTACGCCGATAGCCTGGAAGGCAGTGACCAGGTCTTCGAGAGCCATGGGATCAAGGTTGTCGTCGACGCAGCGAGCATCGAGCGAATCGACGGCATGGAGATCGACTTCGTGAAGTCGAACCTGCTGAACCAGGGCTTCGAGTTCAAGAACCCGCGCGCCAAGGACCAGTGCGGCTGCGGCGAATCCTTCAACGTCTAACGCTTAGAGCGAGCCCGAGCCAAGAGACCGCTTCATGGAAAACCCCGAGATCCGAGAGATCATCGAGAACTTCGAGCTGCTGGGCGACTGGGACCAGCGCTACCAGTATTTAGTCGAGATCGGCGAGCGTCTTGCGGCCATGCCTCAGGAACTCAAGACCGACGAAAACCGCGTCGTTGAGTGTATGAGCCTGGTGCATGTCGCCGCCGAGCCGGATCCGTCTCAGAGTGGTCGCCTCCTCTACCAGGGTGATTGCGACACGGCCATCATCAAGGGCGTGGTCGCCCTATTGGTCGGGCTGCTGTCGAACAAGACGCCGGCGGAGATCGAGGACATCGATGTCGACGGGCTCTTCAAGGGACTGCAGCTCGAAGAGCATCTAAGCCCGAATCGCCACGTCGGCGTCTACGCCATCGTCAACAAGATGAAAGGGCAAGCCCAGGCCGTCCCCTGCTGAGCGGCGGACGCCCCTGCCGGCATCAGAGCCCACCCAAGCGAATTGGCAGCGAGCGAATCGACTTCCCCGTCAGGACACGCACCGCATTCGCTACGGCAGGCGCAATGCCAGGAACCGCGAGCCCGCTCACGCCACCCGGATCAGCCTCATTCGGCAGGAGATCCACGACCACCTCGGGCATCTCGTCGAACCGCAGCAGGGGGTAAGCATCGAAGCCGAGCTGATCGACCTCGCCGTCCGTGAAGGTAATCTCGCCCTTGAGCGCCGCCGTAAGGCCGTAGGCAATGCCGCTGCGAATCTGCGATCGGACCAGCTCGGGGTGAAGCACGCTGCCGCAGTCCACCGCGCAGAGGACACGATGGACTTTGATGCGCTCAGCTTCGATAGACACCTCAGCGACCTGCGCAATGTGGCTCGCGAATGCCGAGACCAAGGCAAGGCCACGTGCGCGTCCATCGGGAGGCGTCGCACTCAAGCCAAACCGCGCTTCAACATGATCCAAGAGCTTTTGTTGACGCACACGCCCGACCAGAAGCTGCCGCCGCATGGCGATGGGATCACGGCCGGTAAGGCTGGCAAGCTCGTCAATGAAGCACTCGACCGCAAAGCAGTTGTGGGCATATCCGCCACCGCGCCACAAACCGATGGGAGCTGGCGTGTCGGCGCGACGATACTCGACGCGCAGCGCGGGGATCTCGTAGGGAAGATCCGCCGCGCCCTCGACCATGGCGCCGTCGATACCGTCGCGAATCGCTTCCGGTTTGAGCCGCGCGAGGACCGAGGGACCAACGACACGGTGAAACCATGCCGTGACTTGGCCCTGATCATCGATACCCCCGCGCAAGCGATGCAGCGTCATGGGCCGAAAATAGTCGTGGCGAAAGTCATCCTCGCGCGTCCACAGGACCTGCACCGGGCGGCGCGCTGCCTTCGACAGTTCGACCGCTTCGGCGACGAAATCCTGCTCCAGCCTGCGCCCGTAGCCACCGCCGAGGAAGCTCGTGTGAACCGTGACGCGCTCGGACGGCAGCCCTGTCATCTGGCATGCGACAGCGCGAGCGGCTTCCTGAGCCTGGGTCGGAACGTATAGCGAGCAAGTGCTGGAGCGCACGTCGGCGGTACAGCTGATGGGTTCCATACAGGCGTGCGGCTGAAAGCCGATCTGATAGATCGCCTCGATCTCTTGAGCGGCGCTAGCCAGTGCAGCGCTCACATTGCCGCGCTTGCGTGCCACGGCCGAGCGGCCCTTGAGCCCGATACGCAACCGTGCCTCGATCCGCTGAGTATCCAGCCGCGGATTGCTGCTGGGTCTGCAGCTGACATCCAGCTTGTCGCGCCCCTTGATCGCCGCCCAAGTCGAGTCGGCCAAGACAGCAACGCCGCTGCGCACGGCAAAGACATCCTGAACGCCTGGCACCCGCATCGCCTCCGCAGCCACCCAAGCTTGCACACGACTCCCTGGGGTCGGACAACGGTAGAGGGTCGCGAAGAGCAGACCAGGCAGTCTGACGTCGAGACCGAAGCCTGCGCGCCCACGCACTTTCTCAGGCACGTCCAGACGCTGGGGCGAGGTACCCAGTAGGCGCCAGCGCTCGGGCGACTTGAGGGCGACTTGCTCAATGGGTGCGAGTCCGGCAGCCACCTCGACCAGCGCGCCATAGCTCAGATGGCGCAGACCATCGCTGTGATGAACGGCGCCGCGCTGCGCGTGGCACTCAGAGGTCGGCACTTGCCAACGAGACGCCGCCGCGCGGATCAATAAGGTCCGCGCCGTTGCGCCCGCGTCGCGCAGCCTGACCCAGGCATCGCGGACCGAGGTGCTTTGGCCGGTCGCTTGCTCACCAAGAAGCCTGTTCTTGTAGGCCGGAGCGACGGGCGCCATCACGACACGCACCTGATCCAGTCCGACCTCCAGTTCTTCGGCGATGAGCATCGACAAGGCTGTCATCACCCCCTGCCCCTCCTCTGAGCGCGCTAACATCAGCTCAATGCGATCGTCCGGATAGATGCGAATCCAGGCATTGGGGGCTAGCTCACCGGGAGGCGGCGAGGTCGTCTCCACGTCAGCGCTGGCGTCGAGGCGAAAACCAAAGGCGAGCCCACCGCTGGCCATGAGGCCGACCTTGAGCAGCGTGCGCCTGCTCAGTCCTGGGCCATTTGCCGCATCAGCCATTCTGAACCTCGGGATTGGCGGCACGATGAATGGCACGCCGAATGCCGTCATAGGTGCCGCAGCGGCACAGGACGCGCGACATGGCCTCGTCAATCTGGGCATCCGTGGGCCGGGGATGCTTGTTGAGAAGCGCAGCCGCCATCATGATCTGACCAGGCTGGCAGTAACCACATTGAGGGACCTGCTCGAGGATCCAGGCGAGCTGCAATGGATGACGTCCGTCTGGCGAGAGCCCCTCGATGGTCGTGATCGACCGACCTGCCACCTGAGCTAGGGTCGTCGCGCACGCCTGCACAGGGGCGCCATCGAGATGAATGGTGCAGGCGCCGCACTGCGATCGACCGCAGCCGTACTTGGTGCCCATGAGCCCAAAGTAGTCGCGAAGCACCCAGAGCAGCGGCATCTCGGGGTCCAGATCGAGCGCGTGCGGCTCGCCGTTTAATGTAAAGGAGATCATCGCATCCCAAGTCAGGATCAAAGGACCGTAAGGCGCGGTAGCATTGCAGATTCCAGGGAAAGGCGAAAGCAAGCCCGCCAAAGAGCCAATCATTCAGAGGCCTGCCGCTCACGGCGCAAGGCGCGGCTTCTTGGCGGCAGCAATCGACCGCCGGAGCGACGTCACCGAGCTGTCCGGATCACCGACCTTTCCGGATCACCGACCTTTCCGGACCACCGCGGCCGCGCATGATGGACCAGGCCCCACGCCGAAACAACGCGAACCATCGCTCAGCGACAGAGTCAACATCTAGCCAACACAAGCCACCAAAGACACCTCAGCCAAGATGCCGCATATTAAGCTCGTCCCTCTCTTCACGCTCCTTTTCCTTCAAGCGACCCTTTTCCTTCAAGTGACCGCCGCCCAGCCGAGCGGCAGCCCGCCGGAAAAACCGACTCCCGTCTTCGTCGCGGAGGTCCGCGTGGAGCCTCTGACCGAGCGCGTCGAGGCACTTGGCACGCTCAGGGCCAACGAATCCGTCGCCATCACCTCAAACGTCACCGAGACCATCTCGATCGTGCATTTCGAGGACGGACAACGGGTGAATGCTGGCGCCCTCTTGGTCGAGATGACCAGCGCGGAGGAGCACGCCTTGCTGGAAGAAGCGCAAGTGCGCGTGAACGAAGCGGAGCGCCAGTACAAGCGGGTCAAGTCTCTGGTCGCGCAGCGCTCGGCGTCGGAGTCCTTGCTCGACGAGCGCAAGCGTGACCTGGATACCACCCGAGCCGTCTTGGTCGCGCTGGAGTCGCGCCTCGCGGATCGCATCATCAAGGCGCCCTTCAACGGCGTCCTGGGGCTACGTAACATCAGTCGCGGGGCCCTGGTCGAGCCAGGCGACCTCATCACGACCCTTGACGACGACCGGCTCATGAAGCTGGACTTCTCGGTCCCGAGCCTCTATCTGAGCGATCTCGAGCCAGGGCTCAAGATCGAGGCGACAACAGCCGCCTTCGGCAACGAGGTCTTCACCGGCGTGGTGAGCGGCGTCGATAGCCGCATCGATCCGATCACGCGCTCGATCATCGTTCGCGCGCTGGTGCCCAACCCCAACGCCAAACTGAGGCCCGGCCTGCTGATGCAGGTCGAGCTGCTGACCAATCCGCGCCAAAGCCTCGTCATCCCAGAAGCCGCGCTGCTGCACGAGGGCGAGAAGCACTTCGTGATGGCGCTGACGCAAGACGATCAGGGCACGACCGCCGAGCGTCGCGACATCTTGATCGGTACCCGCCAGCCCGGTCTGGTGGAAGTGCGCGAAGGCATCGCCGAGGGGGAGCGCGTCGTCATCGACGGCAACGACAAGATCCGACCAGGGCAACCGCTCAAGCCCATAAAAATGGACGATGAAGCGCGCGATCTGCGCGCCATGACGGAGCGCGCTCAGTGATCATCTCGGACATTTCGATCACGCGCCCCGTCCTCGCGAGCGTCCTGTCAATGCTGCTCGTCGCCTTCGGGCTGGTGTCCTTCGACCGTCTGCCATTGCGGCAATATCCGGACACGGACCCGCCGGTCGTCTCGATCGAGACGATCTACCCAGGCGCGGCCGCCATCGTCGTCGAGAACCGCATCACCCAATTGATCGAGGACCGTATCGCCGGCATCGAGGGCATCCGCACCATCGAATCGACCAGCGAGGACGGCCGCTCGCAGGTCAACGTCGAGTTCAGCATCGACCGAGATATTGACGGCGCAGCCAATGACATACGCGACCGCGTCTCCGCCATCCTCGACCAACTCCCCGCCGAGACCGAGCCGCCCGAGATCCAGAAGGTCGACAGTAACGAAGACGTCATCATGTGGCTCAATCTAACGAGCGACCAAATGACCGTCCCCGAGCTAACCGACTACGCCCGCCGCTACCTGGTCGACCGTTTCTCGGTCCTGGACGGTGTAGCGCGCGTGCGCATCGGCGGGAGCCAGGTGTTCGCAATGCGCGTCTGGCTCGACCGCAAGGCACTCGCCGCGCGCGGCCTCACGGTGGCCGACGTGGAAGACGCGCTGCGCGCCGAAAACCTGGAACTGCCCGCGGGAGAGGTCGAGTCCATCGACCGTCAGTTCACGGTCCGCGTCAATCGCAACTTCAACAGCGCAGAGGACTTCGCGCGACTGGTGCTAGCCCGCGGCGAGGACGGTTACTTGGTCCGCTTGAGTGACGTCGCCCGCGTCGAGCGCGGGACCGAGGAAGACCGTACTTTTTTCCGCGGCAACGCTGTGCCCATGGTCGGCATCGGCATCATCAAGCAGTCGACGGCCAACACCATCGCGGTCGCCGAGGCCGCCAAGGCCGAGATGACGCGCATCAACCCCACGCTGCCCAAGGGCATGGCAATCAAACAGAGTTATGACACCTCGGTCTTCGTCAAGGACGCCATTCTCGAGGTCTATAAGACGTTGGGGATCGCCATTGGCCTGGTCATCTTGGTCATCTATCTCTTTCTCGGCAGCGTGCGCGCCACGCTGGTGCCAGCAGTGACCGTGCCCGTCTCCATCGTCGCCACCTTCACCGTCCTGCTGGCGCTGGGCTTCTCCATCAACATCCTCACCCTGCTCGCCCTGGTCCTGGCGATCGGCCTGGTGGTCGACGATGCCATCGTGGTCCTGGAGAACATCCACAGACGGATGGAGGAGCACGGCGAGACGCGACTGGTCGCAGCCTATCGCGGGACACGCCAGGTCGGCTTCGCGGTCATCGCGACCACCCTGGTCTTGGCGTCGGTCTTCATCCCCATCGCCTTCCTGCAAGGCGATATCGGACGCCTCTTCGCGGAGTTTGCACTGACCATGGTCGCCGCCGTGGTGTTCTCCTCCTTCGTCGCGCTCTCGCTCTCCGCCATGCTCGCGTCCAAGGTCCTGCCGCAGAGCCATGGGGGTAAGGCGAGCGGCGGCAGTCTGCTCGAGCTGACGGACCGTGCCTTCGACTGGGTAAGGCGCGGCTATGCGCGCCTACTCGGCTTCCTGATGCGACAGGCCTGGATCGTGGTGCTGAGCCTGGTCGCCACCATCGGGGCTGCCGCGTGGCTGTTTCAGCACATCCCGCAGGAATACACACCCAAGGAAGACCGCGGCGCTTTCTTCATTTTGGTCAACGGACCAGAGGGCGCCTCGCATGCCTATATGAAGACGTACATGAACGAGATCGAGCGCAGGCTGTTGCCCTACGCCGAAAGCGGCGAGGCGCTGCGCGTGCTGGTGCGCACACCGCGATCCTTCTCGAGCACGGCGACCTTCAACTCGGGCATCGTCATCATCGTCCTGGCCGACTACGCCGAGCGACGCTCGGCTTGGGCCATCATGGGGGAGATCCGCGCCAAGCTCGCTGATCTGCCCGGCGTCAAGGCCTTTCCGGTGATGCGCCAGGGCTTCGGCGGTCGCACGCAAAAGCCCGTCCAGTTCGTTCTCGGCGGCGGTACCTATGAAGAACTCGCACAGTGGCGGGACAGGCTGCTCGCTGAGATCGAGAAAGACAACCCTGGTCTTATCGGCATCGACTGGGACTACAAAGAGACCAAGCCGCAGCTCGAAGTCGAGATCGACTATGACCGCGCCGCCGACTTGGGTGTCACCGTGGGAACCATCGGACGCACCTTGGAGACCATGCTCGGCTCCCGCAAGGTCACCACCTATCTCGAGAGCGGCGAGGAGTACGACGTCATCCTCGAGGGTGAGCGCGACACCCAGCGCACCCCAGGCAGTCTGGACAATCTCTACGTCAGCTCCTCGCGCAGCGACGCGCTCATCCCGCTCGCCAATCTAGTCAAGGTCACAGAGTCGGCGGATTCTCAAAGCCTCAACCGCTTCAATCGCATCCGCGCCATCACCCTGGAGGCAAGCCTCTCAGATGATCTTGCACTGGGCGAGGCACTCAGCTACCTCGAGCGCAAGGTTCGGGAGCACCTCCCGGAGCGCGCCCAGATCGACTACAAGGGACAGAGCCGCGACCTGCGCTCCAGTAGCCAAGGCGTGCTCTTCGTCTTCCTGCTCGGCATCGCTGTCGTCTACCTGGTCCTCGCCGCCCAGTTCGAGAGTTGGGTGCATCCCTTTGTCATCATGCTCACCGTGCCGCTCGCAATGGGCGGCGCACTCTTGGGGCTCTGGGCGACGGACCAGACCCTCAACATCTACAGCCAGATCGGTCTGATCATGCTGGTTGGCTTGTCCGCAAAGAACGGCATTCTCATCGTCGAGTTCGCCAACCAGCTACGCGACCAGGGCTGGGAATTCCGCGCGGCCCTGCTGGAGGCATCCAGCGTGCGACTGCGCCCGATTCTCATGACGGGTATCACCACGGCCGCGGGATCCATTCCTCTCCTGCTCTCAAGCGGCGCAGGCTCGGAGACACGGATGGTCATCGGCACAGTCATCCTGGCTGGCGTCTTGGCGGCAACCTTCTTTACCCTCTTCGTGGTACCCGTCGCCTATGATCTACTCGCGCGCCATACCGGCTCACCGGGCGACGTCAAGCGGCGACTGGAGCATGAATTGAGCGAATCCTGAGCCGAGTGAAACCTGAGCGACTCAGCCTTGCGGCGCTTGCCGATCTCATGCGGAGCCAAATCCATGCCGAGCAACTTGCCGATCTACCTCGCTGCCCTGACGGCTATTGGGATGCTGATCCTGCTTTGGGTGCTGACCCGCTACATGCAGCGAAAGCACCGAACCCTGGCCTTCGCGCCGAGCTTATTGGAGGGACGTCACTACCGCTGCCCCGACTGCGGTCGCGACATGCGCATCGGGTGGGTGATGCTAGGCCGCGGCGCCATCTGGTCTCCCCTCGACAAGGGGCCGCCAGGGAGCTTCGCCCACATTGGCTCCGCACTGCCCAACACCATCAGTATGGCGCTCAAGCCAGCAAGCAATCTCAGCTGGCATTGTCCGGATTGTCAGCTGCTCATCGTCGACCACTCGACGCTGATCAGCCCGCCCAAGTGAGACTGAGCTAAGGCGCGCCTAAACATGGGGGACAGGCGCGACGGATGCACCTGATTGGGATCCCGGCGCTCAGCGCCGGGTGCGCTGAGCGCGCAGAGGACGTGATTTTTGCCGCACATCCCTGTGCTGCGCACAATTCAGGCGACTCAGCGAGGACCGCCCGAGGGCCTTTGTCCGGGGATCGAGACGCTTGAGATCGCACAAGGCAGCCATGCCGCGAGTCGGATGCAGGGCTGGGATGCTGCGCCCTAGGAGCGCTGGCTCCAGGTCCCGTCAGTTATCTTGTGCCCCTTGTGAAATCCAGCTCCCGATGAGAGCGATCTGTGGGTCAGTAAGCGGATCCTTCTGATGCGGCATGCGGATGGACGGATCGACCTCACCCGCAACCAAGCGATAGAGGCTGCTCGAGAGCGAGTCACCCGGGACGATCACGGGGCCGAACTTGGTCCCCTTCATCAGCGAGTCATAGGACTCGATCAGAAAACCGCTGGCCTCGAACCCGGCACCACCCTTCAGATGACATTCGGCACAGTGCGTTTGCAGAATCGGCTGAACGTCTTCGGAAAAGCTCACCTGCGGATCTTGGCCACAGCCAACAAGCATGAGTGCGGCTGGCAGCCCAAGGACGGTGGAATATTTCATGATTTTTCTCATTTCGTTATCTCCTTCATCGGACAGATCAAGGCTGTGCGTGCAGCCACCGAATCACTTCGCCACCGGCTAACCCGTCCTTCGGGCAACGAAGCACCTGCACCGAAGGCGGAGCGTCTGACGCTCTAACCATAGCGCCTGTGCGTTGGAAAAAACTATGAACAAGGCAACAGTTTGAGGGGACGAGGGATAGACTTTTTCTATGACAGCGGGGAAGAAGCGTTGCGGACCCGCTGAAGGGAAGAGGAAAAACTCGGAACGCAATGCCAAAACAAGGCTTTGCGCTGGCGGTTGAAAACTGATCGCTCTACTTGGGTTTGTCCGCTTGGCGCTGCCCGCAGTTCAACGAGTTTCCTTGGACTCAAGGATGCGCCTCACCGGGCCGAAGCTCGAGCGATGGTGGGGCGTGGGGCCAAGGCGTGCGAGGGCCGCGAGGTGCGCGGCCGTCGGGTAGCCCTTGTGTGAGGCAAAGCCATATCCCGGCCAGGCGTCGTCTAAGCGCTCCATGAGGCGATCACGAGCCACTTTGGCGAGGATGGATGCGGCGCCAATCTCCAAGACCAAGCCATCGCCGCCGACGATCGCCTGCGCATCCATCCTGAGCCTGGGGCAGCGATTGCCGTCGACAAGGACAAGACCGGGAACCACCTCCAGCGTCGCAACCGCACGCTGCATGGCGAGCAGAGATGCCTGTAGGATGTTGTACTGGTCGATCTCCTCCACGCTCGCGGAGGCGATCGACCAGGCCAGCGCGGACTCGCGAATCTCGACATCGAGACGCTCGCGCCGAGCCGCCGTCAGGCGTTTCGAGTCAGTGATTCCAGACAAGGGTTGCACCGAGGGCAAGATCACCGCGGCCGCATAGACGGGGCCGGCTAAAGGCCCGCGGCCGGCCTCGTCGACCCCTGCGATTAGCACGCGACACCCCTCCCCGAGGCCGGATGGCCGATGAGACCCAAGACCGCGATCGCGGCCGAATCGGCGGCATTCCGACGCAGGTGACGATGAATCCTGTCGTATTCAGCGGCGATGAAACGACGATGCTCGGCGTTGTCCAGCAGGTCAAGGAGCGCTGGCGCCAACAACTCCGGACGGCAGCGATCCTGAAGAAACTCGGGGGCCAGCTCACGACCAACCAGCAGGTTCGCCATGGCCACATAAGGCACCTTGACCAGCCGCAGCGCCTTGACGAGATGGTAGGAGAGGGGATGGACGCGGTAACCCACCACCATGGGACGCTTCAACAACAGGGCCTCCAAGGTCGCGGTACCTGAGGCCGTCAGCACGCAGTCGGCCGCCGCCAGCGCGTCACGACTTCGGCCATCCACGAGATGAATGGGTAGCTGAGGTGCTCGACGCTGAAGCGTCGCCTCGAACAAGGTGCGCAGACGCTTGCTCACCATGGGCGCCACAAAGGTCAAGTCCGGCTTGGCCTCGACGCAGCGCAGAGCGGTCGCGATAAAGGGTTCTGCCAAGCGCGAAACCTCGCCCATCCGGCTCCCCGGCAGGATAGCCATCAACTGGCCTTGGTCAGGCAAGCCGAGCCCCTGGCGCGCCGCAGCGCGATCGACGTCCAGCGGGATCTCTTCGGCCAGCGGATGCCCGACGTAGGTCGCAGGGACCTCATGCTCGCGCAGAAAGGCCTCCTCGAAGGGAAAGATGCTGAGCATCAAATCGACGGCGCGACGGATCCCATGGACTCTGCCGGGACGCCAGGCCCAAACGGTGGGGCTGACGAAATGAACCGTGCGAATGCCCTTGTCACGTAAGCGGCGCTCAAGCCCGAGATTGAAGTCCGGGGCGTCCACGCCGATGAAGACATCGGGTGGATTGGCGACAAAATAGCGCTCGAGTTCGGTGCGAATGGAAAGCAGCTCACGCAAGTGCGCGAGCACCTCTGTCAGGCCCATGACGGCAAGACGCTCTTGATCGAAGAGGGTGCTGCATCCGGCCTCCAACATGCGGGGGCCCGCGACACCCACGAACCGAGCATCTGGAACCCGCGCCCGAATCGCCCGGATCAGAGAGGCCCCGAGGAGATCCCCTGACGCCTCGTTGGCGACGATGCCAACGACGAGTGAGGCCGTGCGCTCAACCATGCTCGGCGCTCCCTGAGCATGCGCACCAATGGGCTGCCAAGGCAGCTCGCCGTCCTGAGATCCAGAAGCGCGAGGAAAGCGGATCGACCAGCGGCTGACCCAGTCGTGAATGAGAAGAGGCGCGCTGCGGCATCAACGAATGATGCTTCGGGCGGACGCCGAGATGAAATCGAGCAGTGCCTTCAGCTCGGGCGCACCCTCAGTCATGCCAAGAATGCGCTCAACGGCCTGGTCACGCCTGAGATTGGCCATGTAGAGCGCCCGATAGGCACGCTTGATGGCCTGGATGGAATCGGCGGGAAAACCCCGCCGCCGCAGCCCTTCCGCGTTGATCCCGTGCGGCTCGGCAGGATGGCCGCCCACCATGACGTAGGGAGGCACGTCCTTCGACAGCACCGAGCCCATGGCGCAAAAGGCATGCGCCCCGATGCGGCAGAACTGATGGACGATGGTGAAGCCGCCCAGGATGGCCCAATCATGGATCTCAACGTGCCCGCCCAGCGAGGCGGCATTCGCCATGATGACGTGATCTCCGATCACGCAGTCATGGGCAACATGGGTATAGGCCATGAAGAGATTGTCATCGCCAATCCGCGTCACCCCTTTATCTTGGGCGGTTCCGCGATGCAGGGTGACAAACTCGCGAATCTGGTTGCGGTCGCCAATCTCTAGCCGCGTCGGCTCGCCGCCGTACTTCTTGTCCTGAGGATCCTCCCCGACGGAGGCAAACTGGAAGATCCTGTTGTCTCGTCCGATCCGCATCGGGCCTTTGAGCACCACGTGCGGCCCGATCTGGGTTCCCGCATCGATCTCTACACTGGCGCCAATGACAGCGAAGGGGCCGACTTCGACACTGGAGTCGAGCACGGCGCCAGCATCAATGACGGCCGTCGGATGGATCAAGCGGTAAAGTCTCTTGCGGTACACATGATCTCGGCGGTGGCGACGACACGATCGTCGACCCTCGCCTCACCATCGAACTTCCAGATTCCACGCCGCACCGGCCCCAGCTTGACTTCCATGATCAGCTGATCGCCGGGCTCGACCGGCCGCTTAAACCGAGCCTTGTCGATGCCGACGAAATAGTAGAGCGACTCTCTACCGACCTCTTCCGGGCGCGATGCCATCGCCAGCAGCCCCGTCGCCTGAGCCATCGCCTCGACGATGAGGACGCCGGGCATGACAGGGCGCACCGGAAAATGCCCAGTAAAGAACGGCTCATTGAAGCTGACGTTCTTGAGTGCAACGAGATAGTCGTTGACCTTGAAATCGATGACCTTGTCGACCAAAAGAAAGGGATAGCGGTGCGGCAAGAGGCTCAGCACCTTGTGAATATCCATCGTGCTCACAAATGTCTCCGCACTCTTGTCTTGCTCTGTACTGCCGTCCTGCTCTTGGGAATTCATCGGCGCCTGATGTGATCCATCCATCAGGATTCGCTCCGGCCTTTCTTTTCGCTCATTTTTTCAATTGCTGCTTCTAGTTGTTTCACCCGGCGCACAAGCTTGTCGAGATGCCTGAAACGCGCCACATTGCGCCTCCAGTCCCCGCTCGGCATCGCTGGGATGCCGCTGCTGTAGGACCCTGGCTGCGTGAATGATCGCGTGACCATCGCCATGCCGGCGAAATGAACATCGTCGCCAATCTCGAGATGCCCGGCCATGCCGACCGCACCGGCGATCGTGCAGTTGCGTCCGATCCGGGTCGACCCCGAGATGCCGGTATTCGCTGCTACTGCCGTGTTCTCGCCGACGACAACGTTGTGACCGATTTGGATATGGTTATCCAGCTTGACACCGTTGCCAATCACAGTGTTCTCAATGGCGCCGCGATCCACCGATGTATTGGCCCCGATCTCGACATCATCGCCAAGCACCGCGCGGCCGATCTGCGGGATCCGCACCCAGCGCGAACCATCTCGCGCGAATCCAAAGCCTTCGCGGCCAATCACCGCACCCGGGTGGATCAACGCCCGCTTTCCGACCTGCGTCCCCGTGCAAAGCGTCACGCGGGCGACCAGCCGACTATCATCGCCGACGCTCACCCCCTCGCCCAGAATGCATCCTGGGCCAACAAAGACACGGGCGCCGACGACTGCGCCGGCCTCCACGACCGCCGTGGGGCCAATCCATGCGGACGCGTCGATCTGGGCGCTCGGATCCACGACCGCGGAGGGATGCACGCCGCCAACCACCGACGGCGCCGGGTAGAGAATGCATGCGGCCCGCGCATAGGTGAGGTAAGGATTCTCACTGATGAGCACAGCAACCTTGGCGAGATCCGCATCAGCTTCCTTCAGGATCACCGCACCGGCGCGCGTATGAACCAGATGATCGCGATACTTGGAGTCGCCGAGAAAACTGAGACTCCGCGAATCGGCATTGGCGAGCTGGGCGACGCGCGACACCACGGACTCGCCGTCACCCCGCAAGGGAACGCCCAAGCGCGTGGAGAGTTCTTTGAGACGGACCTCCAATGGATTGATCTCCGGGGCAGGCTGCGTTTTCGTCGGACCCTGCTAGTGTTTCCGTGCCAGGCAGGCACCGCGCACCGGCGTCACTTCTTCTCGAAGACTTCTTTCAGGCGCTCGATGACGAGATCCGAAATGTCAATACGAGGATTGGAATACACCAAACCATCGCTGATGATGAGGTCGATGTTCTGCTCCTTGGCCAGCTCGACGACCACTTCCTGCACTTGCCGCCCCAGCTTCGTCCTCAACTCGTTCTGACGCAGGGCGAAGTCCTCTTGGAACTCATCGCGGGCGTATTTGACACGGCGCGTGCGACTTCGGATATCGTTTTGCAAACGCTGTATCTCGCTCTCGCTCATGAGCGGACCATCCTTTTCGAGCTGGCGCTGCAGCGCGGCGATCTGCTCCTGCTGCACTCTGAGTTCACGCTCACGGTCTTCGATCTCGGTCTGCAGCGCATCGCGCGCCGCCTCATACTGCGGCGACTGCTCCACAACCCGGTTGGGATCCACCACGGCGATGCGGTAGTCGCCCGCCTCGACCTGAGTCAAGGCGAGCACACCAGAGAGCGCCGCCATGCAAAGCAGATGCGTCTTCACAACAAGCCCCGCTTACGCTAGAAGGTTTGACCGAATCCGAACTGGAACATCTGAGTGTCGTCGCCGTCCTTTTCGTTGAGCGGAAAGGCCAGGCTGAGCGAGAGCGCGCCAACCGGCGACAACCAGGTGACTGACAGCCCGGACGAGTAGCGCAAATCGCCGATGTCGAAACCGTTGGGTGTGAGCAGGTCGGAATCATAGGTCGACCACACATTACCGAAGTCGAGGAAGGCACCTAAGCGCAACGTCTTCTCGAACTGACCACCAACGGGCGCGGGCGCAAACAACTCGAGGCTACCGACGAGCTTGAGATTTCCGCCAACCGGATCGTCGGTGCTGATCTCGCGCGGCCCCAGCGAGTTGGCTACCCAGCCACGCACAGAACGCGGGCCGCCAGCGTAGTAGTTCTCGAAGAAAGGCAGGTAGCTGATATCGCCGTAGCCATCGCCATAGGCGATATCCGCCTTGAGCGAGAACACGAAGCGCGACGTCAAGGGAACGAATTGCTGCCCCTCTAAGCCAACCTTGTAGTACTGAAGGTCACTGCCCGGCACCGCCAACTCGACGGTGGCCGTCGTCAAGCTACCGCTTGTCGGGAAGATGGCGGTGTCGCGCGTATCGTTGACGTAGCTCGCGGAGATCAAGAAATCGTTAAAGGTGTTGCCGTTGTCTTCGACAAACTGCTGGGCGATGTCGGACTCACCTGCGGTGAAGTCCGTGTATTGATAGCGAAAGCCCAATCCGGCGCGGCTGGTGTCGGTAATCGGCAGGCCGAAGTTCACCCCAGCGATTCCGACGTCGGTCGAGTAGTCGGCACCGATCAGCTGGTCGAAATCCGTCTCACGATAAGAAAGATTGAAACCACGGCTGATCCCGTCCACGGTGTAGTAGGGATTGTTATAGCCGAGTTGATAGAGTCTCGTTGCCGAACTCGTGTTGAATGCCAGTGACACCCGTTTGCCCGTGCCGAGAAAGTTGTTCTGGGTCACGCTCGCGTTGAGCAGGAGGCCCTGGGATTGCGAGAAGCCGATGCCCGCGGCCAAGTTGCCGGCCGGCTTCTCCGTGACGGAAACGTCCACGTCGACCTGATCAGAGGAACCAGGAACGGCTGGCGTCTCGATCGACACATCCTCGAAGTACCCCAGCCGCTGCAAACGCTCACGCGACTTGCGAACAAGGTCGGCCGAGAACCAAGCGGTCTCGAGCTGGCGCATCTCGCGCCGCAGGACCTCGTCGCGCGTGCGGGTGTTGCCCTTCATGTTGACACGGCGGACATAGACACGCTTTCCCGCATCCACGAAGAAGGTCACGGTGACCTCTTTGGCCTCTTCGTTGATCTCCGGAACCGTGTTGACGTTCGCAAAGGCGTAGCCCTCGTCGCCAAGTAAGTTCGAGATACGCTCGGCACTTTCGGTCGTGGCCTTGCGCGAGAAGTACTCGCCGCGCTTCAACTGGATGAGCGGAAAGAGCTGCTCGACAGGAACGGAAGGGTCACCGGCCAGCTTGATGTCACTCACCCGGAAGGGCGCTCCCTCCTCCACCGAGATGGTGACGTAGATCTCCTTCTTGTCGGCACTGATGGAGACCTGCGTCGACTTGATGTCGAACTTGATGTAGCCGCGGTCAAGGTAGAAGGAGCGCAGCGACTCGAGATCACCGGCGAGCTTTTGCTTCGAGTATTGGTCGTTCTTGCTGTAGAAGGAGTTCCAGCGGGTCGGCCCAAGCTCGAACTGCTTCAGCAGCTCATCGGTGTCGAAGGCTTGGTTGCCGATGATGTTGATCTGCTTGATACGTGCCGTCAGTCCCTCTGTGATATCGATGTTGATCGCAACACGATTCCGCTCGAGCGGGGAGACCGTCGACTGGACGATGACGCCGTACTTACCGCGCGCGAAGTACTGGCGCTCCAGCTCCTGTTCGATCCGATCCAGCACGGAGCGGTTGAACACCCGCCCCTCCTTGAGACCGATATCGGTCAGGGCCGCAGTCAGCGCCTCGGTGTCGATATCCTTATTGCCGGTGATCTTGATCTCGGCAATCGCGGGGCGCTCGCGAACCCAGATGACCAAAACGCTCCCGTCGCGCTCGACCCGCACGTCGTCGAAGAAGCCGGTGCGATAAAGCGAGCGGATGATGCCGCCGGTGACGTCATCGCCCACCGTATCCCCGATCTGAACGGGCAGGTAATTGAAGACGGTCCCGGGCGCGATCCGCTGCAGTCCTTCGACCCGAATATCGGACACTTGGAAGACTTGAGCGAAGACTGGCAGCTGCACGAAGGCCAGCAGCAGGCACGTAAAAGCAGCCCGTCGAGCACCAGGGCTGAGATTCCAAGTGATGTTGCGCAAGATGGGCTCCCCTACATCAAGCCGAGGGCCGTCAGAGGGACGGCATCCAAGGCGCGCTAGTATAAGGGATCAGCCAGAATTAGCCCAATAGCCTGGAGAGATCGACGTAGAACGCGAGCGTCATGAGCGCGGCCAGCAAGATAAAGCCGACCTTTTGTCCTTGAAGCTGCGCCTGCTCCGAGAGGGGACTGCCCTTGACCCACTCGGCGAGGAAAAAGAGAAGATGCCCGCCATCCAGCACGGGAATGGGCAAGAGATTGAGGACCCCCAGGCTGATGCTCACGATGGCCAGAAACTTGATGAAGGAGTCCAGCCCATAGCTCGCGGTTCGACCTGCGGCCTCAGCGATGGTGATGGGGCCACTGAGATTGCGCACGGACGCCTCGCCGGTCAGCATGCGTCCCATGACACGCAGCATGAGGCCGCTCATCTCGAGGGTCTTGCCAACCGCCTGCCCCATGGCCTCCACTGGACCATAACGCACCTTGACGAGATAGCCCGCCATGAGATCGTCTGGGACGTCGACACCAGCGCCGATGCGCCCAACTTCCTGACCATCGCTGTCGATCACGCCCGGCGTGATCTCGACATCATGGAGGAGACGGCCATCGCGCTCGACGTCGAGCAGCATGGGCGCATCGGGGCGGTCGCGCACCATCGCGACCCAGGCCTGCCAAGACTCAACCGGGGCGCCATCCACTGACAGGATGCGGTCGCCCACCTCGAGACCAGCCTGCTCCGCCGACTCACCCGGAACGATCTCGCCGATGACAGGCGGGATCTTGGGCCGCTTCGGCTCCAGCCCGACTCGGCGGAGCAAATCAGGCTCATCGGACAGCTCGGCTACCGCATCGCTTGAGATAAGGCGCACGCGATCCTGACCCTGGGCGTCACGCACGCGCACGCTGAGAGCGCCCCCGTCCATGGCCTTGACGGTCACCGCGAAGACGGCGGTCTCCCAGCTACGTGCCAAACGGTCGCCGACCTGGAGCAGTTCATCACCTGGCATGAAGCCGGACTCGGCGGCGATGGAGTCGGGCTCCACGGCACCGACGATGGGCTTCAGCCCTGTGTCACCCGCCATGAAGATCGCCCAATAGGCGAAGATGGCGAAGAGGAGGTTGAACAGAGGACCAGCAACGACGATGGCCGAGCGCTTCCAGAGCGGCTGGCGATTGAAGGCTTTGTCGAGCAAGGCATCAGGAACCTCCTCCTCGCGCTCGTCGAGCATCTTGACGTAACCGCCGAGCGGTATCATCGCGATGACGTATTCGGTGTCGTCGGGATGACGCTGCCACCGCCACAAGGCCTTGCCGAAGCCGATCGAAAATCGCAGCACTTTGACGCCAAGGCGACGCGCGACCCAGAAGTGACCAAACTCGTGCACGGCGATGAGGATCGCCAGGGCGACGACGAAGGCGCCGATCGTGAAGAGTAGATCCATCGTAATCAGTTAACTCTTGCCAGCACTGACTGCTCGGCAGCCTCACGGGCACGACGATCGACCTCGAGGAGGAACTCCAGCCCCTGGTTTTCGACGGATTCGTTCGGCAGCTTATCCAGCGTGTCGGCAACGACGGCAGCGATTCCAGGAAGGTCGACACGACGATTGAGGAAGGCCTCAACAGCCACTTCATTGGCTGCATTCAGCACCGCGGGGGCCGTTCCGCCAAGACGCGCGGCCTCGAAGGCTAAGCCAAGGCAGGGAAAGCGCATCAGGTCAGGCTCCTCGAAGTCGAGCCGGGCGACCGCGAATAGATCCAAGGGTGCGACACCAGAGTCAATGCGGTCAGGCCAAGCCAGGGCGTGAGTGATCGGCGTACGCATATCTGGGTTACCGAGCTGAGCGAGGACGGAGCCATCATCATATTGCACAAGCGAGTGGATCATGCTCTGCGGATGCACCACCACCTGTATGTGGTCGGTATTGGTGCCAAACAACCAACAAGCCTCGATCACCTCGAGGCCCTTGTTCATCATGGTCGCGGAATCGACAGAGATCTTGCGCCCCATGGCCCAGGTGGGATGGGCACAGGCCTGCTCGGGCGTGACGCTCGAGAGTCGCTCGACGGGCCAATCTTTCAAAGGCCCACCCGAGGCCGTTAGCAGGATGCGTTTTACCCCGACCTTGGACAGACCATCGGCGAAATTCGGCGGCAGACACTGAAAAATGGCATTGTGCTCGCTGTCGATCGGCAGGAGTTCCGCGCCACTATCCGACACCGCCTCCATCAGCATCGCACCCGCGACCACAAGCGACTCCTTATTGGCGAGGAGCACGCGCTTGCCCGCGCGCGCCGCAGCCAGGGTCGGTCGCAAACCGGCTGCGCCGACGATGGCAGCCATCACGTAATGGCTCTCTGGGAGCGCGGCAACCTGCTCGAGCCCCTCGACGCCTGCCAGCACCTCGGGCCGCCCAGGCATGTCGGCAAGTAGCTCACCGAGCCGCACCGCAGCATCCGCATCAGCCATGACTGCAAAATCAGGACGATGCTGTCGACACTGCTCAGCGAGCCGCTCCGCATCGCGGTTGGCGGTCAATGCCACCGCCCGGAAACGATCAGGATGCCGCGCCAGCACATCGAGCGTACTGACACCGATGGAGCCCGTGGCCCCGAGAACGGTCACGCCAATCAAAATCCACTCCGCATCAGGTTAGGGCCCAAACCACACCGAGGGCGAACACAGGGGCAGCCGCAGTGAGGCTGTCGATGCGATCCAAGAGCCCCCCGTGTCCGGGCAAGAGTTGACTGGAATCCTTCATGCTGCGCTGGCGCTTCAAAAGACTCTCGTAGAGATCTCCCACCACGGAGATGAGGGCCGCGGCAGCGCAAATGATCAAGGCCAGCAGCGTATGACGACCGTCGAGCCCGAGCGCCCAAGCGAGCCCAAGACCACAGACTGCGGCTCCCACCAATGCGCCGTAGACACCGACCCTGGTCTTTCCGGGGCTGACGGCTGGCGCAAGCTTTGCCCGCCCCCAGCGTCGCCCAACGAAGTAGGCCGCCGTATCTGCCGTCCAAATCAGGATTAGGAGAAAGAGGACCAAGCCAGGCCCGACGTCCGGGGCGCGGTGTAGCTGCATCACCGCCGCCCACGGCGGCAGCAGAACCAGCAAGCCGGCGACCAGTTGCAACGCCCGCGGCCCCTCTATCAGGTCGATTTTCCGCGTCATGAGAATCTGAACGGCCTGAAACAGCCACCACAGCGACCCAAGGACAAGCGACGGCCCCTGCAGGCTCGGAAACAACCAGAGTATCCCGACGCAAAGCCCGACCAAGCCCAAGTAGCCAAGGCGATGCTCTGCCTTGGTGATCCCTGAGAGGCTGCCCCATTCCCAAGCAGCAAGGAGCAGCACCAGCAAAAAAAAGAGCCCGAAGGCTGAGGTTGGCAGGAACAGAACTGCGGCGATGACCAGGGGCCCCAGGGAGAACGCCGTGATGGCGCGACGCCGCAGACTGCTGGATGCCAGCGCCATGCTAGCCTCGCGCATAGCGGGATACCGGCGCCACGGACTCGACCTGATCACCCGTGAGTCCGAAACGCCGCTGCCGGCGACCATAGTCGTCGAGTGCCTGCCCGTAGGCAGCCTCGTCGAAGGCAGGCCATAGCGTGTCGGTAAAGTAGAGTTCGGCGTAGGCGGACTGCCAAAGCACGAAGTTGCTCAGACGCTGCTCGCCCCCGGTTCGAATAAAGAGATCAGGCTCCGGAAGATCAGGAAAGGACAGGTAGCCTGAGAAGAGGGCCTCGTCGATCTCCTCGGGGTCGATGCGACCGGCCCGCGCCTCTGCGGCGAGACGTCGCGCCGCCTGCATAATGTCCCAGCGCCCGCCGTAGTTTGCCGCGACCTGGAGGTTGAGCCGACTGTTCTCGGCTGTGAGCGCCTCGGCCTCAGCGATACGATGCTGCAGCTTCTCGGGAAAGGCAGCGCGCTCACCGATGACGCGCAGGCGCACTTGGCTCTCGTGCAAGCGCCGAACCTCGCTACGTAGCGCGCTTATGAAAAGCTCCATGAGAATATTGACCTCGCTGCGAGGGCGCTGCCAATTCTCGCTACTAAAGGCGAAGAGCGTCAGGATCTGAACACCACGGCGCACGCTCTCCTCCACGACCGCGCGAACGCTCTTGACACCCTCGCGATGTCCGGCCGTGCGCGGGAGACCGCGCTGTTTGGCCCAACGTCCGTTCCCGTCCATGATGATCGCGACATGCCGAGGCGTCCGACCATCAGGATCGGACGGGAGAACGACTGGGGTTGCGGTTTTCACGATAGCTTTGGTGATCGCTCGAGGCCCACAGACCTCAAATCGACATCAGGTCTTGCTCTTTCTCGGCCAGAACGGCGTCGACGTCCTTGACATACTGATCTGTCAGCTTCTGAACGATCTCTTGGCCACGACGCTCATCGTCTTCAGAAATCATCTTCTCTTTGACCAGCTCTTTCAGATCGTGATTGGCGTCACGCCGGATGTTGCGAATCGCCACGCGAGCTTGCTCGGCCTCATGACGCGCCACCTTGATCAGATCCCGTCTGCGCTCCTCCGTCAGAGGCGGCATGGGCACCCGAATCACGGTTCCCGCAGTATTGGGGTTGAGCCCCAGATCCGACTGCATGATCGCCTTCTCGACGGCCTGAACCATCCCCTTCTCCCAGGGCTGAACAGCGAGCGTCCGCGCGTCTTCGGCATTGATATTGGCGACCTGACGGATCGGCATGTCCGAGCCGTAATAGGACACCATAATGTGGTCGAGCAATGATGGATGTGCGCGACCGGTGCGGATCTTGGCCAACTCATGAGAGAGCGCCTCGACGCTCTTGCCCATGCGGTCGGCCGCATCTTTCTTGATATCGTCGATCATCTTAGCTCTCGCTCACGACCAAGGATCCGACGTCTTCGCCGCGAATCAATCGCAGCAAAGCTCCGGTCTCGTTGATATTCATTACGCGCAGCGGCATGGCGTGGTCACGGCACAGCACAATGGCCGTGGTATCCATCACCCGCAAGTCTTGCTGCAACACCTGATCATAACTGAGGCGGGGATAGAAGGTTGCCGTTGGATCGGTTACCGGGTCGGCGGAGTAGACGCCATCAACCTTGGTGGCCTTGATCAGCACGTCGGCACCGACCTCGATCGCCCTTAGGCTCGCGGCCGAATCCGTCGTAAAAAGGGGATTTCCCGTCCCGCCAGCGAAGATGACGACACGCCCGCACTCCAGATGCTTAATGGCGCGCCGACGCCCGTAGCCTTCGCAGACCTGGTCAATCTGGAGGGCAGACATGACAGGCGCGGCAAGACCCAACCGCTCCAGTGCGTCCTGCATCGCGAGGGCATTCATCACCGTCGCGAGCATCCCCATGTGATCGCCGGTCACGCGCTCCATGCCACGCGCGGCAAGACCAGCGCCGCGGAAGATATTGCCCCCGCCGATGACAAGCGCGACCTGGGAGCCCGCTTCGACAAGTGCCTGCACCTCATGGGCAAAGCGCTCGAGCACGTCCGGGTCTATCCCGTGAGTGCCCTCGCCCATCAGCGCCTCGCCACTGAGCTTAAGCAAAATGCGTCGATAAACGAGGGCGGTCATAGCCCGGACTCCCATAGCGCCTGGATCTTTAGCCGACCAGGATACAGCAACTACTCAGCTGCCGCGAACCTGCGCCATCACCTCGTCGGCGAAGTTCTCGGTCTTCTTTTCGATGCCTTCGCCCACCTCGACGCGCGCAAACCGCTTCACCTCCGCGCTCGCCTGCTTCAGCAGTTTCTCGACGCTTTGATCGGGATCCTTGACGAAGGCCTGCCCAAGCAGCGTCACCTCTTCCAGGTACTTACGCACGCGGCCCTCGACGATCTTGTCCATGATGGCCTCAGGCTTGCCGCTCTCGAGCGCCTGCGCCTTGAAGATCTCCCGCTCTTTGGAGAGGGCCTCCTCAGACACCTGATCGGCACTGATGCAAATCGGATTGCTTGCCGCAATGTGCATCGCCAGATCGCGACCCAGGGCCTCATCACCGCCAACGAGGTCGACGACCACGCCGATCTTGAGACCGTGCCGATAGCTGCGAAGGGCGCCCGCTGCGGCATCGAAGCGCAACAGACGACGCACCTGGACGTTCTCACCGATCTTGGTGACCAGCGCCGCGCGCGCCGTCTCGACAGTCTGCGAGGAATCACCCGCCAGTGCCGCCGCAGAGAGCCCTTCCACGTCCTGCACATCGCTATTCAGGGCCGTTTCAGCGGCAGCCTCGGCGAAGGTCTGGAAGTTGGCATCCTTGGCGACAAAATCCGTCTCGCAGTTGACCTCGAGCATGACGCCGCGCTTGCCGTCGTCCGAGATCTTGATCACGACGACACCCTCGGCGGCGGTTCGCCCGGATTTCTTCGCCGCCTTCGCCTGACCGGACTTGCGCATCGCCTCGATCGCCGCCTCAATGTCGCCCTTGGCGTCGACGAGCGCCTTCTTGCACTCCATCATGCCAGCGCCGGTGCGCTCGCGGAGATCCTTAACCAGTGCGGCTGAAATCGCCATCGCTATCTCACCTCTCGCCCGCTGTGGGCTTTCACGAATTCTAGATACGAAACCGCCGCTGATCGCGGCGGCCGAAAAACTGGAGGGGCTCAAGCAAGCAGGCCACGAGCGCCGACGCATGCGGCGCGCGCGACTTGCTCGACGCCCTAGCTGGAGACGGCCTCCGCGGCCTCACCCAAGGCGGCCTCCTCAGCGCCGTCGCGGCGGCCGACCATGGCCGCAGCGGTATCACGACCGTCGAGGATGGCATCAGCCGCGCCCGCAATGTAGAGGCGCACGGCGCGAATCGCGTCGTCGTTACCCGGAATGACGTAGTCCACCTTGCTCGGATCGTTGTTCGTATCGACGACACCAACAACAGGGATGCCCAGCTTGTTCGCTTCGGTGACCGCGATCTTCTCGTGACCGACGTCAATCACGAACATGGCGTCGGGCAGGCCGTCCATGTTCTTGATTCCACCCATGCTCTGCTCCAGCTTATCGCGCTCGCGCGAGAGCCCTAGCGCCTCCTTCTTGTTGAAGCGCTCGATGGTCCCGCTCTCGAACATCGTCTCGAGCTCTTTGAGGCGCTTGACGGAGTGGCGAATCGTCTTGAAGTTGGTGAGCATGCCGCCCAGCCAGCGGTGATTGACGTAGGGCATACCACAGCGGATCGCTTCTTCCTTAATGGCGTCGCGGGCAGCACGCTTGGTGCCGACGAAAAGAATCTTGCCCCCATTCGCGGCGAGCGTCCCGAGATAATTGACGGCCTCTTGATAGAGCGGCAGCGTCTTCTCAAGGTTGACGATGTGGATCTTGTTGCGGTGCCCGAAAATGAAGGCACCCATCTTCGGGTTCCAATAGCGCGTCTGGTGGCCGAAGTGCACTCCGGCCTCCAGCATTTGTCGCATCGTAACTTCGCTCAACGTATTCACCTTATTTAGTCTTGGGTTAGGCCTCCACGCGCCCCACACGACAACCCGAGTGAACGGGCACCCAGTCGTATGTGTCGACACGTGTGTGGACAAAACAACACGCCGCCGCGATCATCGCTGCCAGAACACGGGGACACCCCTACTCAGCCGAGCGACGCGATGAGCATCAGCTCGGACCGCGCGAAGACTCGACGCTAAAGTTGGGGTAAGGATCGGCAGGGATCCCAACGGACGACGTAAGTGCGACCAACGTCTCCGAAAATTCAGCCCAGGTCAGGAGCAAGCCTCACTTGGGGCGGCTGAGCCCGCCCTTACTTAACGACTCAGCGCAAGCAAGGGTAGAGACGCCGTTTGCGGCTCAGCGCCGCGTTTTATACCATAGCGGGTCTTTCGCAAGCAATTGACTCCAACGGGTCGGGAATCGACACCACAGTCGTGGACGCCTCAACAAGTACTATGAGTGTGCAGATCAAAACCCCGGAGGCGATCGCGAAGATGCGAGTCGCCGGCCGGCTCGCGGCCGACGTTCTCGATATGGTCGAGCCCCACGTCCAGCCTGGCATCACCACCGAGGAACTCAACCAAATCTGCCATCGCTACATCACCGAGGTCCAGGAGGCGATCCCCGCCCCCCTGGACTACCGCGGGTTCCCGCGATCCATCTGCACCTCGGTCAATCATCAGGTCTGCCATGGCATCCCCAGCAGCCGACGCCTTAAAAAAGGAGACATCGTCAATATTGATATCACCGTCATCAAGGATGGCTACCACGGAGACACCAGCAAGATGTTTTTCGTCGGTGAACCCTCTGTGCTTGCGCGCCGACTGGTCACGGTGACCCAGCAAGCCATGATGATGGGCATCAACTGCGTGCGACCCGGGGCAACGCTGGGCGACATCGGCCACGCGGTGCAGACATTCGTGGAAACTCATGGCTATTCCGTGGTGCGCGAGTATTGCGGACACGGCATCGGCAGCGATTTCCACGAGGAGCCCCAGGTCCTGCATTACGGCAAGCCTGGGGAGGGACTCACATTGCAGGCCGGCATGTGCTTCACGGTCGAGCCAATGGTCAACGCCGGCAAGCGCTTCATCAAGGTGCTCCCGGACGGTTGGACAGTCGTCACCAAGGACCGCAGCATTTCCGCCCAGTGGGAGCACACGATTTTGGTCACCCCCGATGGTCACGAAATCCTGACCTTGCGCGCGGAGGAGCGGGGCGACCCCGCATCCTCCTGAGCACCGGGCGACCCGTTCAGTGGATGTCGCGCAAGGCCAGCCCCCTCACAACAGCGCGCCTGCACCCCAGGCGCCCGTCTCCCCCATTGCTGCATTCAAAGACAGACTGCGCAAAGGCACCGAGCAGCTCTTCCGCCATTTCGATCAAGGCACCCCGATCGCCAGCCTGGTGCTCGAGCGCAGCCAACTGATCGATGAAGTCCTGCGGGACGCCTGGGCCATGCACCTAGGAACATCCCAACACGCCTGCCTAGTCGCGGTCGGCGGCTATGGACGACAAGAGCTGCAGCCCGCCTCCGATGTCGACATCCTCATCCTCATCGAGCCACAGCGCGAGGGCGAGCTGACCGAGCCACTCGAGCAGCTCGTGATCTTTCTCTGGGACATCGGCCTAGAAGTCGGCCATAGCGTTCGGACCGTTGACGATTGCGTGCGTGAGGCCTCCGACGACGTCACCGTGATGACCAACCTCATGGAGGCGCGCCTACTCTGCGGAGACGACGGGCTCTTCCAGCGGATGCGCGAGGTCACCGGGCCCGATCGCATCTGGGACAGCGAGGCTTTCTTCGCCGCCAAGACCCGTGAGCAGCGCGCGCGCTGGCAGAAGTACGGGGACACGGCCTACACCCTTGAGCCCAACATCAAGGAAAATCCCGGCGGCCTTCGGGACATCCAGATGATCGGCTGGGTCGCCAAGCGGCACTTCGCCGCCGAGACACTGCATGAGCTGGTGGATCACGGGTTCCTGACGGAGGCCGAGCACGAGACGCTCGTCGGAGAGCAGACGCTGCTCTGGTGCATCCGCTTCGCCCTGCACCGCCTCGCCGGCCGCCGTGAGGACCGCCTCTTATTCGATTATCAGCGCAGTCTGGCACAGGGGTTTGGATTCTCGGACGGTGAAAACAACCTCGCCGTCGAGCAGTTCATGCAGCAGTACTACCGCACGGTTCAGGAACTCAACCGTCTCAACGAGATGCTCCTGCAGCTGTTTCGTGAGGCCATCCTGCTGCGCGACGAGATCGGCCCCCCCGTCCCCATCAACAAGCGCTTCCAGTCCCGCAGCGGATTTCTCGAGGTCACCTCACCCAGCGTCTTTTCGCGCTACCCCATCGCCTTGCTGGAGGTCTTTCATATCCTCCAGACCCACCAAGAACTCGAGGGTGTGCGCGCCAGCACCATCCGCATGATCCGCGAGAACCGCCACCGCATCGACGACAACTTCCGTGCGGACCTGAGGGCACGCAGCCTCTTCATGGAGATTCTGCGCGAGCCTACCGGGATCACCCACGCCTTCCGCCGGATGAACCGCTATGGCGTGCTGGCAGCCTATATCCCGGCCTTCGCCAACATCGTCGGGCGGATGCAATACGACCTACTGCATGTCTACACGGTGGACGAGCACACCCTGGTGCTGGTGCGCAACCTCCGCCGCTTCACCATCCCCAAACACGACGAAGAGTTCCCGCTCTGCAGCGCGGTCGGCCGGCGCATCCCCAAGCTCGAACTCCTCTATCTCGCGGGACTCTTCCACGACATTGCCAAGGGGCGCGGCGGGGACCACTCCATCCTGGGGATGCGCGACGCCTGGGAATTCAGCCGCTTGCACGGCCTGAGCGACTTCGACAGCCGCCTCGTCGCTTGGCTGGTCGAACAGCACCTTGTCATGTCCATGACCGCCCAGCGCAAGGACATCAGCGACCCCGAGGTCATCCAGGCCTTCGCGGAGCTCATCGGCGACCCGACCAGACTCGACTATCTCTACCTGCTCACCGTCGCGGACGCGCGCGCGACCAACCCCGAGCGCTGGAACAGCTGGCTGGACGCCCTGCTGCGAGAGCTTTACTACAGCACCCGGCGCGCACTCTTGCGCGGGCTCGACAATCCACAGGCCCAAGACGAACTCATTGCTCAGAAGCAAGCGGAGAGCATGCGCCTGGTCGCGCGCTATGGCGTCGACCCAGAGGCCTGCAACGCGCTCTGGCGCAAGTTCGGCCTGGATTTTTTCCTCCACAACTCACCGGACGAGATCGCCTGGCAGACTCGCCAGGTCTTAGAAGCACACCCGAGCCAGTGCCCCTTGGTCGTCATTCGCCCATTAACGGCGCGCGGCGGCACCGAGGTCTTCATCTACTCGCGCGATCGGGCCAACCTGTTCGCCCGCACCACCGCAACACTCGACCAGATGGGCCTCAACATCATGGATGCCCGCGTCATCACAACGGACGACGGCATGGCGGTCAACAGCTATCAAGTGCTGGGGCCGGACGGCGCGCCCGTCGACGACCCGCTCCAGATGGAAGAAATCCGCGCGACGCTCGAGACCAATATCGCTGAACCCCTGGAGACTGCCATCAAGGTCGCCCGCTCGGTGCCACGTCGGCATCGCCATTTCCCCACTGAGACCCGCGTCACCTTTTCGGCGGACACACCGAATCAGCGCACCATCATGCGGCTGACAACACTCGACCGCCCGGGATTGCTCGCCGAGGTGGGCGCGGTCTTCCATAACTGCGGCATCCGCCTGCAAAACGCCAAGATCGCAACTGTCGGCGCAGAAGTCGACGACGTCTTCTTCATCACCAGTGACGAAGCAGCCCCCATCACTTGCGAGAAGGCCCTGGCGTGCTTGAGGGAAGAGATCCATGAGCGACTCGAACGGCAAGACGCTCAAGGCTGAGCGATCCGCACACCCCCGCGCACAGACGCATGCGCTTCGGCCGCGCCTGACGGCTTGGCCCGCAATCATCGCCCTAGGCATCGCCTCGGCCAGTCTCCTTGGTGTCGCGCGAGCAGAGTCGACGGACGACCCCGGCGCGCCATTGCAGGACGACTGGATGGGGGCCGCGGAGACCGCTTCACCCTGGCTCGACGAAGTGCGCGCACAGCGTCACGCATGGGAACTCAGGCGCAAAGCGGCACGAGAAGAATTCGAGGCGAGACGGCGCCGCAACAATCCCCGCGCCTCGGCACGCCAAGAGGCGTGGGAAGAGGGCCTGCGCCAGCGCCGCGCCGAGCGTCAGGAACGCATTGAGCAAGAGCGGGAGCTGTTCCGCAGCCTTGGCCCGACGCCACCCACTCACTCGACGCCACCACCGCCCAGCGACCCGGGCAACGACAGCCCGTCTCCGCCCCAACCAGACCCGATGCTCAAGCCACCTGGCTGGAACAACCTCTGGTATTTTCGCGGATTCTAGAGACCTTAAAGCCTTAAAGCTGTCTGGAAACTCCTAGTGCTTCGCTGCGCAAGTTCCGAGACCGTTGCCTCCTCGTTGTCGTTGTCGTTGTCGTTGTCGTAATCGTGGTCTCGACATGGCGAATATTCGATTACGACAACGACAACGACCTGAGACGGTCTCGGGACTTTCGCACAGTTG
>NZ_JAAIJR010000270.1 GCF_010915725.1 Thiorhodococcus mannitoliphagus
CCGATGACTTCGGCGTACACTACTCCACCGTCAGTCGAGCCGTGCGCCGGCTTGAAAACGGGATTGAATCGCCAGTGGACCTACCCTCCAAGCCGACCAGCGCTTGATTGCAAGACCTGACCCCGACGTCCCCAACCCGGCGGCATACACTTTCACGGTGGCAACGGCATGCTGCTGGCTGAGCGTAAGCAGGTAGCGGCGGATTGCGAGCGCATCCAGGTCGGCGGCCTTTTCGGGCAGCTGCATGGCGTCGATAAGACCGCGCACACTGACCGCGTAAGCGGCGATCGAGTGGTCGCTGAGGCCTTGCTGGGACTGCAGATGCTCAAGGTAGCTTTGGCGCAGCGCGTCCGCCCTCGATCGTTCCATCGGGCGTGGCGGCAGAACCTTGGCCTCACGCAGGTAGGCCACGAACGCCCGCAATGCGCAGCGATGGTTGTAAAGACGGCGATGGGGCAAGAAAGGAAGGCGTCGATACAGGGATCGAGGTCGTCAAGCTTACACAGCTGAATGCTCGCACCACGGGTCCACTGAAGGAAAGCCGTGATTCGGCGCGCCTTATCGCGTCGCGTTTTCTCGGCGTACCCGGCTTGAGCGAGGGAGACAAGGAAGGCGGCCAGGTGGTGATCAAGATCGGGCTCACAGAAACGCCCAGAGGCAAAGTGCTGCTCGGACATCGCGTCTCTCCACTGATCTGGCGGTGTTGCCAGACCTGAAAGCCGACGGCATTATGCCGAACAGGTAAAGCCGAAAAGGTGGGAGTGATGCGAGACGCAGCGTGTCATGCGGCATTATGAAGCCGAGCGGGCGCTGCGCCATTGGGTGATCGCCCGACGCATCATGATGGGCACGCACTGCGAGGCCGGGTCACGCACCTTCACCTTGCTGGCCAGCGTGATCGAAACCTGTCGCAAGCGCGACCATGTGCCTTGGCCCTATCTGGCCGGTGTGATCGCTGAGCGCCGCGCCGGTCGCGAGGCCGCTCCGCTGCCGGCTCCGATGCAGGGTCTTCTCTGAACGGCTACGTCTACTCAAGTGTTATACAAGAGGAAATAAGAACATGAGCTTTAGAAGATTCAGTGCTTCCGTGACCACAGTCTTTATTGGTGCATTGTCTTTGCAAGCCTTCTCGGTCGACTTAAGCGGCTGCGATCAAAATGAATTGGATATTCTAATGGAGCAGGTCAAAAGAGGCAATTGGACTACTGATCAAGTAGCTTCCCATTGTCGGCCAGCTTCTGGTTCTGATTCTGGTTCTGGTTCTTCTGCAAGGCATGCAGTTGGGAAATGGAGCTGGTTTAATGGTGGATATGTGACTTTAACTTCTGATGGTAACATTAATAGAAATGACACAAAAAATGTAGGCACGTATAGTTGCAATAACAACAGTGTGTGCACGTTGACATGGTATGGCGGAAAATACATTGATACCATGAAAATTTCTGAAGATGGTAATGGGTTGAAAGGGACAAATCAAAACGGTACAGTAGTGTCAGGGCGGAGAGTAAAATAGGCACAATGCGAATTTGAATTATAGATATTTCACCTGTCACTCGACTTTGGCCATTTTGGCAGTCTCCCAGAGAGCTAACTCTTGAAGTATCGTGAGGGCTGAAAATTCGAGGGGGTCGGGAGGCACGAACGCCGAAACTGGACCCCTCGTTAATTTTTTCACGCACCGTAAACTACTGATAAATAAAGAGATTGCCAGCCGGGAAAAATGGCCAAAGTCGAGCTGTCATAGAGACGCTAGAATCTTCTTTAAAATTTAGAGTGATTTAAAATCAGTCATTTACGTTAATGAAGCGCTCCCGGTGCCCTCATTTTAAATGAAACATCCATACAAGCAATTTAGTAGGGGTACTTAGTGTATCCGCATTGCACAGGTTGAGTGCTCACCCTCAACAACCGCCAACCGAGCTAGGCAGAATCTACCGGCATCCAGATAGGCAGAATCCATCTATCTCACCGGACCGACGCTCTGTCTATTCGAGTGTTATACGAGAGGAGATGCAAAGATGAGTCTTAGTAAACCGAATGTTTTTGCGACTGTAATTTTCTTTGGCACTTTATCATTTCCAGTATTGGCAGCAGACCTAAGTGGGTGTGACCAAGAAGAACTGGACATATTGATGCAGCAGGTAAAAAGAGGTTACTGGACCATCGATGAAGTGGTTTCACATTGTCAACCTGGGTATGTCGGCAGGAGAAATAGATCAAGCTGTAAATCTTTTGCTGGCTCATGGCACTCGGATGAATATAACGAGACGGTGAACTTGGAACAAACCGGTGAGGAGCTACACGGCACTTGTGATACTCGCGGCTTTACTCATAGCATGAAAGGAATTGTTACTGGTAATACGGCGACTTATAATACCACGCGAACGAATAAGCATGACGGATGTACCACAGTGATGTATGGTAATGCTGAGCTAATTGATAATTGCTCCAAGCTGAAACGGGTCGTCAACAAGACCGATGGCAATTGTGATCTTAGTACATCTTTCGGGAACGTAGTGATCTACGAATTAGACCGGCGATGAACATGACGTCCTCCGACTCCAGGGCCTTGGTCATCAACCCGGCCATCCATTAGCAGACCTTGTGTAGTCAGGGCTTCTAAACCCCGACCAGAGCGGGATGCGTAATTTTAGGCGGCACCGTTCTCGAAAAAACTACGTTTCTCGGCCTGGACGCGGTTTAGCCCTGATTTCGTCAGGCCAAGATGGCCTGACTACGCAGCCTGCCGTCACGTGGCACCGGGTGGCCGCGGGCGCTTACGAGCAAATTGGGGTCAGGTCTTGCAATCCCGCACCGTTAACCTATGCTCTACCCCATGTCCAGACCTCTACGCATTG
>NZ_JAAIJR010000271.1 GCF_010915725.1 Thiorhodococcus mannitoliphagus
GACAGCTATGGGCACCAGGCCGGCGACCAAGTCTTGCAGCAGGTCGCTGCATTGATCCGCGAACAGTGCCGCAACACCGATCTGCCGGGGCGGTGGGGTGGGGAGGAGTTCCTGATCATCTGCCCGGAGACCGAGGCCGGTGCCGCGTTGGTGTTGGCGGAACGTCTGCGCGTGCGCATCGAGGTGTCTCAGTTCGACCGGGTTCAGCACCAGACCATCAGCCTCGGGCTGGCTAACTTCATCGCCGACGATACGCCGGATAGCCTGCTGGCGCGCGCCGACGCCGCGTTGTATGAGGCGAAAAGGCTTGGTCGCAACCGCGTCGAAATCGGCGTCAACCTGGATGAGTCGGCCGTGACGGCGACAACGCTCGGCGGAGTCTAGCGCGGCGATGCCTCAGACCAACGAGAACTCAGCACCGTGATGCGCGACCTTTGCGTTGCCGCGAGTGGGCCAAGCCAGATGATCAGCGACATGGCAGCACGCTTTAGTCATCGACGGCCAGCGTGAGACCAATCTCCGCCAAGAAGCGCCAAACCTGGCTCCCAGGGCTCGACCGGCTCGCAAAGGATGCCGCCCTGCGCTCAGCCTTCGATGTCGACCGCATCACCGCCGAGGTGCTGATGTTCCAGAGCGGATCGGCTGGACATGGCGGTTCGGTTCAACGGCCAGACCTATCTCTTCGAATTCAAGGTCGTTGAGCTAACGCCAGAGGGACGCGCCTTGCAGCAGATCCAAGCGCGCGGCTACGCCGACAAGTACCTTGCCGACGGCCAGCCCATCCACCTGATCGGCGTCGAATTCAGTCGCGAGCATCGCACGGTCTTAAGATTCGAGGTCGAGACGCTCGCCGTTGACTCACTCCGGGTAGAGCGGCCGGTTAGCCGGCGTCTCTACCCGAAGATAGCCGTCAGGATCGAGCGTCCCTCGGAACGTGATCGGTCACGCCTGGCCCGACGTAGATCTGGCGCGGACGCGCGATCCGGCTGCCCTGCGTTTGGGCCTGCTCCCACCAATGGGCGATCCAGCCAGGCAGTCGGCCGATGGCGAACATGACCGTGAACATATTGGTCGGGATGCCGATGGCGCGCATGATGATGCCGCTGTAGAAATCGACATTGGGGTAGAGCTTGCGCTCGACGAAGTAAGGATCCTCCAGCGCGATCTCTTCGAGCTTGCGGGCGATGTCGAGCAGCGGATCCTTGTACCCGAGCGTGGGCAGGAGCCGCTCGGCCACCTTGCCCAGCATCTTGGCGCGCGGGTCGAAGTTCTTGTAGACCCGATGCCCGAAGCCCATCAGCCGCACCTTGCTGTCCTTGTCCTTCGCGAGCCGCACGTACTCTTCCGGGCTGATCTGGCCCTGATGAATCTGCTCAAGCATGTCCAGCACCGCGGCATTGGCGCCGCCATGCAGCGGCCCCCAAAGGGCACAGACACCCGCGGCGCAGGAGGCGAAGAGATTCGCCTGGCTCGATCCGACCATCCGAACCGTCGAGGTCGAGCAGTTCTGCTCGTGGTCCGCGTGCAGCAGCAGCACCAGGTTGATGGCATCGCGCACGATCGGGTCGCACAGGTGCTCCGCATAGGGCTGCGAGAACATCATGTGCAGAAAGTTCGGCACATAGCGCAACGCCGGATTGGGGTAGATGTAGGGCTGGCCCACCGAGTGGCGATAGGCATAGGCCGCGATCGTGCGAATCTTGCTGATGAGCCCGGCCGCCGCGACCCGGAAGCGATCGGCGTCCTCCAGTTCGAAGAGTTCCGGGTGGAAGCAGGACAAGGCGTTGATCATGGCCGAGAGGATGGCCATGGGCGGCGCCGAGCGCGGGAAGCCCTCGAAGTGGTGCTTCATGCTCTCGTCGAGGTTGGCACAGGCCGTCAGGTTGTCCGCGAAGGCCTTGTACTCGTCCGCGCTCGGCAGATGCCCAAAGATGAGCAGCCAGGCGACCTCGACGAAATTCGGCGCCTGCTCGAACTGCTCGATGGGGATGCCGCGATAGCGGAGAATCCCCCGCTCGCCATCGATGAAGGTGATGGCGCTCTCGCAGCTCCCGGTATTGCCGTAACCCGGATCGAGCGTGATATGCCCGGTTCGCGCTCGCAGATTCTGAATGTCGATGGCGCGCTCGCCCTCGGCCCCTTCGATGACAGGAAATCGATATTCAGTTTCACCCAGGATCAGGATCGCGTCATTGGACATACATCAGATCTCAGCTTGTCGTAAGAACCCAGGAAATCGTCCGGGGTCGCCCCTTCCCGCCACGCGATCGCGCTGCGCAGGTGCATGATGTACTTCTGGATCACGTCGATGACCGGATGCATCTCAAACTTGGGATTGCGCAGGAAACCTAGCAGTAGCTCGGTGTGGCGAGTTCCGGTAGCAGTATACGTAACTCGCGAGAAGGGCGAGCGTCAGCTTTCCCCTCGACTGCGGACTCCGACGGACAAAGCTCCACTGTCCGGCGTTGGCCGAGTTCCGTCGGATCGGGGAAGGACAGCGGTCGCTGACGACCCGGAAGGCTCAGTCCATCCGACCGCCTTAGCGACCGCAGTCCGGCGCGCACCGGACGCTCCTCGCATTCCATCATGTGCTCGGGACTGTACAGGATGGCTTCGATCTTTTTACTCACTCGAAGGCTCGGCGGTCGCCGTGTGTTGACTCGTGGGTCAAGGAAGCAACTTAGATTATGGTGTGGAATGCCATAACGAAAGCTGGCAAGCTGTTGTGCCATGAAGGCGCGTCAGCTCTTCCGCTACAAGGCCCGCCAGGGTGACCTCATCTGTGAAATGGTCATCTGGGCGTTGCCAGCCAC
>NZ_JAAIJR010000272.1 GCF_010915725.1 Thiorhodococcus mannitoliphagus
GGACGATCGGTTTGTCTGCGCTCGGATTGCGCGCCTGGGCTTGTTCGGCGATCCAATTGAAGATGGTGGCCACTTGCGAGGCCGTGGTGTCGTCGCCATCGCGCTCCAGGGCGGCGCGCACGTGCTTGTGACAGGGTTTCGGGCGCTTGGTGTCGCGCACGGAAGGGGCCGGCGAGCACAGCGCCTCGAGCACCTCCTCGGGCGTGCGGATCACGGGGTTAATCGTATAGACCGACCCCAGCAACGCCATCTTTTTCGTCCCCGGACGTGGGCCAGAGGGATGGAGATCCTTCCCTACCATGCTGGGCGCAGGGGCCTGTTCTGGTGGCTTGTCCGTCAACCCGTGCGCCGAGGAGGCGGGGAGTGGAGGCTTGTTCGGCGCCTTCTTGCGACGCATCGGGACACCCTTTCCGTCCGCCGTGCAGACCAGGATGGCGCCTTCCTCCTCGGGCGGCGGCAACGGTTTCGCCTCCCAAAAGGCCGCGGCGCTCTGGGCCATGTCCTGCTGGTTACGCTCCAGCGTGTAGACCGACCGGGGAAAGCCCAGGATCCGATCCAGGGTCGCGCTGACGGTCGCGAAAGGCACCTCGACGGTGAGACGCTGCTCCCAGTCTTGTAACAGGTAGGAGGTCTTGCACTGAGGCAAATTCAGGCGCGCATCCAAAGGCACCGCCTCGATGGCTTGTCCCTCGCGCGTCCCATAGACCGCGCGTTCCAGCTCAAACGGACCGAACACGCTCTGGTATTCGCGTCGACGCAACGGCTCAAGCCGCTTCAAGGTGCGCCCGTCCACACCCACGAGGGTCTCGCCAGCATCCCCCGAGCCAAACACCTCTAACCAAGATCCATAGGCGCAACGCCCCAGTTCGAGCATCCGCCTCCACAGCTCTTCCTCCACCTCATGCGCTCCACGCCCGGTCTCGAACGCTTGGTGCAGAAAATTCACCGTCTCTTGCAATTGACCGAACAGCTCCTGGGTGTTGATTGCGCTGACTGGGCTGTGGGTGTTGTGGGTGTTCATTCTGGGCTCTGCGCTGTTGTGGCATTTCACAGAGATTGACTCTTCACCGGGGCGCTGTCTACACCCTCGCTAGCGGGAGCTGTAGCAGACTCAGCTTTCAACGGGGGCAGAATAAAGGGAGCGGGAGGCGGGTTGCACCCGACGCGAAGGAGCGCAAGGTCTATGGGATTCATTGCCAGCCGCATACCAAGAGCGGGCGGTCTGCTATACGGATTTCTGGGAATCCTATAACTGCGTTTTTCCCGAAGAACGGCACCATTCAGTCGGAAAATAATCCGGAAAAACGAATCATATCGAGCGCTTCAATTGCACGGTTCGGCAGCGTGTTTCACGATTGATTCGGAAGGCGCTCTCATTCTCTAAGAAAACAGAGAATCACGTTGGCGCAATTTGGTACTTTGTGCATCACTACAACGATACACTTTTGCTCAAGGCATCCGTATGAGACAAATCATATAGATAAGGGCACTACCCAATACCGAATCTGTTTCAGCTGGGGACAGAAAGGCCCTAGAGAGGTCGAGATCGCCGACTATCATTGATTAGGGTATCAAGCATGCGAATTCCAACCCACCGGCCACCCACGCATCCTGGCGAAATGCTCAAAGAAGAGTTTCTCTTGCCGCTGAATATCAGCCAGCGTGAATTGGCGGATGCCATCCATGTGCCTTATCAGCGTGTCAACGAACTCGTCAACCAAAAGCGCGGCGTCACTCCAAGCACTGCGCTGAGATTGAGCAAGTTCTTTGGCGTATCGGCTGAATTTTGGCTGAGCCTTCAAACGCGGTGGGATCTGTTTCGTGCCCAAATGACCGAAGCTGATGAGCTGAAGACGATACAAGATCATCATCACCTTCGTCGAACAGCTTGATGAACATGAATCAGTATCCAAGATCTACTTGGTAACGGTTCCAAAATAACCTACACAGCTGTAGGTTGGGCAAAGCGCAGCGTGCCCAACAAAGACGGACCGATATGTATCACTTGTTTTTGAATCCATCCTTGGGCTCATCCCAGGTGATCATGACTTAAATGTATTAACAATCTAAGCCTCATTCGCCGAGGACATTTCCAGCTACTGGTCTAGAGTGAAAGTCCTAATACTGTTTCTGGGCGATCGATGGCATCCTACTCATCTGTCTTGAGTTTCGCCGATGAGTTGATGACACGATGCCACGCTGTGCTCCGATTCCCGTTTCCCTCACCGACAAAGAACGTACCCAGTTGGAGGCGTTGGTGCGTCAGCACACCACGGCGCAGCAACTGGCGACCCGAGCCCGAATCATTCTCGCCGCCGACGCCGGCACGGGGGTGCACGAAACGGCCGCCACGTTGCAGGTCAGTCGCTCGTTGGTCCAACGCTGGCGCCGACGCTGGCGCGAGCGCGCGGATCACCCGGTGCTCGAGCGTCTGAGCGATAATCCGCGTTCGGGGACACCCCCGACCTTCACCCCCGAGCAGATCTGCGCCATCATTGCCCTAGCGTGCGAGCCTGCGGTTCGCGAGGGGGTGAAGCTGGCGCGCTGGACCCATGAGGACTTGGCCGAAGAGGCCAAGGCGCGTGGGATCGTCGACGCCATCTCCGCGCACTCCATCGGACGCTTCTTACGTGAGGTCGATCTCAAGCCGCATCGCGTGCAAGGCTGGATCAACACCCCGCGCGATGGTGATTTCGCCGAGCGCTGTCGGGATGTCTGCGAGACCTATCGCCTGGCCCCGGAACGTGCCGCCGAAGGCATTGAGACCCGCAGCATCGACGAGATGACCGG
>NZ_JAAIJR010000273.1 GCF_010915725.1 Thiorhodococcus mannitoliphagus
CCTCGCTGGCTCATCAAAAACGACTGGGCTCAACGGCTCAATAGTTTCCTACCGTCGGAAATTCGGGAATGCGCCCCCCGGACATCCCGTTCTGCCGCTACGCCGATGATGGCATTCTCCATTGCAAGACGGAAACCCAAGCCCAGCAGTTGCGCGAGCAGCTCGCCGAGCGCCTCAAGGACTGTGGCCTGGAGATGCACCCGCAGAAGACGCGGGTCGAAAAGCCGGGGTCAGGTCTTGCAATCCAGCATCGTTCGGCTATGCTTGGTCGTACATCATAGGTATTCGGAGCGCAGTTCATGGGGCACTTGTTCGCTGACATCACGTTGAGTAATCCACGCAAACCGGAACTCCACTCAATCACGATTCAAGCGCTCGCCGATACTGGGGCGCTGATGCTCTGTATCCCCGACCATGTTGCTCTGCAGCTCGATTTACAAACCGAGTCCTTACGGGAGGTCACGGTTGCCGATGGCCGTTCGATGCGTGTTCCTTATGTTGGCCCATTGAAAGTGACGTTTGAAAATCGACTGTGCTTTGTGGGGGCGTTAGTGATGGGAGACGAAGTGCTGCTTGGCGCCGTGCCCATGGAGGATATGGATCTGGTTCTGTCTCCGAGTCGACAGACGATCATGGTCAATCCGGAGAGTCCAAACATGCCGCACGCACGTGTCAAGTGAGGCCTGGGTGACCTGGCAATGGTTGCCGACTGTGAGAGAACCGCGCAAGCGGGAAGCTCTCCCGAGTAAGGCTTAGTAACGATTCAATATTTATGTTGTATTTTGCATGAATTTTGCATTAACGAAAATGTAACTATAAAACAATAGCTTACAGTTTTATATGGATTAATTAAGTTGTATAACTTATTTTTGAATCGTTACTTAGCGGAATTCCGGGGACAGTATACCTAATTCCTAGAGAAAAACGCCTACTGGGGTTATAGTCTTGCCAAAGATTTTGTGACGGGGTGAGAAATTGGTGGAGCGATGGCAAGACTTCCGAGAGTGGTTGTGCCGGGACTGCCGCACCATGTGACGCAGCGTGGCAATCGACGGCAGCAGACGTTTTTTAGCGATGACGACTATGCGGAGTATCGTCGTTTGCTATCGCTCTCCTGTCGCGCCTGCGAGACGCAGGTGCTGGCTTACTGCCTGATGCCGAATCATGTGCATCTAATCCTGGTACCGGCAACGGAGTCTGGTTTGCGCGATGCCCTGGCGGAAGCGCATCGGTGCTACACGCGCATGATCAATTTTCGTGAAAGCTGGCGCGGGCATCTTTGGCAGGAGCAGTTTCACTCGTTTGTCATGGATGAGCGGCATTTGATCGCCGCTGCCCGGTATGTGGAGTTAAATCCCGTGCGCGCTCGTCTGTGCCAACGGCCGGAGGATTGGGAGTGGTCGAGCGCGCGGGCGCATTTGGCGGGAGCGGATGATGCGCTTGTCCAAGTCGGGCCGATGTTGGACCTGATCTCGGATTGGCGCCGTTTCCTTGGCGAGCCGGAGGACAGGGACACCGTCGAAGCATTGCACGCCCATGCCCGCACCGGGCGCCCGCTCGGCGGTGATGATTTTGTCGAAGCACTGGAGCAGCGCCTCGGTCGTGCGCTCAAGCGACAAAAGCCTGGACCAAAGCCACGCCAACGGGATACTGAAACGCGGGATCTGTTCGACAATGGCGCTTAAGCCAGCCCGAACGCTGTGGCGGGATTTTCCGCCAGTGGTGATTCACAGCCCTGAAATCGCGGTCAAGCGGCATCCCGACTATCGAGCGGCGAAGTCCGGGGATGCGCAAGCGGCGTTCTCACTGGTCAAAACCACGATCGCCGAGCCGGCGGTGCTCAGGATTCGCGAACTCGCACATGGTCGTGAGGTGATCCTCGCATCAGCACACGCTGTTGAGCGTGACGGGGTCAACGCGATTCCTGAGGCCTTGGCTGATGAATTGGGCGCCCGACTCGGGCTGCCGGTCGATGATAGCCTGGTGCAGGTCAACATCGTTGGTCATACTGGCGCGAACGGGTTTGCTCGCCTCGCCAGGCCGGCGGCATTTGATGGCCAGGTCATTTCCGGTGCCGCTTATTTGCTGGTTGATGACTTTGTCGGGCAAGGTGGAACACTCGCGAACCTGAAGGGACATATCGAGACGAATGGCGGTGTCGTTATCGGCGCAACGGTACTCACTGGCAAACCCTTTTCTGCGGTTTTATCGCCAACACGGGAGCAGCTCGCTGCCCTGAGAGAAAAACATGGACAAGCACTTGAAGTCTGGTGGCAGGAGCGATTCGGTTACGGGTTCGATTGCCTTACTCAATCAGAAGCTCGTTACCTCGAACGTTCCGCGGATGTTGACACCATCCGAAATCGCCTTGTTGAGGAAGAGCAAGCAGGAAATTGCTGAGCGTTACCGGGCGTCCATCCCGAATCTAAGCAATTAAACCGAATTCGGGGTCACCATTGCATCTAAAGACCAGGGCTGTGAAGGTCACAAAAAGTGAACGCAACAACTCCTGTCGGTCGCCACGTAGGATGTTAAATCTCTGGCCATTTCCATCGAAATGGTTCATGCAGTTTTCATGTCGACTTTTGGCGCGCTGAATGCCTGCCGTCGTTTGGCTAGCATCGAGTCGCCAAGATGCGTCTTGACCCAATGCTCGACATCCAGGGTGCGCACCGAGACCATGGCCTCACGAATGAGCGAGGGCGTCAGCTCGGTGAGGAAGGCGGGAATCGTCAACAC
>NZ_JAAIJR010000274.1 GCF_010915725.1 Thiorhodococcus mannitoliphagus
AGGAGCGCCGGGGCTCGCCGGTCGCGGAGGGGCAGTGATCGCCGGCGCAAGTCGGTTGGCGACGCGGGGGCGCGGAGGTGTCTCCGCCGCCCGATACGACGCGCTGCTCGATCTGCAGGGGCTTGAGCAAGGCATTGGAGAAACGGTCAGGTCCGGCGGCGAGGCTCCAGGTGCGCGGGGCGATCTCGGTGAAGACGTAACCGCTCGCGTGCAGGTCGGCGTTCTCGTCTTCCAGGGGGCGAGCCAGATGCGCATGACCTGCGCGGGTACCCGCAGCGGGATGGGGTCGCGCGAGCGGGGCAGGAGCAGGTCTTCGTCGGCGGCGATGGGCAGGGCCTCCACTGGCTCATCGACTGGGGCGACATCGGGTGCAGTTGGAGCCGTCGCTGGCGTCCGTGTGGCGCCGAACAGCGCTGCATCGTCGCCAAAGAACCCGCCGGACGAATCGCGCCGCTGGACGGACACAGCCACCCGTCGCGACGGTTGCGCACCTGATGCCTCGCCGTCCACCCGCTCGGATTCCCAGTCGGGTGGCTGCAGCGAATCGGTCCCGTTGGTCAGGTCGTAGACGCGTGAAGCCGGCAAGCACAAGGGGTCGCTGGGATGCCCTTTGCAGCCAAAGCGCTTCTCGCCCACAGCGAGCGAGCCACAGCCACTGGTCATCAGACTGACGCCGAGGAGCAGCAGGAGCAGTCCGCTCCGCGCGGGATCGAATGGAAGGGTCGGTTCTTTCGTCATCGCGCATCTCCAGTGAGCCAAGCGAGCAGATCGACCGGCACACCCCCCTGCAGCCGTCCGTCCGCTGCGATCAGGAAGGGCACCTGGGTGATGCCGAGCAGTTGGGCGGTGACCAAAGCACGCTGGAGCGCGCCCTGTCCGCAGGCGCCCGTCGCCGGCGGTAGGGTCTTAAAGGCGTGGCTGAGCAGGGCTTCCAGAGCCGCGGCCGGATCGCTTTCGGCCAGACAGTTGAGCCGCACCGCCGTGCTGAGCGACGCCTTCCCGAGCACCCCCAGCGGGATGAGGCGAACGCGATAGGGCGCGCGCTGCGACGGCGACAGCGCCTGGAGCTGATCGAGCAGGTTGGCGCACTGCGGGCAGTGGGGATCGAGGAAGAGCCAGACCTCTTCGGTCCCCTCCCCCAGATCCAGCGCCCCAAGGTCGCGGACATCGAGCTTGAGGCGCGCTCGGTCGATCCGCCCCATCAGCCGGTCGGCCTCGACGAGCGAGGTCAGCCGCGCCCCGTGCCAGAGGTCGATGGCCGGACCCAGGAAGGCATAGCGCCCGTTGGTCGAGACGAAGAACAGCCGCTCGCCTGACTGGACCATCTGGACCCCGTTCACGGGCAGACGACGCATCCCCGCGATGCCTTGCACAAGCTATGCAATGTCGTCAGGTTCCGTGGTCACAGCCCCTGGCCTTTCATCGCCTACCGCGCCCACCGGCAGACCGACCAACAGGACCAGAGCCAGGATGAATGGGCTCACCAGATTTTTCGTTCGGATACGCATCAGCCTCATCCTTACCGCCGCCCACCACGGCGACGATTCGCCTGGGCCAGTTGCAGCGACGCCCCGCGATTGAGGATCACCTCGATCGGGCGTCCGGCATCGATCTCGATCACTGGGAAGATGTTCTCGGCCATGTCGAGGTAATACTGGGCGAGGCGGTCGAGCGCCTTACCGGTCCCGGTGATGGCTGCGGCCTGGGCCGAGTCGCCGGAGAGGACGTCCTGGTACTGAACCGTCCCGTCGCTGGTCGTGGTGATAGTCGTGACCGAGGACTTGTTGAAGACATCGGAAACCCCTTCGAGGAAGGCGACCTGCATGGCGCGGGCGATCACCTGTCCTTGCTTGGAGACCAGGCGCCCGCGCAGGCCCACCTTGCCGTCCTCGCCGACCGCGTAGCCATCGACCGGGACCTCGATCACGCCGCCGTCGCGGCGCACGCAGGTGATGACCTCGGTGCGCAGAAAGGCGCGCTCGCTCGAGAGCTCGCCGTAACCGGCGACGGTGATGAAGCACTCGCGCACATCGGCACGGAAGCGGTTGGGCAGGATGGCGGTGTGCTTGAGGCGTACCAAGGCCGGATAGGGATCACGCCGGGCCTGGCGCCCGGTCGGGGCATCCATCCCAGAGAGCAGGACACCGCGCAGGAGGCTGCCGGCTGGGATCATGATGGCGGTGTCCGTGGGATCGCCGGCCGGCTTGGTCGGGGCAGATGCCGCGGTCTTTGTGGCCGGAGCCTGCTCGACCAGGCGGATCGTCAGCGGGCCATTGGCATGCTTCGGCTGTCCCGCTGGCCGCGGACTGAGCGCGCTGAGCGGAGAAGCGGCCTTGGGCTCAAACAGCGCCGGATCATCCAAGGCCGGTGGCTTGGCGGGGCGCGGATTGTTCAGTTCTGACGCGACTGGCTCAGGTGGCTTGGTCGACGCTGGTGGCGCTGACGCTGGCACGGTCGGACGCGCCTCCAGCTCCTCACGCAGCCGGGTGATCTCCTGCTGCAGGGTCTGGATCTCGGTCTGCTGGGACTGACGCAGCTGCTCGACCTGACGGTTGAGCGTGGCCGCCTCGCCGGGGCCGCGCTGACGCTCGCGAGACGTCGCCTGAGCCAGTGCGCGCTCGAGCTGGGTCAGACGATTGGCCAGGCCGTCGATGCCGAGCGCACGCGGATCGGCGTCGGTCAGCAGATGCCGGGTGAGCCGCTCGCGGGCCTGCTCGGCGCG
>NZ_JAAIJR010000275.1 GCF_010915725.1 Thiorhodococcus mannitoliphagus
TGCGTATTCCAGTGAAACCGGACACCCAGTCCGAAGGAAAGCGGACAGCCGTTCCGATCGAAGCCGGACAGTCAGTCCGAAGGAAAGCGGACACCCAATCCGGTGAAACCGGACAGTGATCGTCGGATCACGATGCGGGTACGTTCTTGTTACTGTGTAACGGCCTCCGCTGTCAAGGTTGAGGTGCGCTTGCGCATGGAGTCGCCGCGCAGCGTGAGCGTGTAGGCGGCATGCACGAGGCGGTCGAGGATGGCGTCGGCCAGGGTCGGATCGGCGAGGTACTCATGCCAATGCTCGAGGGGGAGCTGGCTGGTGACCAGCGTCGAGCGGGTGCGGCAGCGATCATCGAGGATCTCGAGCAGATCGCGGCGCTGCTCGTTGTTCATCGGTGTCAGTCCCCAATCGTCGAGGATGAGCAGATCGGTTTTGGCCAATTCGGCGAGCAGCTTGCTGTAGCGGCCATCGGCACGGGCGATACCGAGTTCCTCGAGCAGGCGCGGCAGACGCCGATAGCGAGCACTGTAGCCGAGCCGGCAGGCCTGATTGGCCAAGGCGCAGGCCAGATAGCTCTTGCCGACGCCGGTCGGGCCGGTGATCAGGACATTGAGGTGTTCGCTGATCCATTGACCGGTCGCGAGGCGGGTCATCAGGATCTTGTCCAGACCGCGCGGGGCGCGGTAGTCGATATCCTCGACGGCGGCGTTCTGGCGCAGCTTGGCCTGTTTAAGGCGGGTTTGCAGGCGGCGGTTCTCACGCTCGGTGGCCTCGCGGTCGAGCAGCAGGCCGAGGCGCTCTTCAAAGCTCAAGGTGGCGATATCGGGCTGCTGCAACTGCTCGTGGAGGGCGTTGGCCATGCCGGACAGACGCAGCTGCTGAAGGCGTTCAAGGGTTGGATGAAGCAACATCGTAGAGAGTCTCCTTGTGGAGCATTGGGGAACGATCCCCGGCGCGCAGCCGGGGCGTGGTGTGGTGGCGTCAGTGGTAGTAGCCGGCGCCGCGCAGATTGGGATGAACGATAGGGTCGGCCTCAGGCGCCGAATTGGGGAGTGGGCGCTGATCGAGCCCCTTAGCGAGGATCGAAGCGAGGCTCTTGTAGCTGATCGTGCCGATGCTCAGCGCCCGGGCACAGGCGGCCTCCAGGCGCGCCTCGCCGTAGTCCTTGCCCAGGCGCAGCACCCCGAAGGCGGCGTTGAAGCCTTGCTGGGGATGCGCGCGCGCGGCGAGCAGGCGCTCGATCAAGGTGCGCGTCGCGGGGCCGTGCTGCTCGGCCCAGCGCAACAGCCGCTCGGGCGTCCAGTCGAGATAACGCTGATGGGACTCGGGCATGTGGGCGGCAACGGTGGTGTAGCCGCCGCGCCGCGTACTGCGGGCATGGCTGGCGACACGCTGCCCCTGGTGCAGCACCTCCACCGTGGTGGCGGTCAGGCGCACATCGAGCTGACGCTTCACCAGGGTGTGGGGGACGGAGTAAGCGTGGCCCTCGACCTCGATATGGATGTTCGGCGCCACGCGCGCCTTGCGCCATTCGGCGTATTCATAAGGGACAGGGGGCAAGGGACGCAGCGCCGGGCGGTCGATCGCCTCGAAGTGGCTGTGCCGCGAGCCCTCGAGCTTCTTGAACGCCCGTGCATTCAGCTCCGAGAGCAGCTCGGCGATGGCGGCATTGAGCGCGGCCAAGGAGAAGAAGGTCTGGTGGCGCAATCGGGCCAGGATCCAGCGCTCGACCAGCAGCACGCCGCCCTCGGCCTTGGCCTTGTCACGCGGCTTGCGCACGCGCGCGGGGATGACCGCCACGCCATAGTGGCGGGCGAAGTCCTGGTAGGTGGGATTGAGATCCGGCTCGTAGCGGCAGGCCTTGCTGACGCCACTGCGCAGATTGTCCGGGACGATGATCTCTGGCGCCCCATTGAAGAAGGCCAGGGCGCGAACGTGCGAGCTGATCCAGTCGGCCAAGTTCTGCGTACGCGTCGCCTCGGCGTAGGTGTAGCTCGAGGCGCCCAGGACGGCGACGAAGATCTGCGCCGCATGCGCCTCGCCGCTGGTGGGATCGACGATGTCTACCGTCTGCCCGGCATAATCGACGAACAGCTTCTCGCCGGCGCGATGGCTCTGGCGCATCACCACATCGACCTGCCCGCGCCACTGTGCGTAGAGTTCGCAGAAGCGGCTGTAGGCGTAACCGTCGGGATGCTCCTCGCGGTACTCCTGCCAGAGCAGGAACAGCGTTACGCCCTTGCCGCGCAGCTCGCGCTGGATCCGCGCCCAGTCGATCGCCTCACGGCGGCGTGGCGCACGCGCCTCCTGCGCATAGAGCAGATGCTGCAGACGCTCCTCGTCGAGGTCCGCCGGCAGTGGCCAGGACAGCCCCGCTGCCTGTGCCCGTTTCAAGCAATCTGACACCGTCGATTTGCCGATACCGAGCGTCTTGGACACCGCACGTAACGACAGCTGGGCGCCCCAACTCAGGCGCAGGATTTCGTGGATCTTTCGCATGGATAACCGTTCTCTTGGCATGAGCCTTCCCTCTTGCAACAGCAAAAGGTTGGCAGCTTACTGGGTTATCCCGCGTCGCGATCCGTGTTCGGACGGCTGTCCGAATTCACCGGAATGCTGTCCGGATTCGCGTCGGATCAGTGTCCGCTTTCAGCTCGGAATGCTGTCCGCTTTGACGTCGGATTGGTGTCCGGTTTGGATCGGAATA
>NZ_JAAIJR010000276.1 GCF_010915725.1 Thiorhodococcus mannitoliphagus
TAATTACAGCGCCTCGAGGAACTGGCGCAGTTCGTCAGGTGGCTGGTATCGCGTGGGCGGGTTGGCTGGCTCCTGGAGTCGCGCGAGGGCCTGCTCCTTCATGGCTAGGTTGGCTTCAACGTACCGGTGCGTGGTTGCTATGGATTCATGCCCTAGCCACAGGGCGATGACATTGAACGCGACCCCGGATTGGAGCATCGCCATTGCTGTCGTATGTCGAATGCAATGTGGGGATACGTGACGCTCGGCGAGGGAAGGATAGACCTGGGCGGCACGAGTGACTGCGATCTTGAGGCGTTGATTGACGTTGTTGCGCGTCATCGCATGCCCGTCGCGATTGGGCAGCAGCGGCGCGTCAGCGACTAGCGCTGGGTTGTGCTGTAGCCAAGTCCGAATCTCGCGCACCGTGGAGCGCCAGAGTGGGACGGCGCGCTGTTTCCTGCCCTTTCCATGCAGGTGGACATAGGGTGAAGCCTCCATGACCACATCGGCGACGCGCACGCCGATCATCTCCGAGACCCGAGCCCCGGTGTTGTAGAGCAGGCCCCACAACAGGTGGTCGCGCTGTGCCGTCCAGGTGCTCCCTGGCTCGCCGATCACGGCCAACATCTCCTCATGGGTCAGGAATCCGAGCATGGGCCGCTCGCTGCGCTTGGAGGGAACGCCAAGGGCCTGCTCGAGGATCGGCAAGGCCGTGAGGTCGCGACGGGCCGCGAACTTCAAGAAAGCGCGCAGGGCCATGAGGCGCAGATTGCGGCTTCTCGCGCAATTATGGCGCTGTTGTTCCAGATCATCGAGGAACGCCAGGATCAGTTCGGGTGTGAAGTCGCTGAGCTGAAGCGAACTCGCAGCCTTTCCCAGACGCTGCTCGGCGAAGTCCAGGAACAACAGCATGGCATCGCGATAGGCGGCAATGGTGTTTGGACTCAACGCGCGCTGGCGGAGCACGTAGTCGGTGAAGAAGAGTTGCACCAGTGTGGGAAACGAGAATCTATCGGAAGACTTGCTGAACTCAGTCACAAGCCACCTCCGCCGCGTACTGTCCGGCCTCGAAGCACTCGGCCGCCACGGCCATGAGCTCAGGGACGGCACTCAGATACCAATAGGTGTCGGTAACATGGGCATGGCCGACGTAGGTCGAGAGCGCGAGCATGCGTTGGTCGATATCGACCCCTTGCGCCTGCCAAAGCAAAATGCGTCGGACCACGAAGGTATGACGAAGATCATGCAGGCGTGGCGCGGCATGGGCACCGCGATTGACCCAGCCGAGCTGCTCACGCAACTGCTGGAAGATCCGGTCGACCTGGCGCGGCGAAGGTCGGTGGGCGTGGCGCCGATCGCGCGAGCCCACGAAGAACGGTGACTCCTCCGTGACGATGATCTCCCGATCGCACTGCGCGTGGTAGCGGCGCAGCGCCGCCAAAGTGGTTGGATGGACCGGCACTTGGCGCGACTTGTGAAACTTGGTTTCACGTACCGTTAGCACCCCGTCCCTCAGATCGACATCCCCCAGGCACAGGTGCACCGCCTCGGAGAGGCGCAGACCGGTGGCCGCCAGCAGTCCGAACAGCGTCTCGTAGGTCGCTCCGCGCCGAGGTGGCTGGAGCTGACGGGCGGCGGCCAGCAGAGCGATGATCTCCTGCTCGCGATAGATGTGCGGTGTCAGCCGCTCACCCACGGAGCCAAAAATGGCCTCATCCGGGACCTCGGTGTCCGGCTCAAACTGGCGCAGCCAACGGGTGAAGGGACGCAGGATCTTCAGCCGTCTGGCCCAGGTCTTGGGATCCTCACTGCGATGACTCGGCTGGCGTGCCCACTGCGCCATCACCTCAAGGGTGAGCGGCCCAGTGAGGGCGAGGGTTTCGATATAGGCGGACAAGCCGCGCAGCGCATGCCCCATGGAACGGGACTGGAAACCGAGGCGATGGCGCTCGTCGAGAAATTCGGTGACGTACTTCTGCAGCGGGATGGTCATCGTCATGCGACCTCCCCCGGCCACGGCAGCGCCACTTCACTCAAGCTGGGCGTGTCGAGCTTGGCATAGATCAAGGTCGTATCGAGCGAGCGGTGGCGCAGCACATCGGCCACCTCTTTGAGCGAGCCACCGCTGGCCAATAACCGACTGGCCAGGGTGTGACGCAGCGCATGCGCACTGTGTCCGGTCAGCCCGGCGCGGGCATAGGCTTGGCGGATCACCTTGGCGACGCCATCGGGGCCGAGCGGGCGACCCTGTGGGGCAATACACCGCACGAAGAGCGCCCGCGAGGACGTCTGCGTGCGCTCAAGACGCAGATAGTCGGCGATGGCTTGGCCAGTCGTCGGTGGCAGCGGCAGGGTGTCGGCTCGCCCGCCTTTGGTGCGACGCAGCATGAGCGTGCCGTCACGCCAATCGATGTCGTCGAGCGAGAGCGCCGCAATTTCTCCACACCGCAAGCCCAGATCCAAGGCGCAGCGAACGATGGCCACGTCACGACGCGTTGAGGAGGCGTCTTCTCCGAGCTCGGCCACCAAGCGCGCGACCTCTTCCTCGCTCAGGGCCTTCGGCAGCGTCGCCTGAGGCCAGTTGGGCGGCGAGACCAACACCCCCATCAGCCCCTGCACGGGCTCGCCGCGGGTGACGCAAAAGCGCAGATAGCTGCGCAAGGTCGAGATCAAGCTCGCCGAAC
>NZ_JAAIJR010000277.1 GCF_010915725.1 Thiorhodococcus mannitoliphagus
CGCCGACCGCCTGTGGACGAGAACGACACTCGATCCAGAGGAGGAGAAATTACGCATTCCGGCCTAGGTGGGGTTTAGGTTGTTGATGCCTGCTCCCACATGAGGATGCTCGGGTCCCAGGGCTTGCTCCCAAAGTTCCAGAGACCTCTTGTACAACGGTTCGGCTTCCGGGTAACGACTCTGCGACTCATAGAGGCTAGCGAGGTTGTTGAGGGTAGTTGCCACCTCGGCATGCTCGGGTCCCAAGGCTTCTTGCAGTATTTCCAAGGCCCGCTTGTTGAACGATTCGGCCTCGGAATAGCGGCCTTGACGCCGATAGAGCAGGGCTAGGTTGTTGAGACTCGTTCCCACCTCGAGATGCTCGGGTCCCAAGATTTCTTGACGTATTTCCAAGGCCCGCTTGTTCAACGATTCGGCCTCGGCATAGCGGCCCTGGCGCATATAGAGGCTGATATGTTTTGACCTGTCAACTTTGGCACTGACTTTCGTTGACCTCCCTCTTCTTTCTTTGAAACAGCTTGTTGCTGGGCCTGTGGGTATGTGGGCGAGAGGCCCGAGAGTGTGGTCAACCTGTGGGCCGCGCCTGCACGGTGCTGGCAGTCTGCGCCGAGGCTTCGGCGCGGTCCATGGGTTGTCCACACGGCTTTAGCTCGGGCCGGTCCGCAGGGATGCGGACTCGTCCACATATCCACAGGTCGACGGTGGCATTGATGCAAACACCTTGGCTCAGGGCACCCGGCTGCAGACTGCGACGGTGGATCATGCTGATATACGTGGATTGGGTACCACCTGACTTCACTGCGTCGCGGAGCTGGCCTTTCTCTAGGAGCAGGGATCGACGCGCGGGATGCCCATAGAGGGATTCTCCCGTGCACCACCGGTATAGCCCGAACAAGGGTTCTCCACACCGGCCGCGGATGCCCTGAGTCAAGGTGTCTGTTGGGTTCTCTATGGTCGAATCAATCGGGGTTCATGGTCCGCTCACCTCGGGGCCAAGCACTCAGGCGCCGCGCTGGAGCGGCTGCGGCATCTCCCGGCGTGCGATGTCCCAGAGGAAGCCGGCGAGTTCACGGGCGATGGCCACGCACACCAGCTTGGTGTTCTTGCCGGCGCGTGTCATGGTGCGATAGCGCCCGCACAGGCGCACCTGCGCCTTCCAGGCAATGCGTTTCGCCTCCGCCGAAGCGTTGCTCGCCTTGGCCTTGAGATGCTTGGTCTGGCGTGCCGGGAAGCGGTAGCTCCAGGCTGATTCGACCAACATGCGCCGGGCATGGCTGTTGCCAGTGAGCGTGATGGCCCCTTGGCGTCGGCGCCCGCCGGAGGAGTGCTCGCTCGGCACCAGCCCGAGGAAGGCCATCAGTTGCTTGGGCGAGTCGAAGCGGCTGAGGTCGCCGAGTTCGGCCAGCAGCACGATGGCGGCAAGCTTGTCGATGCCGCGCAGTGCCACCAGGGAATCAACCACTGGGGCCAGCGACCACTCGGGCAGCGCCCGCATGAGCTGATCGGTGAGCTGGGCAACCCGCTCCCCTGCGGCACGCTCGGCATCAATGTAGGTCTGCAAAACGACCTGCTCCCAGGGGTCGTCCATCTTCAGTTCCGCCAGCCAATTCTCATGCGCGGGCGTCCAGCGGGTCTTGCCCTTAGGCCAATGATGCCCGTGGCGCAGCAGGAAGGCATTGAGCTGCTGGCGCGCCTTGCGCTCCTGGGACTTGAGATCATCGCGCGCGCGGCTGAGATCGCGCATGCGCTCCTGCTCGCGGTCGGGCACCCACACTGCGGTGAGATCACCGCTGCGCAGCAGGCGCGCCAACTTCAGCGCATCGCGTCGGTCGGTCTTTATGCGATCGCCTGGCGCCTTCGGGATCTTTGAGGGCGCCACCACCTCGCAGTCATGACCGCTGGCGATGAGCTGGCGATACAGCCCATAACCACAGGGGCCGGCTTCGTAGCAGAACAGCAGCAACCCACCGTCATAGGCGTCGCTGAGCTTGGCAATCAGCTTCTCGACCTTCTTCGGCGTGTTGGCGATCTCCCCGCGATAGATCGGCTCATCACGCCCCGGTTCGGCCACGGCGACCGCGATCGTCTCTTTGTGAACGTCCAGGCCAATGTAGGCCGCATGCTCCTTCGCCTCGCCGACCGCGCGCACTGCCGCCAGCGCCGAAGCCGTCTCCATGCGATCTGTCGCTGCGTTAAACTCTTGCATGACCTGCCCTCCTCAAGGTGGCTCTGTGTCGATGGATGTCCGTCCTCAACATAACCCACGGGCGTTGAGGACGGGCAGGTCAAAACATCATGTCTAGCCATGTTACTGAGACTCATCGCCACATCGGGATGCTTGGGTCCAAGGGTTTCCTCCCGTAGCGCCAAGGCTCGCTTTTGCAGCGGCTCGGCCTCGGTATAGCGGCCCTGGGCCTCATAGAGGTTGCCCAGACTATTGAGGATGGCCGCTACGTTTGGGTGCCTAGGCCCCAGTGCTTGTTCCGACGAGCTATTGTCAAATCTGGTGTATGCCAGCTGAGGGTGCCTTGGATCAGGCGGCGTCCCGTTGCTCCTCCGGTGGGTCGTCCGTTACCGGCATTCCATCTTCGTAGCGTGTTCCCGCCAGCAGATCCTTGAGCTTCTCCG
>NZ_JAAIJR010000278.1 GCF_010915725.1 Thiorhodococcus mannitoliphagus
GACTGACTGTCCGGCTTCGATCGGAACGGCTGTCCGCTTTCCTTCGGACTGGGTGTCCGGTTTCACTGGAATACGCAGTCCGGCGACCGCGGCTTCGGCACCGGCGCCGATGGCGGCGGCACCTACGGAGGCTCCGGCTACTATAGCGCCAAGGTTGGCGGTCTCTGGGATGCCATGCTCGGCGAGGGTCGCAACTGGTGGAACTTCGCCAGCTCGGACTACCACAACCACTGGAGCACCAACGGCAGCGATTTCTGGCCAGGCGAGTACCAGAAGAACTACATCTACGTCGATACCTCGAATCGAGATCGTCTGGAGGCAATCTTCGCCGGTGTCCGCTCGGGTGCCTCCTGGCACGTCGAGGGTGACCTGATCGACAAGCTCGAGTTCACCGTCCAGGGCCGGGGTCCGGGCAAGGCCATGATGGGCCAGACCCTTCGGGTGAAGCGGGGCGAGCGGGTCAAGGTCAAGATCAGGGTCCATGACCCTGTGGGCACCAATCACTGCCCGCTCGACATGGACAATCCGTCGCTGGAGCAGATCGGGCGTCAAGTGCCGCTCAATAGGCCGGTACTCGATCACATCGACCTCATCGCCGGCGACGTCACCGGCTACGTCGAGCCGCCGGAAAACTTTGAGTCTTGCCCCGATGCCGACACCCGTGAACTGGATACGGATATCGATTACTGCAAGGAGACCAACGAATCAACCCACGTGGCAGCGACCTTCGAGCGCTTTTCTGGTCCCTTCAATCGCTCCGCTTGGGCCAAGAGGCATGGTTACCTGACCTATGTTTACAGCTTCCGTGTGGAGCAAGACATGTACCTGCGACTGCGCGGCACCAATCTGCCGGCCAACGTGCCGAAGGAAACGGATGCGGAGGGCAATCCGCTCGCCGATAGCCAGGCCAGCGCGGCGATCTATGACGCGCTGCCGGACCTGACGAATTACTTGCTGCCGGGCCAGACACCAGAATCGACCAGCAAGCTTGATGAAGTGGCCGAGGCCTATGCCGACCTCTGGTTCTACTCGAACCCCATCTTCATCGACGTCATCAACGATTAGCCAGCGCGCGACCTCGTCCGGGGTCGCCATCTGGGGGTGCTCCGAGCCTCGCGGCCTGGAGCACCCTTGCCTGTTTTATGGTTATCAACACGAAGACGACAGGTTCGCACCCTCCTCGCCGGTTAGCAGCGGTCCTCGTCCATCTTGTTACGCTGGTCTCCGGTTTTGCCGGCCTCGGTTAGGAGATGGTCTGGATCCGAAGCCTCTCCGTGATGCTCGGCCGCGAGGTCCTCTCGGTGCTCGCGGTCCTGTCGGCCTTCTTCGCCGGGATGGCGCTCGGCGCTTGGGGGCCTGCATCGGCCTCTGCGCCGAACCCGGCATGCGGCGCTTTGCTATGCCGCGCTCGAGGCGATCATCGGCCTCTGGGCTAGTTTGCGTGCCGGATGGGCAAGATTCGGGGCCTTTATTCCTTCGAGTTATAAATTCATGCGCACATAGTCTTTTTCTGCTCGGGCTGCGGCGGCTATGGTCTAGGCACGCGATCCGGGAGCAGTCGATCCGGTCGTCGAGAAGCTACATAGACACCAAGAGAGTGAGCGCTGCCATGCCAAGGTCTAACATCCTCGAATTTCCTCAGTACTCCACCCTCATCGTCCCTGGCTACCAGGGCAGCGGACCCGGCCACTGGCAGACGTGGCTCGAGCGCGAGCTGTCGGATGCGCGCCGGGTTTCCGGCATCGATTGGAGCACGCCGAGCCTGGAGCGCTGGTCGGACGCGATCCAGGTCGCCGTTCGCTATGCGACTGGCCCGGTTTGGCTCGTTGCCCATAGTTTCGGCTGCTTGGCGGCCGTGACCGCGGCGAGCCGAACGCCGTCGCGCATCGCGGGTGCTCTGCTGGTCGCGCCTGGCGACCCCGACCGCTTCTCGCCTGACGGCTTGCGGGAGGAGACGGGCGGAGCCTCGGTAGCAGCGCAGCTGCCGCAGGATTTGCTTGCCTTCCCCAGCCTGGTGGTCGCTAGTGCGAACGATCCCTGGATGAAGCCGGCGAGGGTCGCCTATTGGGCGGATCGCTGGGGCAGTGCCGTCGCTCAGGTTGGCAAGGCCGGGCACATCAACGAAGCTTCTGGCTTTGGGCCTTGGCCCGAGGGGCTGGCGCTGCTGCGTGCCTTCAAGGCCGCTCAGGGGAAGGGTCTGGCCGCGCCGACCCAGCTTGCGAGCGGTTCCGATTCGGATCACCTCCAGCGGGCAGACGTGGGCGTCATCCACCGTCGCCTGGCCGTCGGGGAATGAGTGCGCTGGGCTGACGGCCCGGATGACGTTTTGAGGTCTATCCAATGCCTAAGTGGTTTTCGACGCTGGCTTTATCCCCGAGGTCTTGGATCTCTCGCTGATCGACGCCGTCGCCGGCGTCGATCAGCGGACTGACCAATCGGTTGAGTCGGCAACCGCGCATCCTTGAGCCGAAGCGACGTGGGAGCGGCGCCCCCCCCCCCGAACCCCCCCCGCCCCGCGGGGGGCCCCCCCCCCCCCGGGGGGGGGGGGGGGGTGCGCGGGGGGGGGGGGGCG
>NZ_JAAIJR010000279.1 GCF_010915725.1 Thiorhodococcus mannitoliphagus
GCAGCAAGACGTCCACGCCAAGATCCTTGCCCTGAACCTCGCCAGCATGGTTCGAGGACTCGCCCAGGTGCTCGCAACCCGCCGCCACGCCGCGCGCAAGCATGCCTATCACGTCCGCTGGACCAGCAGCCTCTCGACCATGAAGCACACCCTGGTTCGACTACTGATCGGCACCTTACATCCTCCAACCACCCTGCTGACGCAGGCCGTCCTCACGCTTTCCGATGCCGTCGAGGCGGTACGGCCAGACCGACAATTTCCACGCCGCAATCCCGGCAAGCTCAAGCCTGGATTCCACCCGGCTTACTGCCGGGCGGCTTAAGTCCATGGCATTGCCTCAACACCTATCGGTTTCCCGAAATCAACCGGAACAGCCGCTCCAAGCCTGCGTAGCCAGGCCATCCTGGCCTGGTTTGCCAGGACTGGAAGCCCTGGCTACATAAAACCGATAGGTGGTGAGGCCATGCCCCTCGCACGTAAATGGATCGCGCTGATAGGAGCACAGGTCTTCTCGCCTTATCCAATCGTGACGGAGAAACGCCCGATGGACTACAACCACATCCTCGAAGCCCTGAATGAAGCAAGCTTGTTCGAACTCTATCGGCTCAACGTCGCAATCGCCAACCAGCTCGATGACCCAGCGCGCATCCGCAACGCCAAGCAGGCGCTTTGCGTCGGCCAAACGGTCTCCTGGTTCGACAGCGGCCAGAACCGTCTGGTCGAAGCGCACCTCTTGAAGATCAACCGCACCCGTGCGGTCGTGAAAAACATCGGCGACGGCAGACGCTGGACCATCCCCTTCTACTTGATCAACCTCGACGGCCAAGACGCCGAGATTGCATCGACGAAACGCCGCGGACTAGACCGCAACAGCGTCAAGGTCGGCGACCGCGTCGCCTTCAAGGATCGCAACGGCCATGAAAATTTCGGCGAAGTCGTCAAGCTCAACCAGAAATCGGCCGCCGTGCTGGTTGGCTCGGTACGCTGGCGGGTGAGCTATGGTCTACTGGAATCCGTGATCGACGGTGCCCTTGGCAACGAGGAGCTGGCCCTACCCGGCACATGGCGCCAGCTCGAGGGGGCGAGCGGGGAGATCGAAGACGCCGAGATCGAGGAGATTCCGAAAGACGACGATTGAGGATAAGACAATGGCTCGTTTCGACCTCATTGCTCTACTTTGGCGTGTCCCACCTGAACACTGGCTAGAATGGCGCCCATGAGCACCCCTGATACTCCCTCGGCGAACGCGGGCGCATCAATGTCCGAGCGACCTGATTACGACTCGCCCTGGAAAGAGGCCATCGGCGCATACTTCGAGCCCTTTATGCGCCTCTTCTTCGAGCCGGTGCATGCGCGCATCGATTGGCATCACCACCATGAATTCCTGGATGCAGAGCTGCTAAAGATCACCGGCGACTCCCAGCTCGGCAAGCGCTTCGCGGACCGACTGGTACGCGTGCGCAGCCGCCAAGGCCAGGAGCTGTGGCTGCTGATTCATATCGAGATCCAGGGGCAGGCCGATACCTCCTTCAACCATCGGATGTTCCAGTACTACTACCGGATCCACGACCACCATCCAGAAGCGGAGATCGTCAGCCTGGCGGTCCTGACCAATCAACCTGACTGCTCGAGACTCGGGCGCTACGCATCCGAGCATGACGGCTATGGCGTGCAATTTTGCTTCCGTGTCCATAACCTCCAGGACTGGGCCATCCAATGGGAACCTCTGAAGGCACAGGCCGCGAGCAACCCCTTCGCCGTTGTCGCCCTCGCACAACTGGCGGCGCACCGAAAGGCCAGCGACCCCGAGCGCAAGGCCAGCAAGCGCGAGATCATCTGGCTGCTCTACCATTACCATTACGCGCGCGAGGACGCCCTCGCGCTGCTGCGCTTCATCGACTGGATGCTGCGCCTGCCGCGCGCACTCGAGCTGGAATTACGCAACGAACTGATTACATTGGAGGAGAGCACCAAGATGCCCTATGTCATGAGCTTCGAGCAGATGGCGCTTGAGCGCGGCGAGAAACGCGGCGAGAAACGCGGTGAAGAACGCGGCGAGAAACGCGGCGAGACCAAGGCCCTGCTGCGCATGATCCAAGCCAGGTTCGGCCCACCAACCCCGGAACAGCTTCAGCAAATCGAGTCCGCCGACATCCCTCAGCTCGATACCTGGCTCGATCGGTTACTGACGGCAAGCACCTTAGAGGAACTGCTCGACGGATGATCCCATAGGAAGTCTCCGTCACCCGTTGGCGCGAGCAATCCCTGCCTACCGCCCCTACTGGATGCCCCTCGCCGCGCGAACGCGATCCATCTCGCCGCCTCTTTCATCAAGAGCAGCGGACTGGAACTGCGCGATTCCGTGCTCCTTGACGCATCTCAAGGCATACACCTGCGTCTGCGGCGAGGGGGCGCGACATTTAGACGCTGTATAGGAACTAAGTAACTGATTCGCTGTCGAAAAAATCTGAATAACATGGCGATTTAATACGAATGCCCTCTTTTCATTCGGAGGAGATCAAGATGAATTCAGACAATGCCCATACACCTTTACGCTAT
>NZ_JAAIJR010000027.1 GCF_010915725.1 Thiorhodococcus mannitoliphagus
GCAGACGGACTCCAACGTCCACGGAAGAGGCCATTGCGGTCGCTCGCTGGCGTTGGCCGAATGTCAGCAACTGGCCGACAACCGTCAGTGGGACGAAGACGGCGAATTTCCGTTGCCGGGGCGCAGGAGTCACCGCGCCAAGCAGGTCGAGTGACAACTCCCCGCGTTTAGCCCTCGTAGCGGATCCGCCCATCATCTGCGGGGTTGGGCGGCCTCTTGCGGTCGATGAGGGAGTCCGGAATGCGTGCCCTTTTCGCCGCAATGCGGTTATAGGCCAGCTTCCGAGGTGTCCCTTGATGGCCGGATGCTGCCAAGACGAAGACCCAAGACGGGCATCGTCGTGATTCAGAAGTCGCTACAACAGCCGGATCTGCGCAGAGGTGAGGCGCCTTCGGGATCATGCCTCTCCGGGTGTCAGTGCGCCAGGGCAGTCGAGCTGGATGACCCGCATTGGGTCCTGGTCCAGCGTTAGGGCGCTGAGTGTGCCTCCCCAGAGGCAACCGCTGTCGATCGCCCAAACATTCTCCCCGGACCAGTAGCCAAGGGTCGACCAGTGTCCGAAGACGATCCTGTCCCCACGTGTCCGCCTTCCAGGCATTTGAAACCAGGGCAGCCGCCCCGGACTCTGGCTCCCGAGCAGCCCCTTCTCTTTCAGGGCAAGGCCCCCGTCCGGCTCGCAGTATCTGAGTCGTGTCAAGCAGTTGGTGATGAACCTCAGTCGTTCCATGCCGCTCAGCTCCGCAGACCAGAGGCTGGGTCGATTGCCATACATCTCGCGCAAGAAGGTTCGATAGTCGTCGCTTCTCAGCACGCTCTCCAGCTCTCCGGCACAGCGGCGGGCTTGGTCCAGGTCCCACTGCGGCGGGAGACCTGCATGAACCATGGTAAGCGCTAAGGTGGGGTCATGATGGAGTAGCGGCTGATGGCGCAGCCAGTGCAGCAGATCGTCTCGGTCCGGCGCCTCGAGAACGGCGTCCAGGGTGCTTTTCTTAGAGTGCTTCGTGTTTCCCGCGGCCACTGCCAAGAGGTGGAGGTCGTGGTTTCCGAGCACGACGATGGCGGCCTCGCCGAGGCTGCGCACGAACCGCAGGACCTCGAGTGACTGCGGGCCGCGATTGACCAGATCTCCGACGAGCCAGATCCGGTCGTGCTCGGGGTCGAACGCGAGCTGATCGAGCAGTCGTCGCAGCTCCGCATAGCAGCCTTGGATGTCGCCGATGGCGTAACTTGGCATGAGGTCGGTCTCGGATCGCTCCTCGGATGCGCGTCAGCGCACTTGTGCTCGTTGCAGTCTGCTCAGTGGATGCGGGCCGAGGCGAGTGAGAACACTGGAACCTCGGCCTTGAAACGGGTCCCGTCCTCCGCGACCATGCCGTAGGCGCCTTGCATGCTGCCGAGCGGGGTCGTGAGAATGGTTCCGCTGGTGTACTCAAAGGACTCTCCAGGGCGCAGGTGGGGCTGCTCGCCGACGACACCCTGGCCCCTGACTTCTTGGACCTTGCCGTCTGCGTCAGTGATGACCCAGTGACGATCGAGGAGCTGGGCCGCCTTCGCCCCCTGGTTCTCGATTGAGATCGTATAGGCGAAGACGTAGCGGCCTTCGTCCGGCGATGAGCTGTCTGGCTGATACTGGCTTTGTGCGGTGACCTTGATGGAATAATCGCTCACATGTCTCTCCGGTGCGTCTAGTTGTCTTGAGCCAACAAAGTGTCGGACCTAAGTCGGTGATTGCCTGATATTCGGCCGATTCTTGCTAGATTGCTTGTATTATTTTTAAAGAGTTGTAGGATGTTTATAGAAGTCTACGCGAACCAGTGGCGAGAGTCGTGATTACATCAAAACGCAAGAAACGGAGGCCGGATCCGCTGATGTTGTTGTTACTCTTCGTAGTGATTGGGATGTCTGCCACAGTGGGGTATCAGCTCTTTCTCTACTCGGATTCCAGCCACACTGAGTTCGCGCGTCAGGCGCTGCCAGGTCCCCGCGTCGGCGGCTGAGGCTGAGGCTGCGGCTGTATAGGTCGTTGCGCCAGGGCGCCCCGTGACTTCGATCCAAAACTCAGGCTTTCACCATGACGCGCGTGCAGACCGATAAGAAGCTCAGAGTCGGAGTTGTCGGCGTTGGCTATCTCGGCCGTTTTCACGCGCTCATCTACTCGAGGATCCCGCACGTCCATCTCGTTGGTGTTGTGGATACGGATCCGGCACGCGCGCGGGCCGTCGCCGACGAGGCTGGCTGCCGAAGCTTCCCTGCGATCGATCAGCTTGCCGAAGAGGTCGACGCCGTCAGCGTTGTCGTCCCTACGACGGCTCACCTCGAGGCTTCTGGGCCCTTTCTCAAGCGCGGCATTCACGTCCTGCTCGAAAAACCGATCGCGCCGAGTCTTGAGGAGGGCGCTGAGATTGTTCGCTTGGCGGGCGCGCACGGTGCGATTCTCCAGGTCGGTCATGTAGAGCGCTTCAACGCCGGCGTCATGGCGCTGGCCGAGCGCATTCGCTCCCCGCTCTATCTCGAGGCGCAACGCATGGGAGGCTTCGTCGAAAGGGCGACCGATGTGGATGTGGTCTCGGATCTCATGATCCATGACATCGATATCATCCTCTCGCTGGTTGCCTCTGAAATCAGCTCCATCTCCGCGGTTGGTGCCTCCGTCTTGACGGAACACGTGGATATTGCGAATGCCAGGCTCGAATTCGCCAATGGCGCCGTCGCGAACGTGGTTGCCAGTCGAGTTTCGGACAAGCCGACCCGGCGGATTCGCGTTTTCCAAGGGGGTGCCTATCTCGCTTTGGATTTCGTCGAGCAGACCATCGACGTCGCGGCCCCGCGAGCGGTCGAGGGTGCCGAGCGTCCGGAGATCGTGCGCGAGCAGATCAAGGTTGAGCCCGTGAAGCCCCTGGATCAGGAGATCGCCGCCTTCGTGCGCTGCGTCCAAGAGGGAAAGCCCCCCTTGGTCGATGGTCCCACGGGATTGGAGGCGCTGAAGGTCGCGCTGGAGGTGCAGGCTTGTATCCAGCGTTCTGCCGAGCTGCAACGACGTCACTTGCTTCCCATCTGAGCCACATTCGGCCCGCCCGTCAGGGTGCTTCAGCGTCCTTCCTTGTTCGGGGCGGCGGAAGCGACCATCTCGTTGGCCATCTCCACGGCCGCAATCAGACTCCCCAAGTCGGCATTCGCTGTTCCAGCGAGATCGAGCGCTGTTCCGTGATCGACCGAGGTGCGGATGATTGGAAGTCCCAAGGTCACATTGACCGCGCGCCCGAATCCGAGGTGCTTGAGCACCGGCAGGCCTTGGTCGTGGTACATGGCCAGCACGGCGTCCATCCGAGCGAGCTTGTCTGGCACAAAGGCGGTATCTGCGGGAAGCGGACCAACCAGGTCAAGGCCCTGGGTCCTGAGATCCGCGAGCACGGGCTCGATGACCTCGATCTCCTCGCGGCCGAGATGCCCGCCTTCACCTGCGTGCGGGTTGAGTCCGCAGACCAGGATGCGCGGTTTGTGAATGCCGAACTTGGTGCGCAGGTCATGGTCGAGCGTGCGGATGACCCGAGTCAGCAGCTTGGGTGTGATCGCTTTGCAGATCTCGGAGAGCGGCAGATGGGTCGTGGCTAGCGCCACGCGCAGCTCAGGGACCGCGAGCATCATCACCGGCTGCGCGCCGCAACGCTCGGCGAGTAGCTCGGTATGTCCGGTGAAGGGGATGCCCGCATCATTGATCACGCCCTTATGCACCGGGGCGGTCACCATGGCATCGAAGGTGCCGTCGAGACAGCCGTCGCAGGCCTGAATCAGGGTTTGAGTGACATAGCCTGCATTGGCCGGGTCGAGGCGTCCCGGGAAGCAGGGCTGGCTAAGCGCAACGGGCACAACCCGCAAAGTGCCCGGATTGGTGGGGTGGGGCGGGACCGTGGGGTCAAAGTCTTGGATGCTGAGCGCTAGACCGAGTCGCTGTGCGCGCGAGATCAGCAGAGCCGGGTCGGCCACGGCGACCAGTTCGGCGCGATTTCCCTGGCACGCGAGCCGGACGACGAGATCCGGCCCGATCCCGGCTGGCTCGCCCGGCGTCAGCGCCAGACGTGGGGTCGCGCGGCTCATGTGCGCCGGCGCGCGCGGCGACTGGCGGCTGTGAGATGCGACAGGTCCATGACTAGAAATCCTGGCCCAGGCGGATCTCAACGTAGGCCTCGTCGCGCAGTTGTCGCAGCCACTCCTCGGTGGCCTCCTCGGCCTTGCGACGCTGCAGCGCTTCGCGAGCCTTGATGCGCATGATCTCTTGGCTGGTGTCCTGGCTGCGCCGCTCGCGGACCTGAACGATGTGCCAGCCGAAGGGGGTCTTGAAGGGCTCGCTGATACCATTGATGGGTAGAGTGTTCATCTGCTCCTCGAAGTCCGGCACGGTGTCGCCTGGATTCACCCAGCCGAGATCACCGCCCTTGAGCGCGGAGCCGGTGTCGTCGGAATGGGCGCGGGCGAGCGTGGCGAAATCGTCGCCGCCGATGACGCGCTGACGCAGCTGATTCAGGCGCCGCTTGGCGTCGTCGTCGGACACGATCTCATTGGTACGGATCAGGATGTGCCGCGCATGGGTCTGTGTGACATTTTCGGGGGTCGCGGCCTTGATCTCGCGGATCTTGATGATGTGAAAACCGCTTGGGCTGCGCAGTGGGTCGCTGATCTCGCCCTCGGCCAGGGTGTAGGCGAGGTCGGAGACGAGACTGGGCACGGCGCCCATCTCGAACCAGCCGAGATCACCGCCGTCCAGCGCATTGCGGCCATCCGAATCGCGCACCGCGACCTCAGCGAAGTCCGCCCCAGCCCGCAGCTTTACGACCAGGCGCTTGGCCTTGTCCTCGGCCGTCTTGAGCTGCTGGGCAGACGCATTTTCCGGGACTGCGATGAGGATGTGCTGCAGTCTGACCTGCTCGCGCTCGACCAGCCGGCTGCTCTCTTTCTCCAGGAAGATGTCGATCTCGCGGTCCGTGACCTGAATCTTCTTGACGACCTCTTGGTTCTGCAGTCGACTGGTGAGGATTTGCGCGCGCGTGTCCTCGCGGAAGTCCTCGAAGCGAATCCCGCCGGCCTCGAGCGTTGCCTTGAGCTCCTCGAGCGACAGGCCGTTGCGGCTGGCGATATTGGTCATGGCCTCCATCAGGGCGGCGTCGTCGACGCTGATGCCAATATCCTTGGCGCGCTGCTGCTGCAGGCGCTTGAGGATGATGCGATCAAGCACCTGCTTTTCCAGCTGCGGTCGCGGCGGGATGGCCGTGCCTTGGCGTTGGAGCTGAGGAATGACGATCTCGATCTCACGATCGAGTTCGCTTTGGACGATCACGTCGTCGTTGACCACGGCGACGATGGCATCCAGTGCCTGGGTTGCGGCCAGGGCGCATCCGACGCTGATCGTCAGGAGCAGCAGGGTTGCCGCGCCAGACCAGAGACGCTGCCGCCGCGCGGCTGCACGGCTAATCGGGCTGATATCCATAGATTCCTCTTTCCAGGAGCTTGTCGATCTGATTGCCGAAGGATCCGAGTCCGGCAAGCTCCAGTTGCAACATGATGCTGGTGCTGGCGGGGTCTGTGGCGCTGCGCTTGATTTGCTGTCCAAGCAGGCGCAGCCGCCAGCAGCAGCGTCCGACCTCGATCCCAGCGAAGGCTTCGACGGTCTCGTCGTTCAGCATTGAGTAGAGCCAGCGCCCGACCAGCTTGACATTGGAGCCGAGCGGCAGCTTGAAGGATAGGTCGGTGTCCTCGTACTCCTCGGACTCCTGGTTGCCCAGATTGTAACGGTAGGCGAGGTTGATGAGGTGGTTGGCGTCCGGCGCGTATCTGAGCTGCAGCACTTGCTTCTCCCAAGGCTGCTCGGTCTCGTTGGGATTCCATTGCAGGCTGGCGGTTGCGGTCCAGTCGGAGTGCAGGCGTGCTGACAGCTCGCCCGCCACGGACGAGCTGATGTCGCTCTCGGTGCTGTCCGTGTTGCCGTCGAGCTGAACACGGGGTTGGGCGAAATAGTAAACCTGGCCGATGCTGGTGCGCAGCAGCTGGTCACCGCTGCGGTTGGCGATGGTGCGTGACGTTAGGCCGAGGGTCAGGCGGTTCTCATCCCCGATGCGATCGTAGCCGGTGAAACGATTGGGGCGGAACAGGCTCGAGAAGCTGAAATCCAGTGCAGTGGTGTCGAAGAGTGGGTTGTCGGCTTGGTCCACATAAGGCGTTAAGACGTAGTAGAGGCGTGGCTCCAAGGTTTGCAGGGCATGGGTGCCGAGCCAATTGACCTCACGCTCGAAGATGAGCTTGCCGTCGACGTCGACACTGGGGATCAGGTGCGATAACTGGTCCGGGGCACCCTCTTCCTGCCCGGTCAGGTCATAGCCCGTGTAGTAGAGGCGGGCACGCGGGATGAGATACCCGAAGCTCCGGCGCAGCGGCGCGCGTAGCGACGGGAGTGCGACGACGCGGCTGCCATGCACGGCGTTATTGTGGTCGAAATAGTCGTACTGTGCGTCGAAGTCGAGTTCCGCGAGCTTGTTCCAAGTCTTTGGGTCGACATTGAACTCGATATGAGGCAGCTGGCCGTAGGGGCGGTCCTCGGGGGGAATGCTGGCATCGACTGTCTGGAACTGCTGCAGTCGGCCGATCAAGCCCCAGCCGTCGCCTCTGTAGCGGACGTCGGCGCGCTGGCTGAGATTGCGCACGCTGGTGACGTCCAGGCGGTTGCCGAAATCCTGCAGGTATTGGTCGTCCGAGACGGCGGCGTAGTCTACGGACGAAGACCAGCGTGAACCCAGCCAGCCTCCCTGCTTGATGCGGTAGGCGCCGCGCACCCCCTCGTTCTCGGCCTTCTGGTCGTGCGGCAGAATCTCGCCGTCGATCTCAAGATGCTGGAAACTGGACAGGTGACGGAACTGGCCGCCCAGCATGAGGCCGCGCGTGCTCATGTAGCGCGGGATGATGGTGGCGTCCATGTTGGGCGCGATATTCCAGTAGTAGGGCAGGCTGATGTCCGTCCCCGTTTCTTCCGATGAGCCGAAGGTCGGGATGAGCATGCCGCTGCGGCGGCGCCCGTCGATCGGGAAGCGCAGATAGGGCGTATAGAGCAGGGGCACGTCCGCGAAGCGGATCCGCGCGTGGCGCGCGATGCCGATCCCGCTGGCCTGATCGAGTTCCAGCTCGCGCGCGGCGATGGACCAGTCGGTGTTTCCCGGCGGGCAGGTCGTGTAGATGATGTCGCGGTAGCGGCTTTGCTGCTCGCTCAGCATCCATGCTTGCTCGGCTTCGCCGCGCAGATTCGCATTGCCGGACATGCGGTAGCCTGGCTTGGTGATGCTGCCTTTCTGTGTTTCGAGGTTGTAGCTGGCCGCATCTCCGACCAGCCGGATGCCTGGCAGCTCCAAATAGATATTCCCGCTTGCCTTGATGTCGCCATTACTGCGGCGATAGCTCGAACGATCCGACTCGAACCGACGGCCTTCCTGCAGGATCTCCACATCTCCCAACAAGCTGATCAGATCTGCATCTTGGTCATAGCTGACGCGATCCGCCGTGATATCGGTCGGTGGTTGTGCGTCGGCGCCGAACGGCGCGGTCGGGGTCATCTCTGTCGTGCCAGGTTTGGGACCACAGTAGTCCCAGCTCAGTCCTTGGCTTAGCCGCTTGTCCTCGGATCTTGGGCCTAAACGACGCGGCGCTGGATGGGGCGTGACGGCTGGGGTGCTGGCGGGGGCGGTTTCTGCCGGCGCGGCTGGCTTGGGCTCGAGTCCTTGCAGGTCTGTCCCCGGCGGCGTTGGCTCGCTTGGGGTCAGGAGGGGCAGCGCGGGGCGATCATCCGCAGGCGTCGTCGGCTGAAAATCGCTGGGGCGATCGGCTTCGACCGCGGTTCTCGGCTGCTCTTCAGACAGGCTGGGACCCGACAGGGCGATGAGGGCTAGCAGCGCCGAGGCGAGAGCGCTGCGTTTTTGATCGACCATGGTCGGCATCCGTCGGGCGGACTCGCTACACAAGAGTGGACGGTGGAAGTTGAACCTGCAACCATGGCATATCCGGTCTCGGGCGGCAATCGGAAAGCGCTCAGCGCAATGGATGCGGCCTTGTCGAGAACCGTTCCAATCATGAAAACGCAGGGTCGCTGACAACCTCAGCGGCGCAGAGGTGGATGTGCGTGTCAGAACGAAATGATGCCATGCGGGCCTGGCTCGCCAGGGTAACGCAATCAGCGGACTTCGAGTTGGTCGCCGCCTCATCGGACGCGAGCTTTCGCCGCTATTGGCGGCTGATTCAGGGCGGAGAGACCCGCATCGTCATGGATGCTCCGCCGGCGCAGGAAGACTGTGGTCGTTATGTCGATCTCGCACGCCGGTTCCGCGCTATCGGTATCAATACGCCCGAGATCCTCGCCGAGGATCGAGCCCAGGGCTTCCTGCTGATCTCGGATCTCGGGGATCGCGTCTATTTGAGTCATCTGAGCGAGGCGAGCGCGGACCGGCTCTACGGCGATGCCCTTGCTGCCTTGCTGACCATCCAGGCCCACGGACCGACTCAGGGGCTGCCGGCGTACGACGCGCCCTTTCTCAAGCGCGAGCTTGGGCTCTTTCGCGAGTGGTTTCTGGACCGGCATTTGGGGCTGGGGCTTTCGCGGGCCGAAGCGGACATGCTCGAGGCGCTAGACGCCTTGCTGATCGCCACTGCGCTCGAACAGCCGCAAGTCTGTGTGCATCGCGACTACCACTCCCGCAATCTCATGGTGACGGCGTCCGAGAATCCTGGAGTGCTGGATTTTCAAGACGCCGTGGTTGGCCCCGTCACCTACGACGTGGTCTCGCTGCTCCGCGATTGCTACATCGCCTGGCCTGCCGAGAAGGTTGCAGACTGGGCGCTCGCCTATCAACGCCTGGCCTGCCAAGCAGGCGTCATCCGCGAGGAAGATCCGCAGCGCTTCTTGCGCTGGTTCGATCTCATGGGACTTCAGCGCCACCTCAAGGTGTGCGGCATCTTCGCACGGCTCAATCTCCGCGATGGCAAACCGCACTATCTCGCCGACCTCCCGCGCACGCTCGGCTACATTGTCGAGGTCGCGGGGCGCTACAGGGATCTAAGCGAATTCGGCGCCTTCCTCGGCGACAAGGTCAGGCATGCGATGCCCGCTGCTGTCGTCTGAGCCTCCCTCGATTGTCATCCTGTCGTCATAGAATCTTCATCGTTTCCTGATCCGAGCATCTTGTTTTTTCCTTAGTCTCCGCGGTTCGAACGCACGTCCAGGCCCACCAGCGGGTCTTGGTCTCGTCTAACTCTTGCTACTTTAGGAATGCAGTCGATGTCTCAGCTCAGTAAGACCCTTTGCAGCATCCCCGCGTTGATGTTGGCGCTCGGATGTACCCAATCGCAGGCGGATCTCAGCGTTGATAAGATTGCTGGTGTTGCCAGCGATGGGGGCTCGACATCCGCGACCTTCGGGATGCGCGTGCAGTCGCAAGCCGGCACGGGTGCGCCCTTCGCAACGGATGACAGCCTTGACGTCTCCGCTCAGATCGCTCCAGCCGCTGGCGACCTTGGCAACCCCGCTGACCTCTTCCTGGTCGCGTCACAAAATGGCGTTTGGCTCAATCGCGACGCTGGCGGTGTCTGGCACCTCTGGGATGGCCGCATGGACGCTTTGTTGGCGGCGGCTACCGCAGCCAATCTAGGATCGAGCCAAGCGATCGAGGTGATCAAGGGTCTCAGCGATCCTGGCGCATTCCAAGCCTATGTGGGCTATCGTGCTCAAGGCTCGAGCACTGTTGTCTACAACAGCGAGCCGGTTAGCTTCCAGATCAGTGATTTGGTGTTCTCGACGCTTTCGGTGCCCATGACGCCGAACGAAAAGCGCCAGATTCGTGCCTCTAGCTCAGTTTTCGTCGAGGGGCAGGAGCATGACATCGCTTATCACGACATCGTGCGCACGAACCAAGTGCTGCCGAAACTTGACGGAGCCGCGGGCGAGACGGAGATCTTCGGGCTTCTCAAGGATAAGGATGGCGATCCGCTGCGGCTGGAGGATGGAAGCCCCTGGGTTTGTACCAATGGTTCAGGTCCGGACCACACCTCCATCCTGCAGTACGGCTCCAGCCTCTTTGCCGTCACTCAGCTCGAGTGCAGCCTCGGCGGTGCTTACATCACCAAGCTCGAGCAAGGTGGCGACGGGAACCTGACTGCGGTTTCCACGCGCGCTGCGGATTTCTCTGACGTTTACGGCACCTACGTCAATTGCGCTGGCATGACCACGCCTTGGGGCACGCACCTTGGCTCCGAGGAGTACGAACCTCCCATGGCGCTATTCGACGCGGATGCCGCTGACCAAGCCTGGTTCAATGATCCGAGCTGGCACGACGCGCACATGCAGGCGATTGCGGATTTCAACAAGATCGAGAATAGTGCCGACAATGCGGCCTACTTCGGCTATATGTTCGGCTGGATCCCAGAGGTTCGCATCACCTCCGATAACGGCGATCACGAGGTCGCTAAACACTTCGCGATGGGACGCTTCGCGCACGAGCTGGCCTATGTCATGCCCGACCGCCGAACCGTCTATTTGTCTGATGACGGCACCAACGTCGGGCTTTTCATGTTTATCGCCGATGAGGCTGAGGACCTGAGCGCGGGTACGCTCTATGCGGCGCGCTGGGTCCAAACCTCAGGGGCCGGTGCGGGTAGCGCGAACATCGAGTGGATCAATCTCGGGCATGCCACGAATGAGGAGGTCCGCGCCGCGATCGAGAGCTGGACGACGTTCGCCGATATGTTCGACAAGATCGACCCGCTCGACGCCGATGCGGGTACCTGCCCGGATGGTTACCTCAGCACCAATACTTACGACGAAGGTCTGCTCTGCACGCGTCTCAAGTCCGGCATGGAGCAGGTCGCGTCACGCCTTGAGACCCGCCTCTATGCGGCGCACATGGGTGCGACCACCGAATTCCGTAAGGAGGAAGGGCTCACCTACAATCCGGACGACAATGTCCTCTACGTTGCCATGAGTGAGCTTCGCAAGGGGATGGAAGACGGCTCCTCGAACGATGTCGGCGGACCCAATCACATCCGTCTTGATGAGGGGAACCCCTGCGGTGCCGTCTACGGCATGAACCTCCATGGCGGGGCCGTCGACACCGCTGGTCGATCCATCAATAGCAGCTACGTTGCTTACGACATGCATGGCGTCGTGGTTGGCACCCCCAAGGACTACAGCGGCACGGAGCTTTCAGCGAATACCTGTGATGTCGACGGCATCGCCTCGCCTGACAACCTCACCTACCTTCCGAAGTACAGGTCTCTTGTCATCGGAGAGGACACCAGCGCTCATCAGAACGACTACGTGTGGAGCTATGATCTCAACACCCGCATGCTGACCCGCATCGCCACCACGCCGTACGGCGCGGAGACGACCTCGCCCTTCTGGCACGCCAACATCGGTGGCTATGGCTACCTGACTCTCGTGACTCAACATCCCTACGGCGAGTCGGACGAGGACCAGGCTCAAAGCCCTGACGACAAGGAATCGCACGTCGGCTACATCGGACCATTCCCTGCGCTCGACTAATCGACCGGGAACCGGGTGGCGCAGGGAGGCGCCGCCAGCCTGACGTGGGGGTGGTCCGCAGCGCGCTCGGGTGTGGCGCTGCCCACGGCATGACCCAGGCACAATTTGGCAACCTGAACCCATCAAAGCCTGCGAGCGTGATCGGCCCAAACCGCTTTACAGCGCTGAATGATTGCGCGCGAGGTGGCCTTCATTCGTGATTCAGTTGATCCGACAACTGATTCGCGGCGGCCGCGATCTCATCAATACTGAGATCCGGTAGTCCTGTTCTTCGCCACTCCGTATAGTCAAATTTATCTCGCGACACGGCGGCAAGAAAGCGCTCTGCTTCAACAAGCCCGAGCGCACCGATTAAGGCTTGCATACCCGCCATTCGGATTTCGGCTTCAGTCTTCATACCAGTGCTCTAGTGTGGCCAGTGCTTCGCCCGGCAGTCGTGCCGCGAGCAGGTCGAGTTTGCGGAGTCTCTTGAGCAGGCGATCGTCCGTAGTAACGAAGAGATCGACTTCACTGGCGAGCGCGCAGGCGACATGCTGTGCATCAAAACGCGCTACAGCTTGCGATTCGAGTTGCTTGGCTCTAGAAGCAATCTTGGGGGAGACCTGAATGCATCGATCTGCTAATCGACGCCACTGCAGGATTGCTTGTCGATGCTCTGGAAACGGATTCTTACTGCATTCGAAGTCGAGTATGGAAGACCAGACAAGGCGACACCTGCCGTCCTTGATGTTTTCCTGGATCAGCAGCTTTGCCTCTGTTTCGAGCCGAACGCGTGCTTGCGTCTGGTCATCGTAGGGTCGGTTGAAGCAGCACATGTCCAGACAGGGTGATTTCCGAGAAACAACAGACCCGCAGTTCCGATCCCGGATGGGCAAAGCCCTGGCGATGCGCTTCTTTCGGAGTGCCGAGGGTAGAGGGGCGTGCCCATCATCCCAGCTCAGCGCTTTGCAGGATGGGCGCGTCCGTCCAGCGCCGAGGTGACGCTCAAGCCCCGAGTGCGGACTTTGCCCATCCTACCGCCCCGCGCCCTTTGGGTAAGGTCATGTTCGAAGTTCGCGAGTTTAACGCCGAAACGCCACATCTGCACCGAAATCCGTGATCAACCGCTTGCAGCGGCTGGGAGCAACGCCACTGCTTCACCCGCGCACCGAGCGAGATGCGTTGATCCTCGGACCGCCCCGTCGTTGGGCAGGCCCCTCGCATCTTTTGGGCGAAGCGCCGTGGGAGCGGCGCCCCGCCGCGATCGCGCGCCCGTCGCGGCGGGGCGCCGCTCCCACCGACCACGTGGTTGGATCGGAGGATGATCGAGGCCTTCCGGGCGTAACGCTCGTCCTCTCTCGCGACACCGCTCGACGCCGCCGCGAATCCTATGTCGGAAATCACGCGTTGATATTGAGAAGCAGTCTTATTATCATTATTGATACTTGGACGCGAAAGCCGCGCGTGACGACCAACCACCGATTCGACGATTCAGAGGAGCCGCTGTCCGTGAGACGACACCTTGCCACCCTTACCGCGATCACCTTGACGGCAGCCTGCTTGGCCGCCTTTCCTGTCTTTGCCGACGACGAGGTCAATGTCTATTCCTCGCGCAAGGAGGCGCTTATCAAGCCGCTGCTCGACCGTTTCACGCAGGAGACGGGCATCGAGGTCAATCTGGTCACGGGTAAGGACGCCGCGCTGCTGCAGCGGCTCAAGAGCGAGGGGGCCAACTCGCCGGCGGATCTGCTCATCACGACCGACGCCGGCAACCTGCACCGTGCCAAGGCGGCGGGCGTGACCCAGGCGTTCTTGTCCGAGGGGCTCGCGGAGGTCATCCCCGCGAGCTATCGGGATGCGGAGGGCCACTGGGTCGGGCTGACGCTGCGCGCGCGCCCCATCCTCTACGTAAAGGAGCAGGTCGACCCAGCCAGCCTCTCGACCTACGAGGCCCTGGCGGATCCGGCCTTCAAGGGGCGTATCTGCATCCGCTCCTCGGACAATATCTACAACCAGAGCCTGGTCGCCTCGCTGATCGCCGCCAACGGCGTCGAGGCGACCGAGACCTGGGCGAAGGGACTGGTCGCCAACCTGGCGCGCCCGCCCAAGGGCGGCGATCGCGATCAGATCAAGGCAGCGGCCGCTGGCGAGTGCGGCATCGCCGTCGCCAACACCTATTATCTCGCCGGCATGCTCGAGAGCGAGGAGCCGGCGCAGCGTGCAGCGGCCGAGGCGATGGGTGTGTTCTGGCCCAACCAGGAAGGGCGCGGCACCCACGTCAACGTCAGCGGGGCCGCCGTCACCGCAGCCGCCAAGCACCGGGAGGCCGCCGTCCGGCTGGTCGAGTATCTGGCCGAGCCCGAGGCGCAGGCGTGGTATGCGCAGGCGAACGGCGAGTACCCAGTCCGGACCGGCGTGGCGCTCAGCCCGACCCTCGCCGCCTGGGGCACCTTCAAGGCCGACGACCTGGATCTGAGCCGCCTGGGTGAACTCAATGCCGAGGCGCTGCGGTTGATGGACCGTGCCGGCTGGCGCTGAGCCGCGCTTGGCGACGGCCACTGCCGCTGAAGGGCCGGCGGATCGACCCCAGCCGTCCCCGCGCCGCGACTTCGCAGGCGTGCTGACGCGGGGAGCCGGCGGTCGGCTCTGGGCGATCGGCACGGTCACATTGGCGGTGCTCCTCGCGGTGCCCGTGCTCGTGATCCTCGGCTTCCTGCTGGTGCCGTCCGGTGCGACCTGGCACCACCTGGCTTCGACGGTCCTGCCCGACTATGTCGCCAATTCGCTCCTGCTGATGCTCGGGGTGACGCTTGGCACCCTCGTCGGCGGCGTGGGGACGGCCTGGCTGACCAGCATGTGCCGCTTCCCCGGACGCGGCTTCTTCGAGTGGGCCTTGCTGCTGCCCATGGCCATGCCGGCCTACATCATCGCCTACACCTACACCGGCCTGCTGGACTTCGCCGGCCCGCTGCAGAGCGGGCTGCGCCAGCTCACCGGCTGGGGCTACGGGGACTATTGGGTGCCTGAGGTGCGCTCGCTACCGGGCGCGGCCGTCATGCTGTCGTTGGTGCTCTATCCCTACGTCTATCTGCTCACGCGCGCGGCCTTCCTGGGGCAGTCCATCTGTGTGCTGGACGTCAGCCGAACCCTGGGCAACGGCCCCTGGCGGACCTTCCTCACAGTGGCGCTGCCGCTGGCTCGGCCGGCGATCGCCGCCGGTCTCTCGCTGGCCCTCATGGAGACCCTGGCCGACTATGGCACGGTGCAGTATTTCGGTGTCCAGACCTTCACGACGGGCATCTTCCGCACCTGGTACGGCCTCGGCGACCCGGCTGGAGCGGCGCAGTTGGCGGCACTGCTGCTGGGCTTCATCCTGGTGCTCATCACACTGGAACGCTACTCGCGTCGCCACGCCCGCTACCACCACACCAGCCAGCGCCACCAGGCGATCCGTCGTTATCGGCTGGGCGGTTGGCGGGCCGCGGCGGCCACCCTCTTTTGCGCACTGCCGCTCCTGCTCGGCTTCCTGATCCCGGCCGGGCAGCTCTCAGTCTGGGCCGTCAGTCTGGCCGACACAGCCTACGATGCCCGCTTCCTCGAGCTGGTGGTCAACACGCTCGGGCTGGCCGGGCTCGCCGCCCTCCTGGCGCTGCTGCTCGCCCTGCTGCTCGGCTACGGTCGGCGCTTGCAGCCGAGTCGCCCCGTCCGTTTCGCGGTGCGTCTCGCCGGGCTCGGCTATGCCATCCCCGGCACCGTCATCGCCATCGGCGTCATCATCCCCTTCGCCTGGCTGGACAACCAGGTCGACGCCTGGATGCGAGCCACCTTTGGGGTCTCGACCGGACTCTTGCTCAGCGGCACCTTGGTCGCCCTGGTCTTCGGCTATCTGGTGCGCTTCCTGGCCGTCTCGCTGCAAAGCGTCGAGACGGGGCTTGGCAAGATCCGACCCTCGATGGACGAGGCGGCACGTTCTCTGGGTGTCCGCCCCGCGAGTTTGCTCTGGCGGGTCCACGTCCCGCTGCTGCGCGGCAGCCTGATCACCGCCTTGCTGCTGGTGTTCGTGGACGTCATGAAGGAACTGCCGGCCACCCTCATCCTGCGTCCCTTTGACTTCAATACCCTGGCCGTGCGCGCCTTCGAGCTAGCCTCTGACGAGCGTCTGGCCGACTCGGCGCCGGCCGCGCTGACCATCGTCCTCGCCGGGCTGATCCCGGTCATCCTCCTCAGCCGTTCCATCACGGGGTCCCGCCATGTCCAACCGGCTTGAACTCTGCGACGTCGACGTCGGCTACGGCGCGCGCGCCGTCGTGCGCGCTGCCTCCTTCGCACTCGGCGAGGGCGAGATCGGCTGTCTCCTGGGTTCGAGCGGGTGCGGCAAGACGACGCTGCTGCGGGCCATCGCGGGCTTCGAGCCGGTCAGCTCGGGTGAGATCTGGATCCATGGCCGCAGGGTTGCGACGCCGGGTCAGATGCTCGCGCCGGAGGAGCGGCGCGTCGGCATGGTGTTTCAGGACTTCGCCCTCTTTCCGCATCTGAGCGTCGCACGCAACATCGGCTTCGGGCTGCGTCATCTCTCCAGGCGCGAGCGCCGCGCTCGGGTCGCCTCGCTGCTCGAGCTGGTGGGTCTTGGACATACGGCCGAACTCTTTCCGCATCAGCTCTCGGGCGGTATGCAGCAGCGAGTCGCCCTCGCTCGGGCCATGGCACCACGCCCCGAGGTGCTTCTCCTCGACGAGCCCTTCTCCAGCATGGATGCCGCGCTGCGCGAGCAGCTCGCGCGCGAGGTCCGCGAGGTCCTCAAGCGCGAGGGGGTAACGGCGGTGCTCGTGACCCACGACCAGCTCGAGGCCTTCGCCATGGCAGACCGTATCGCGATGCTCGCCGACGGCACCATCCAGCAGTGCGGCAGCGGTTTCAGCCTCTACCACGAGCCGGTCAACCGCCTTGTCGCTGACTTCATCGGTCAGGGTGCATTCCTGCCCGCGACGGCCATCGACGCGCTCAGCGTGCGCACCGAACTCGGCCGGATCGCGGGGACACGACCGCATGGCCTGGCGCTCGACCTGCCCGCCGAGGTGCTGATTCGACCCGACGACCTGGTCGACGACGATGCCAGCCCGGTGCGCGCGACCGTGGTCGAGCGCGCCTACCGCGGGGCCGAGTACCTCTACCGGCTCGAGCTACCGAGCGGTGCCGAGGTCCTCTGCCTCTTGCCGAGCCATCATCAGTACGCGCCGGGCGCGCAGATCGGCATTCGGCTCGAGGCGAAGCATCTGGTCGCCTTTGCTCGAACCGGTGTGCAGGCCGCGAGTCCTGGGTCGAACTGACCCTGGGTTGAACTGATAAGGAAGCTCCAGCGTTATCGCAGGGGTCACACCGCTAGAGCGGCGTGACCAGGACAAGACCTGCGCGCCGTCCGGCGCGGGCAAGCCAGGCGCTCACCCCCAGCCTGCGGGGCGCCGCTCCCACCGACCGCGTGGTTGGATCAAAGGATGATCGAGGCTGAATTCCGCGCTCATGGCGAGATCATGGAGCGCTTCATTTTTTGTCGGCCGGCTCACCGAAGAGGTCTGCGAGGCCTTCCAACTCCTCACGCGCGCGCGCCTCTTCATCCTCCGGCGATTCGGCCTGAGTGGCCGAGCTTGGCTCTGGCTCTGGCTCCGGTTCCTGCTCGGGCTCTTGTTCTGGCTCCGGCTGCGGTGCTTGATTCTGCGTTCCGAAGGCATCCAGCATGGCGTCGAGCGCGTCCTGATCGATTGGTTCCTCGTTGAGCGATGATGGCTCTTCGGGCGTTGCGGTGGGCTCCTCGGCAACGGCTTCTTCGGCAACCGGCTCAGGCTCAGGCTCAGGCTTGGGCGCTACGATCGCTTCCGGCGCGGCTGCGTCAGGTTGTGATGCTTCAACGTCCACTTGCTCGGGCAGAATGTCAAATTCCACGTCTTCGAGCTGATTGTCGGCTGGCTCGGACGGGGTAGGCGCCGGTGGTTCCGGGGGCGCCGCCTGGTCCGGCTCGCCCGCTGGCGCGGGTGTTTCTTCTGCCGTTGCTTCGTCCTGATTCTTCTTGAACGCAGCCATGTACTCGTCCATCAGCTCCTCAAGCGTGTCCTTGGTGCTGGCGAGTTCATCGGCTAGTGCCGCCTTTTCATTCTCCAGGTCGTTGAGTTGGCTGGCATCGATCATTCCTGTCGGCGTCATCTCGGCCAAGGGTGTCAATACTTTGGTCAGCTCCTCGGGGATCTTCTTGAGCATGGCGCCATCACGACTGAGGTAGAGGCTGAGCATGGCGCTGTAGAAGGCCTTCTCGCGGACGATGTACTCATCCACCTTAGCCGCCAGGTCGTCGCCCTCCAGGTGGTAGGTGCTCTCGAACAGGCTTGTCAAGGCATCGCGCCGTGAGAATTCATCTGTTTCTAAGCGGCGCATGACGGCCCCCGCATGGGCGTGGTCTTCATGGGAGCGCTTGTGCTGATGGCGCATCATCATGAAGAGGATGATCCAGGCGATGAGGGCGAACTCGCCGGCCAGGATCAATGCGCCAATCTCGAGCGTCGTCATGACCCTTTCCTCGTCTTGGCCTTCTTCGGTTCGGGCGTTTCACTCGCGATCACGGCGGCTGGCGCCGAACGTTTGAGCAGCCACCAGGTGAGGCCCAAGATGATGCCCAGGAGGAGATTGCCACCCAGTACATAGCTGCTCAGAAGTAGCCACTGGATTGGGGGTTTGGGGGACTCTCCCGTGCGCTCAGTGGTCGCGGGCGCGGGAAAATCCAAGTTGAGTTCATGCGGCTTGGGGCGGAAGACGACGCTGTCGTCCCTGAGCGTGGTGGCAATCAACTGGCCCTTGATGACATAGTGTCCGGGCTCTTGGACTGGGACCTTGATGCCGAGGGGAAGCTGCGCCGACTCGGGAATCTCCACCACGGAACTGCTACCGCCGGGGGCCGTGATCTGCAGGTAGCCGAGTAGGCTCTCAGGCTTGATCAGGTCCGGCTCGCCTGTGATCCGCATCTTGATCCGTGCGATTGGGTCCTCCGGCGACGGCAATTGCTGGTCGTAATCGACCGCGATCGGAGCACCAGAGACCTTGATGCGCTTGACGGTCTGACGCTGAAAGGTACCGCCGTCGATGACAAGCTTGAGTTCATAGCTACCGGTCCCGAGTGCTTGGGTGTCGAGCTTGGTGGCAAAGTGGCCGCTTTGCGCGTCGAGCGCCATCTGCAGCGTAGCGGGCAGTGCGGGACCTTTGTCTGCCGGCTCGGAGGCTGCGTCTGGGGCGGGTGCGTCATGCTCACCGGCCTCGCGCGCGGGCGCCTGCCCTTCTTGGTCGGGAGTCGATTCCACAGGGCGGTCGAGCGGTGAGATCTCCGCCGTTGCGGTCAGTACCTTGAGCAGGTCCTCGCGTGTGACGGGCTGACCATGATCCGTCAGCCAAACTTCAATCTCGGGCTTCTCGCCCTCGCTCAGTGCGCTCGGCAACTGTGCCGCTGCGATTTGCAGGTCCGTGACCACGACGACCCGATTGTCCGGGTCCTCGACACCCTTGAGCCGCCAGGTGCCGGCCTCGGGATCCTTGATGGTGATGAGGTCGTAGCCGGGCTCGGTGCGCCAGGTGATGGTGTCGGCGTGCTGCTTTGCGGAGAGACGCTCGCGGCTCGGTGAGATCAGTGCGGTGTCGGCGCCCTCGGCGCGAAAGGCGAGCACCGTCAGCTCCGAGACTTGGTCGTCGATCTCGAAGCGGTTGCCCTTGATCGGCACCGTCGTTGGCTCGGCCGTCTGCTCGAGCATGTGAAGAAAGATCCGCTGGAGTGCGTCGGCATTTTGTGCGGTCTCCAGCCAGCCGCCGGTCTCTTTGGTCAAGAGTCGCATCAATGCCATGTCGACATTGCTTGAGAGTCCGACTGCGTGCACCTTGACCCCCATGCCCTTGAGCCGCTCGAGCTGCTCGCCCAAGATGCGCTCTCTGGAGGCGGCGTCCGCCGTGTCATCCTTGGAGACGTCGACTAAGCCGTCGGTCAAGAGCACCAAATGTCGCTCGTCGTCGGCGCCGGCAGGCGCGTCCCAGCCGCGCGTTCCGGTCGCAATCGCCTGCTCGATATCGGTGAGCAGGCCGCGCGAGTGGATGCGTGTGAGTCGCTCGCCTGTCTTGCGTTTCCATGCCTTGTCGACGGTCCCTGGTGGCGCCAAGACCTCCGTCTTTTCGGCGAAGAGCCAGACGCCGGCCTTCGCACCTTCGGGAAGCAGCTCATTGACGAGCCGCAGGGCAGGGACCCGCAGGTTCTCGGGATCGTTCTTGCGCATGCTGCCCGAGACGTCGATCAGCATCCGGACATCGGTCGCTGCAGAGAGGTCGCACGCGGTGAGCGCGAGAAGCACAATGATGACAAGTCGAGTCACAACGCCAGAGATGGGCTTGGAGTCCGTCATGGCCTGTGTGACGGCGGCCTGCGCAGGATCTTGAGTCATGATGGGTGCGGGCTAGGGCAGCCAGAGTTCGAAGCAGCCGCCGGGTAGGCGATGGCCATTCTTGAGTTCGATGCGTCCGCGCTTGCCGTTGTTCTGGTGGAGTTCGGCGATGCTCGTGGCGAAGAAGAGGCCCAGCTGCGTTCGGCCTGGCGCTTGCGATTCCTGCGGCTGCTTGGCCATGTTCTTCAGCAGTCCGGACAGTGAGTCGGGAAAGCCGCCGCCATCGTCCTCGACGCGAATCACCAGATAGCCGTCTTCTTCTGTTGCGTTGACCTGGATCTCGGTCTTGGCGTAGCGGTGTGCGTTGCCGATGGTGCTGTCGAGGACGCTGCGGATGAGATCGGCATCGAAATAGCCGTTCAGGTCCGGATCGCAGTCGGAGCTCAGCTGGATGTTCAAGGACTCGCAGAGGGCGGAGTTGTTGGCGATGACCTCGTCGAGGAAATCCTCCAGATTTTGCTCGGCGACGCGCGCGGCGAGCTGCTGGTTGCCGATCTTGTAGAGCGTGAGCAGTTGGATGAGGTTGTTGTTGGCGCGCTGTGCTTCATGCTGCAGCAGACTGGCCTGGCGCACATCGGCAATCTTGTTGTTAGGATCGTTGACCAGCTCGTCGACGCTGCTCAGGATAAGCCCGAGCGAGTTCTTGATGTCGTGGATCGAGGAGGCGAGGATGTCGGAAAAGTCCATGCGTCTTGCCCTCGTTGTCAGGAGGCTCCGGTTGCTAGCTGGCGCAGGCGGGAGATGACATCGCCGAGACGCCAATCGTTTGGATCCAAGTCTCTAACGCGCTCGATGAAGTGCCTGACCGCAGTGATGTCATCGGCGGTCGCACCCATGCTCTCCATCTTCATGATGATGGCCTTGGCGGCGTTGAGGTTGATTGTCTTGTTGCCCGGCATCTCGTCTGCCGCGCCGCTCAGCAACTGAATGGCGGCTTCGAACTGGCCTTGCTTGATGAGACGCACGCCCTCGTTGTTGGTCTTGACCACCGCCTGCTGGATCTCACGGATGGCGGTCTCCGCGTCATAGTCCAGGTCGGCGTCTCGGCAGACCTGGACCACCTCCATCAGCAGCTCCTCCTCGTCGTGATTGTTGGCGATCGCTTCGTGGATGAGCTTCTCGGCCTTCTTCTGCTCGCCAAGCTGCGCGTAGGTCTTGGCCATCTCAAGCGTCACCTTGGAGGAGTGACGCGTTGTGGCCATCTGCTGCATGCTCTCCTCGGCCGCTTTCAAGGCTGCGGCGGCGCCTTCCATGTCGCCCTGATCCTTTTTGACGGTGGCGGTCGCCGTTGCGGCATAGAGTTCGGCCTCCTGACCGTTAGCGAAGGTCTTGCCGATGTCAGCGACGACCTTGAGGGCTTCGGCGTGCTTGCCGTTCGCGGATTTGGATTTGGCCAAGCCGGCGAAGAGCGATGGGTGATTGAGGACCGAGTGCTTGGCCAGGGCGACGGCGCGGCCGAAGGCGAGTTCCGCGTCGTGGGTGTTGCCATTGCTCAGCGCAAGCTCACCGAGGAGCTGCTGGCGGGGCAGGCCCCTTGGGGATAGCCGGGCGGCGCTCTGTATCGTCTTTTCGGCCGCGGTGAACTGCTTGAGCGCGGTCTGTGTCTTGGCCAGCCAGTCGTAGGCCGCGATCATATTCGCATCCAGGCCGACGATATGCTCGAAGACCTCCTGCGCAAGCGGGTATTTCTTCTGCCAGAAATAGACCTTGCCGAGCCCGAGTCTCGCCCAGGGGAGGTCGCGCGCGCCGAGCACGTCCTCGAAGATCTTCTTGGCCTCCTCATAACGCTTGGCCGTCAGCAGGATGTCGGTCTTGGTGCGAATGAGTTCGGAGAGATTCTTCGGCTTGGCGGCGATCAGGCGGTCTAGCTCGGAGATTGCGGCCGCATAGTCCTTGGCGATTAGGGCCTTGTTGACCTCGGCGAGGTTCGCCTTTGCCGCAAACAGCTTGGTCAGCCGGGTGCGCAGCAGCTCTTTGGTGAAGGGCTTGGCGAGGTAGCTGTCCGGCGAATACTCAATGGCGCTCATGACCATTTCGCGGGTGTTCTCCGCAGTGATCATGATGAAGATGGTATTGACCCCGATGAGTTGCCGGTGACGCGCCTCCTCGAGCACCTGTTGCCCGTCCTTGCCTGGGCCGAGGTTATAGTCGCATAGGATGACGTCGAAGCTCGTACGGGTGAGCTGGGCGATGGCTTCTTGACCATCTCGCGCCTGCTCGAGCGTGCTCACGCCGAGCGAGCGCAGCAGATGCCTGATCGCCGAGCGCATATCCGGGAAATCGTCGACGACCAAGAAGGATTTGTCCGAAAAGTCGTTCGCCATAGGACTGGGCTCCAGGTGCTTTGCACTGGTGGCTGTGCATTCCCGTTGCATTGCCGTCGGGCCGCAGCTGGGCAGATTTTCGCCCCTAGGCCCCAAGATCGAACAACCTTATCGTGTTCTGAAGGGCCCTGCCTGGCACTCGATTCAGCCTAGAGCTTCTTTGCCCTGGCGCGGCAGCGCGATGGACTCATGCCTCCCTTAGGATTCTCGCGCGATGGCACGGTGTCCAATGTCGCGTCGAGAATAGCATTGATCCCAGTGAATCCGATCGACGGCTTGATAGGCTAGTGTGTGCGCGGTCGAGATGTCATTTCCGAGAGCTGTGACACAAAGTACGCGACCGCCGCTGGTCACAACCTCTTTACCTTGGAGTTTCGTTCCGGCATGAAAGACCTTGGCCTCGCTGGCGGGGACCTCATCCAGCCCTGAAATGGGCTTGCCGCTCTCGTAGGCATCAGGATAGCCGCCGGCTGCCATGACCACCCCAAGGGCGGGGCGCGGATCCCATTCGGCGCTGAGGGTGTCGAGCTGACCCTCGAGCGCGGCGTGGCAGAGCGTGACGAGATCGGACTTCAACCGGATCAGCAGCGGCTGGGTCTCTGGGTCGCCCATGCGGCAGTTGAACTCAAGGACCTTGGGCGTGCCGTCCGGCGCGATCATGAGACCGGCGTAGAGGAAGCCAACATAGGGCAGGCCCTCGCTGGCGAGTCCGCGCACGGTCGGCTCCATGACCTCGCGCATGATGCGGTCGTGGATCTCGGGTGTGACCACGGGTGCCGGCGAATAGGCGCCCATGCCGCCAGTGTTGGGTCCAAGATCGCCGTCGTCACGGGCCTTGTGATCCTGGGATGAGGCCAATGGCAGGATGGTGTGGCCATCGACCATGGCGATGAAGCTTGCCTCTTCGCCGGTCAGGAATTCTTCGATGACGACGCGCGCTCCGGCCTGGCCGAAACGACCGGCGCCGAGCATGTCGCGCACCGCTTTCTCGGCGATCGCGAGGTCGTTGGCGAGGATGACGCCCTTACCAGCGGCCAGGCCATCGGCCTTGACGACGATGGGTGCGCCGACCTGGCGGAGATACTCCAGAGCGGGCTCGATGTCCGTGAATACCCCATAGGCGGCCGTAGGAATCTCGTGGCGGGCGAGGAAGTCCTTGGCAAAGGACTTGGAGCCCTCAAGCTGAGCCGCCGCCTGGGTCGGGCCGAAGCAGGGCAGTCCGGCGTCCTGGAAGGCATCGACCACGCCGGCGACCAGCGGCACCTCTGGGCCGACGATGGTCAATTCGATCGACTCTCGGCGCGCAAAGCCCAGCAGTCCGAAGATGTCATCGGCGGCGATGGGGACGTTCTCTAGGCCAGGCTCACGCGCGGTACCACCGTTTCCGGGCGCGACAAAGACCTTCTCTGCAAGGGGCGATTGGGCGGCTTTCCAGGCGAGCGCGTGCTCGCGTCCACCGCCACCGATGATTAAAACCTTCATGTAAGTCTCCGCAAGACGCGTCCTAGGAGTCCTTCAGTGCGGGTGGGCGACTGAATGCGCCCCTCCACCCGTCCATCGGGGCCTCGACGATGATTTTCAGACGGCCTCTTAGCTAGGATGTAGGGTGATTTCTGTCAAAGTGTATCCCCGCTGACGACTTGTCTCGAGGCCCGTCTTGCGCGTCGCAGCGGCGGTCACAGCGCCCGGTGATGCTCCCGCCGCTGCTCCTTGACGGCAAACCTCGGTCCGGCGCCATCAGGTCTGAGCTTTTCCGACAACCGCCTAAGGGGATAAGAGGTCGCGGATTATAGTCCGCACCAGCGGGCGCGGTCGCGATCCTTCCGGCCTGGGGCCGTCTCGGTGAGTCGCCTCAAGAACTGGGCGCGGGAATCCGACGGCGGCTAGCCGAAGGAGATCAAGCCGCGCTGGCTCGTCCGGACAAATGCCAGGATCTCGTCTGTCTCTGGTCCCGGGTAGTCGCGCTGGGCGCTCGAGAGGGCTTCGTCGCGCGGCAGTCCGGACTTGAACAGCAGGCGGTAGACCGCTTTGATCCGGCTGCGTTGCGCCTGCGAGAAACCGTTGCGTCTCAAACCCACCACGTTGAGGCCGAGCATGCGGGCGCGGTGGCCGTCTGCCAGGGCAAAGGGCGGCACGTCCTGAGGGACGCCGGTCACTCCCGCAATCATGGCGTAGGCGCCGATGCGACAGAATTGATGCACGGCGACCTGGCCGGACACAAAGCAGTGATGCGCGACCTCGACATGACCGGCGAGGGTTGCCGTGTTGGCGAAGATGTTGTGATCGCCAACGATGCAATCGTGCCCCGCGTGCGAGAAGGCCATCCAGTAATTGTGGCTGCCGATCCGCGTACCTTCCTCGGACTTGACCCCGCAGCTGATGTTGACGCCTTCCTTGAAATGGTTGTGGTCGCCAATGGTCAGGGGCCTGGCCTTGTCTGGCGTGAAGGTCAGATCCTGCGGCTCGGAGCCCAGGGTGACGCCGTGACAGACCCGGTTGTTGGCGCCCATGCGGGTGTTGGCGTAGATGCGCACGCAGCTCTCGATGCGGCACCCCTCGCCGATCACGGCACCGGCCTCGACGATCGAGTAGGGGCCGATGCTGACGGACGGGTGGACGGACGCACCGTCCTCAATGATGGCGGTCGGGTGGATCTTCATTCTTTAGCCGATCACCTAAGCAAAGTCTCCATCAACAACTTCCCCCCTTTCGCAAAGGGGGGCCAGGGGGGATTTCGGACGGGATCGCTCACATCGGGAAACAATTGATGGACGCTCTCTAAGGATGGGCAGAGCCCCTGTGATGAGGTTCATCCGAAGCGCGAGCCTTCTACGGGCGTGCCCATCCTGCCGAGCGTCATCTCAATGCCTAAAGTGCCGCATGCCGGTGAAGACCATGGCGATACCGTGCTCATTGGCGGCGGCGATGACTTCCTCGTCACGCATGGAGCCGCCTGGCTGGATGACGGCGGTGATGCCGGCCTCGGCGGCCTGGTCGATGCCGTCGCGGAAGGGGAAGAAGGCGTCCGAGGCCATGACCGAACCCACGACGGCGAGGTCCGCCTGTTCGGCCTTGATGCGGGCGATGCGCGCCGAGTTGACCCGGCTCATCTGTCCGGCGCCGACGCCAATGGTCATGCGGTCGCGACCGTAGACGATGGCATTGGACTTGACGAACTTGGCCACGCGCCAGGTGAATAGCAGGTCTTCCAGCTCCTTGTCCGAGGGTGCGCGGTCGGTGACGACGCGGGTCTCATTGCTGAGCTGCAAGTCGGCGTCCTGGACCAGCAGTCCACCGTTGACGCGCTTGAAGTCGAGCCGGTGGATGGCCTCGCTCGCCCAGTCTCCGCACTCCAGCAGGCGGACATTCTTTTTCGCGGCAACTGCCTCGACGGCGGTCTGCGAGACCTTGGGGGCGATGATGACCTCGACGAACTGACGCGCGACGATGGCGCTGGCGGTCTCGCCGTCGAGCTCGCCGTTGAAGGCGATGATGCCGCCGAAGGCCGATTCGGGATCCGTGCTGTAGGCGCGGTCATAGGCCTCGAGCAGGCTGCTTCCGAGCGCGACGCCGCAGGGATTGGCGTGCTTGACGATGACGCAGGCCGGCGCCTCGTCGAACTGTTTGACGCATTCCACTGCGGCGTCCGTGTCGGCGATGTTGTTGTAGGACAGCTCTTTGCCTTGCAGCTGCCGTGCAGTGGCGATGCCGGCCTCTTCGATCTGGTGCTCGACGAAGAAGGCGGCCTTCTGATGCGGGTTCTCGCCGTAGCGCATGGACTGGCTGCGCTTGAGCTGCAGGCTCAGGGTGCGCGGGAAGTCGGCTGGTCCATCGGCCTGAGCACGCGCGCCCAGATAGTTGGCGATGGCGCCGTCATAGCGCGCGGTGTGCTCGAAGGCCTTGGCCGCGAGATCGAACCTGGTGGCATCGCTGACGCCGCCATCGGCCTTGATCTCTTCGGACACGCGGCCATAGTCGGCCGCGTCCACCACCACGGTGACGCTGGCGTGGTTCTTGGCGGCGGCCCGCAGCAGGGTGGGCCCGCCGATGTCGATGTTCTCGATGGCGGTGGCGAGGTCGCAGTCGGGCTTCGCCACCGTGGCCTCGAAGGGGTAGAGATTGACCACCACCAGATCGATGGCGGCGATGTCGTTGTCGGCCATCACCTGGTCGTCGACACCGCGGCGGCCGAGGATGCCGCCGTGGATACGCGGATGCAGCGTCTTGACGCGGCCGTCCATCATCTCCGGGAAGCCGGTGTGCTCGGAGACCTCGGTCACCGCGATGCCGCTCTCGGTGAGCAGTCGGGCGGTGCCGCCGGTGGAGAGGATCTCGACGCCGTGCTCGGCGAGCTGGCGGGCGAAGTCGACCAGACCGGTCTTGTCTGAGACGCTGATGAGGGCGCGTTGAATGGCTTGCATCGGGGGGATATCCGGATCTCGATTTTAGGGTCTAAGTGAGGCGTCGGGTCTCTTGAAGCACGGGACGCGGCTAACGCTCGATCCCGTAGTCGCTGAGTCGCTTGCGCAGGGTGTTACGGGTCATGCCGAGTATCTTGGCGGCGTGGCTGAGGTTGCCCTTAGTGTGCTCTAGAACCGTTTCGAACAGCGGGCGCTCGACCTCTTCCATCACCAGGCGGTAGAGCCCCTTGATCTCATGATCGGCCATATTCTCGAGGTAGGACCCGAGCGCTTCCCGAACGCATTTGCTCAGCGGGTCGGTACGGTCGGCATCGCTGATCGTTAGCCCCGTTGCCGCCGTTTTTGGTGCTTGCCGCGCAGCTTCGGCTCTCATGCTGCTTGTGTCTCCATCTCGGGGCTGTGGTCGAGGAACGCGAGCGCCTGAGATAACTGATCTGCAGGGCTCTCGGTTCGGTTGATGGCTTGTCTGAAGGCCGCCGCGCCATGCAGCTTTCGGCAGTACCAGCCGATGTGCTTGCGCGCGATCCGGACACCCTGAGGCTCGCCATAGAAGGCATAGAGCGCCTCGAGATGGGCTCGCACGATGTCCTTGATCCAGTCCTGCGAAGGGGCTCCGCCGGCGCCATGCGGTTGTGGGTGCATTGCGGTCTGATCGGATTGCCTTGGAGCCAGCGCAGCGGCGATCTCGCGAAAGATCCAGGGGCGTCCCTGGGCGGCGCGTCCGATCATAATAGCATCGGCACCAGTGTAGTCCAGAATACGTCTCGCCCGCTCCGGAGAGTCGATATCACCGTTGGCGATGAGGGTGATGTCAACCTCCTCTGCGATGCGGCGGATGCTGTCATATTCGGCCGGGGTGGCGTAGCTGCAGGCACGGGTCCGACCGTGCACCGTCAGGGCTGCAATTCCCGACTCGCGGGCGATGCGCGCGATCTCAACGGCATTGCGCCCCTCGGGTGACCAACCGGTGCGGATCTTGAGAGTGACCGGCGCCGCCACAGCCGCTACTACGCGCTCCAGGATGCGACCGACGAGCGCCTCGTCGCGCAGCAGGGCGGATCCGGCCGCCACCTTGCACACCTTCTTGGCCGGGCAGCCCATGTTGATGTCGATGATGTGCGCGCCGAGGTCGAGGTTGATGCGCGCGGCCTCGGCCATGGCGTCGGGGTCGGTGCCGAGGATCTGCGCCACGACCGGCCCCGTCTCTCCCGAGTAGTCGAGGCGACGGATCGACTTGCGGCTGCTCCAGAGGCTGGTGTCCGATGAGACCATCTCGGCGACCGCGAGCCCCGCGCCTTGCTCGCGACAGATGGCGCGATAGGGGCGATCGCTCACCCCGGCCATGGGCGCCAGGACGAGATTGTTGGCGAGCTGGTAGGGTCCGATGCTGAAAGGGCGGATGAGGCCGGCGCTCATGACGGGCGCTTCTTCGATTCGCGCCCGACCTGGCCGTGGCGCTCGATCATGGCGACTGCTCGAGCTTCCTCAAGCCGGTCATGCACACCCAGTCCTCACAGTGCTTGGTCGGGTCGAGTTCGACCCTATCCCTGTAGGCAGCGCAGACCGCGTCCTCCTGCTCGGCTAGGACGCCGGAGAGCACCAGCGCCGCGCCCGGTCGCAAGTGACTGATGAGTTTGGGCGCGAGTGAGACCAATGGGCCGGCCAGGATGTTCGCGAGCACGACATCGTAGGTCGTGTCCGGTGCCGCGTCCGGCAGATAGATCTCCATCCGCTCGGCGACTGCGTTGGCCGCGGCGTTGTCCCCTGTCGCCTCCAGTGCCTGGGGGTCATGGTCGATCGCGACCGCGCGCGCCGCGCCCAGCTTGAGGGCGGCGATGGCGAGGATGCCGGAGCCGCAGCCGAAATCGAGCACCTTCTTGCCGGCGAGGTCGGCGCCATCCAGCCATGCCAGGCACATGGCCGTGGTGGGGTGATGGCCGGTGCCGAAGGCTAGGCCAGGATCCAGCCACACCACGATGGCCTCTTTCGCCTCGGGCGGTTGGCCGTGCGGGCAGACCCAAAGCCGCTTGCCGAAGCAGGTCGGTTTGAAATCGTCCAGCCAGACGCGCTCCCAAGCCTGATCCTCGATGCGCTCGATCGTCGGTGGCGTGGCGGTCTGCGTGGTCAAGCTGGCCGCCAGCCGCTCGACCAGGGCCTGGCTCGCGGGGTCCGCCTCGAAGAGTGCGGAGACCAGGATCTCCGACCACAGCGGGGTCTCGCCCGGACCAGGCTCGAGCTGAGGCTCGTCGCCGGCGTCCAGCAAGGTGACCGAGAGTGCGCCAGCGGCCTCGAGGGCCGCCTCCGTGGACTCGGCGTGCGCGCGCGGCACCCTGAACTTGAGCTGTAACCAGGGCATGAGGGCGAGCTACATCCCGAGCTTCTTTTCGAGGTAGTGGATGTTGGCACCGCCCGCCAAGAAGGCACCGTCGCGCAGAATGGTGCGCTGCAGCTTGATATTGGTGTTGATGCCTTCGATGACCGTCTCGCGCAGGGCGTTGCACATGCGGGCGATGGCCGCGTCACGGTCTTCGCCATGGGTGATGACCTTGCCGATCATGGAGTCGTAGTGACAAGGCACGGTGTAGCCCGAGTAGATGTGGGTCTCGATGCGCACGCCGGGGCCGCCGGCGGCATGGAAGTCGGTGATCTTGCCCGGACTCGGCATAAAGGTCTCGGAATCCTCCGCATTGATCCGGCACTCGATGGCATGGCCGCGCAGCGTGATGTCTTCTTGGGCGTATCTGAGCGGCTCCCCGGCCGCGACCAGGATTTGCTCCTTGACGATGTCGACCCCGGTGATCATCTCGGTGACTGGATGCTCCACCTGGACGCGGGTATTCATCTCGATGAAGTAGAAATGCCCGTTCTCGTAGAGGAACTCGAAGGTTCCGGCACCGCGATAGCCGATGCTGCGGCAGGCGGCTGCACAGCGCTCGCCGATCTCGCTCCGCTGCGCATCCGTGATGCCGGGCGCCGGGGCCTCTTCCAGCACCTTCTGATGGCGCCGTTGCATGGAGCAGTCGCGCTCGCCGAGATGGATGGCGTTGCCCATTTGGTCCGCGAGCACCTGGAACTCGACATGACGCGGGTTCTCCAGGTACTTCTCCATGTAGACCATGTCGTTGTTGAAGGCCGCTGCGGCCTCCGCCTTGGTGAGCGCGATGGCGTTCAGCAGCGTAGCCTCCGAGTGGACCACCCGCATGCCGCGGCCGCCGCCGCCGCCAGACGACTTGATCATGATCGGATAGCCGATCTCGCGCGCGATCTCCAGGGTGCGCTTCTTGTTGTCGTCGATCGGGCCATCCGAGCCTGGCACGCAGGGCACGCCGGCCGCCTTCATGGCGGCGATGGCGGAGACCTTATCGCCCATCATGCGAATGGTTTCTGGCTTGGGGCCGATGAAGATGAACCCGGAGCGCTCGACACGCTCGGCGAAATCGGCGTTCTCGGACAGGAAGCCGTATCCGGGGTGGATGGCGACGGTGTCCGTGACCTCTGCCGCGCTGATGATGGCGGGGACGTTCAGGTAGCTCTGCAGGGCGGGGGCTGGGCCGATGCAAACGGATTCGTCCGCCAGCAGGACGTGCTTGAGGTCGCGGTCCGCCTCGGAGTGCACGGCGACGGTCTTAATGCCGAGTTCGCGGCAGGCGCGCAGAATGCGGAGCGCGATCTCGCCCCGATTCGCAATCAGGACCTTCTCGATGGTTGCAGCCATGATGGAAGTGTCTTCCGTTGGTGAAGGCAGATGGAGTCGAGGCACGGCCCTTGGCCCCGGGCGCGGGGCAGGGCGCGCGCCTTGGGCGTCATTCGATCACGAACAGCGGTTGGTTGTACTCGACCGGCTGTCCATTCTCGACCAGGATGCGTGTGACGCGTCCAGCCTGCTCGCACTCGATCTGGTTCAGGATCTTCATGGCTTCGATGATGCAGAGGGTATCGCCGGCCTTGACCGACTGACCCTCTTCGACGAAGGCCTTGGCCCCTGGCGAGGGCGCGCGGTAGAAGGTGCCGACCATGGGCGAGCGGATGACCTCGCCGGCGAGTTCTTCTTCCTCGTCCGCGTCCGCCTGTGCCGCAGCACCCGCCGCAGGCGCCTGCGCTGGAGCTGGCGCCGGCATGCCTTGAGGCATATACATCGGCATGGCGTTGCTGCCGTGGCGGCTGATGCGCACGGATTCTTCGCCTTCATGGATCTCGATCTCGGCGACGTCGGATTGCTCCAACAGCTCGATCAGCTTCTTAACCTTGCGGATGTCCATTGTTCAGTTGTTCTCGTTTACTGTTGGTCCTGCGCCAGACGGCTGAGCACGGCGCGCAGCGCCAGTGCGTATCCCTCTGCTCCGAGCCCGCTGATCACGCCCACCGCGACGTCCGAGAAGTAAGAGTGGGCGCGGAAGGGCTCGCGGGCGTGCACGTTGGATAGATGCACCTCGATGAAGGGAATGGCCACGGCCAGCAGGGCGTCGCGCAGCGCGACGCTGGTATGGGTGAAGGCAGCAGGGTTGATGATGATGTAGCTCACATCATCCTGCGGAGCCTTGTGAATGGCTTCGATGAGCAGGTGCTCCGCATTGCTCTGGAGGAACTGCAGGCGATGGCCCTCGGACTGCGCCGTCTCTTCGAGCGCGCGCTGGATTTGCGCGAGCGTCGCCTGACCATAGTGGCCGGGCTCGCGCGTGCCGAGCAGATTGAGATTGGGTCCGTTCAGGACCAGGATGGTGGCCATGGCGCCAGTTGCCTTCCAGACGAAAGTGGGTCTCAGAGGTCCTGCCGTCCTCAGGGAATCGGCGGCAAATCGCGGCGAATTGTCCGGATTTCCGCGGATTTTGTCCAGCAACGAAGAAGCGACTCCAAGGCGGCGGGCGCTGGCTCATGGCGCCAGGGTCGCTAGGGGGCGATCGGGGTGAGGCAAGCGCCTGCACCCCGATCGCCCTGTTGCGCGATGCAGTCTCTATCGAGGCTGATGCGCATGATGATCACCCTCTGGTTGCTGGACGCCTGCCCCGGGTTCTGCAAACCTTGCGCCGCCACGGGCCGCTCGGGGCTCTACACAAATGGATGACTACCCAGATCGATGACCTCGCCGCGCCTCAGGATTCGTGCTCGACTGATTCGGCTCTTCGTTTACGCAGTGCTAGGCGGCGTCCTTTCCGCGCGCGCCGCCGGCTTCGACCTGGATGCGCTCATGACGCTGCTAAGCGACCATCCGCACGGCCGGGTGAGCTTCGTCGAGACACGGCATCTAGCGCTGCTCGATCGTCCGATCGCGGCGCGTGGCGACTTGGTCTTTATCCCGCCGGATCGGCTAGAGCGGCACACTCAGGCGCCGCGTCAGGAGTCGGCGATCCTGGACGGCGATACCCTGACGCTGATCCGTGAGGGTCGGCGTCGGGAGCTGTCGTTAAGCCAACATCCCGGCATCGCCCTGCTCATCGGCAGTCTGAGGGCCGTCCTGAGCGGCGACCGCGCGCGCTTGGAGCGCGACTTCGTGCTCAGTCACGCAGGCACCCCGGACGCCTGGATTCTGGACCTGCTGCCGAGGGCGCCCGAGGCGGTGCCGAGCCTGCGCCGAATCCATCTGGTTGGCAGCCGGGGGCAGGTCGAGCGTGTCGAGATGATCGAAACCGACGGCGACCGCTCGGTCATCGAAATCGGAGACGCCTTGCCATGACGGCGCGCGGTCGACTCCTGCGCATCGCCGGCTGGCTCACGGCCGTCGGGATGCTGCTCGTCCTGGTCGTGAAGGCCGAGTATTCGGCCGATATGTCGGTCTTCTTGCCGCGCTCGCCCACGCCTGAGCAGGCCCTGCTAGTCGATCAGCTGCAAGAGGGGACCGTCTCACGCCTCACCCTCGTGGCCATCAGCGGCGGCGATGGCGCGCAGCGCGCCCAGGTCTCACAGGCCATGGCGGCCCGGCTGCGTGCGAGCCGAGCCTTCGATCTGGTCGCGAACGGCGATGAGGCCGCGCTCGAGCGCGATCGTGTCTGGCTTTTCGAGCATCGCTACCTGCTGAGCCCCGCGGTCGACGCGCAGCGGTTCGAGGTCGCTGGGCTGCGCGAGGCACTGATGGAGACGCTGGATTGGCTGGTCTCGCCAGCGGGGATGCTGATCGAAGACCTGGTCCCGCGCGACCCCACGGGCGAGCTGATCCAGATCCTCGAGCGGTTGGATCGGGGGCAGCAGCCGAGGCGTGAGCACGGCATCTGGGTCAGTCGCGACGGTCGGCAGGCGCTGCTGCTCGTCCTGACGCGCGCGTCCGGGGCGGACCTGGACGCTCAGGAGGCGGCGCTCGCGGCAATCGACGCGGCCTTCGCAGCGGCTGATGATGCCTTGCCGGGCGCCACCGCCTTCCAGTTGGTGAAGAGCGGTCCTGGCGTCTTCGCCGTCGAGTCGCGCGCGACCATCAAGGGTGAGGTGATGCGCATCGCGCTCCTCGCCACCCTCGTCATCGTCACCTTGCTGCTGTTTGTTTATCGCTCGGTGCCTGTGCTGCTCCTCGGGCTCTTACCCGTGGCGACCGGCGCCTTGGCGGGCATCGCGGCGGTCAGCCTCGGCTTCGGTGTCGTCCATGGTCTGACCATCGGCTTCGGGGCAACCCTCATCGGTGAGGCGGTCGACTACGGCATCTATCTCTTCGTTCAGCGCGGCGGCTTGGACTCGGATCAAAGCACCCTCTCGGATCTCTGGCCGACCATCCGCATCGGACTGCTGACGTCGGTTTGCGGCTTCGGTGTCATGCTGGGCTCCGGGTTCCCTGGGCTGGCTCAGCTGGGGCTCTACTCCACCACAGGTCTGATCGCGGCGGCGCTGGTCACGCGCCTGGTGCTGCCGGCCTTCCTGCCGGCCAAGCCCAAGCTGCGTGACTTGACGCCTCTCGGGATGGTGCTCGGCAGGGCGCTGCCCGCCTTGGCCCGGCTGCGCTGGCTGGTCCCAGTCTTCTGTGTGACCGGGCTGATCGTGACTTGGGTGCATCGCGATGGGCTTTGGAACGACTCGCTGCTCGCGCTCAGCCCGGTCTCGCCGCAGGCGCAGGCCCTCGACGCCCGGCTGCGCGCTGAGATGGGCGCGCCCGAGGCGAGCGCGCTCCTGGTGATCGAGGCGCCGGACCTTGAGACCGCGCTGCGTCAGGCGGAGCGCGTCGGTCGGGTGCTGGACGGTCTGGTCGAGGAGGGGGCGATTGCGGGATGGGATGGCCCCGCGCCTTTTCTCCCGAGTCTGGCGACCCAGCGGGCGAGGCTGGCCAGCCTGCCGGAGCCTGCTGTCTTGGCCTCCAGGCTGGCCGTGGCGACGGTCGAGCTGCCGTTGAAGGCGGACCGGCTCGAGCCCTTTCTGGCTGATGTCGAGCGCGCACGCGCAGAGGCTGTCATCGGGCCGGCGTCCCTAGCTGGAACCTCGTTCGCCCTTGCGGTGACTTCGATGATGATCGAGACGGGGCAGGGCTGGCGCGTGAGTCTGCCCTTGAGGGCGCCCTTCGATCCGGTCGGTCAGCTCGGGATCGACGCCGAGCGGGTGCGCGAGGCGCTGGCGTCCGTCGAGCATTCGAACGTCGTAAGCCTGAGCTTGCTGGAACTCAAAGCGGAGTCTGATGCACTCTATGCTGCCTATTTGAACGAGGCGATCGTCTTGTCTCTCATCGGGCTCGCGGCGATCCTGCTGTTGCTGAGCATTGCGCTGCGCTCGCTTGCTCGCCTCTGGCGCGTGCTCTTGCCCCTGCTCACGGCCGTGCTCACCGTGACTGGGGCGCTGGTGTTGGCTGGAGAGTCGCTGATCCTCATGCATCTGGTGGGCCTGCTTCTGGTGGTCGCCGTGGGATCCAACTACGCGCTCTTCTTTGCGCGCGGCGAGGCTGCGCCCGCGCCGCGCACCTTGGCCTCGCTGCTTTTTGCCAATCTGACGACCCTGGCCGGCTTTGGTCTGCTGGCGACATCCTCTGTTCCAGTCCTTCAGGCCATTGGCATCACGGTTGGACCTGGGGCCGTTCTGGCGCTGCTGTTCGCCGCCATGCTGAGTCGTCCGCGCGCGGCGGTAAACCCTGACTGATGGACCCTCTAGCGATGGACACTTTCGTGACTCAGGACAGAACCTCCGCCATGAATCCGCCGGGCCTTGTGGTGCGACCAAGGCGTTGGCGCCCGTCCTTGCTCATCTGGCTGAGCTTCGTCGTGCACATGGCCGTGGCGCTCTGCTGGCTGTGGCAGCCGGCCTTGTGGTCCTGGTGGGTCTTGGTGCTGGCGCTCAATCACCTGGTGCTGACGCTGGCGGGGCTTTGGCCGCGTTCGGCCTTGCTCGGTCCCAACTGGCGCGAGCTGCCGCGTCCAGCGGCGCGTCGTGGTCAGATCGCGATGACCATTGATGACGGTCCGGATCCGGCGGTGACCCCGGAGGTGCTTGCCCTCTTGGCGCGCCATGGCGTCAAGGCGACCTTCTTCTGCATCGGCGAGCGCGCCGAGGCTCACCCAGCGCTGGTCGCCAAGATCCATGGCGCGGGGCATGACGTTGAGAATCACTCCTACAGCCATCGCTACGACTTCTCGTTGCTCGGACCCTGGCGGATGCGGGCGGATCTAGAGCGTGCCCAGCGCTTGCTCACGCGGCTGACGGGCAGGGCGCCGCGCTTCTTTCGGGCGCCGGCTGGACTGCGCAACCCCTTTCTGGAGCCGGTGCTGGCACGGCTCGGACTGCACCTGGCGAGCTGGACGCGGCGCGGTTTCGATACCCGTGAGTCTGACCCCGGCCGCGTCCTTGCGCGTCTGGAGCTTGGTCTGGCTCAGGGGGCTATCCTGCTGTTGCACGATGGCAGCGCGGCGCGGAGCCCATCGGGCCGGCCAGTTATCCTGGAGGTACTGTCGCCCTTGATCGAACACATTCGTGCGGCGAAACTCCAGCCAGTCACCCTGCGTGAGGTGCTTGCGGAGATGGAAGCAGGATGAGCGAAGAGTTCAAGCGGCGTCTGATCGCGGAGGCCGCAGCCCCCTTCAAGCGCGCTGGCCGCTATGCCTATCACTTTGCGCGCGGCAAGCTGGGTGGAGATCCCGTCTTCGCTGCCATGCTGCGTGACGGTCTCCTGCCGCCGTCGGTGACTGTTCTCGACCTTGGCTGCGGCGAGGCCTTGCTGGCAAGCTGGCTGCGCGCCGCGAGCCTGCTCCATGCCGATGGCGATTGGCCGTCCGATTGGCCGGCGCCGCCGCACTTGGAGGACTATCGCGGCATCGAGCTGCAGCCGCGCGACGTGGCGCGTGCGCGCCGGGCACTGCCGACCGCGTTGCACATCGAGCACCGGGACATCCGCGAGGCGTCGTTCGGCCGCGCGAGCCTCGTTGTCATTCTCGATGTCCTCCACTACATCGGTTATCAAGACCAGCGCAGGGTGCTCGAGCGCATACGCACCTGTCTCGAGCCCGACGGAGTATTGCTCTTGCGCGTTGGCGACGCGGCCGGCGGGGTGCCGTTTCGCATCAGCTTGGCGGTCGACGCCCTGGTGACGCGACTGCGCGGACAGTCCCTGGGGCGACTGCACTGTCGCACGCTCGCGGACTGGCGGGCAGAGCTGAGTGTGATCGGCTTTGCTGCCAAGCCCATGCCCATGAGTGCGGGCACGCCATTTGCTAACCACTTACTGGTCGCGCACCCTAGGAGCCTGTCCGACTTGGGGGGATCGAAGCGAGGAAGTGGGAGAGCGAGGCCATTTCGTTCCGGTTTTGAGGCGCATAGTGGTTCTATGTAACGAAAAAGCGGGGCGAAAGGGACCCTTCTCCCGATTCCGCAGCCGATTCATCCTAAGTCGGACAGGCTCCTAGAGGGACGGGCTGATTGATTGCCTTTCCCGTGCGGACCCTGGATGGCGGGTGACCATCGACAAAGAGGGCCGCATCCATCGGACCGCTGCACAACCTGATGACCCAAAGGACGACTGCTTGAATCGGATCGCTGTCACTAAGTACACCTTGACAACCTGCCTGGGTCGCGGTGTTGCGGCGCACCGTGATGCCCTGGTCGCCGGCCGCTGCGGCCTCGCGCCTTGCCGCTTCGAAGACGTGGATCTCGAGACCTGGGTCGGCGAGGTGGAGGGTCTGGACGCGCCCAATCCATCGCCGGACAGGCGCGCCCATACCTGCCGCAACAACCGTCTCGCGGAGCTGGCGCTGGGGCAAGACGGCTTTCTGGATGCCGCGCGTCAAGCGGTGGGCCGTTATGGCGCTTCCCGCGTCGCCGTCTATCTCGGCACCAGCACATCCGGCATCCTGGACACCGAGCTTGCCTACCGCGTGCGTGACGCGGCTAGCGGCGGCTTGCCGGCATGGTTCGACTATCGTTCCAGCCACAGCATCTCCTCGCTCGCTGAGCACGTCGGTCGATTGGTCGGCGCGACCGGTCCGCTCGGCGTGATCTCCACGGCCTGCTCGTCCAGCGCCAAGGCCTTCGCAACGGCGGCGCGTCAGATCGCCTGCGGTCTCATTGATGCGGCCGTGGTGGGCGGCGTGGATACCCTCTGCTTGACGACGCTCTACGGTTTCAACTCCCTGGAGTTGCTCGCCAGGGGACCTTGCCGACCCTTCGACCGTGAGCGCGCTGGTCTGTCGATCGGTGAGGCCGCAGGCTACGCGCTCTTGGAGCGCGCTGCGCGGACCGATCTTTGGCTCACCGGCTATGGCGAGTCCAGTGATGCGCATCATATGTCCACCCCGCATCCCGAGGGGCGCGGCGCGCTCCAGGCGATGGACGCAGCCTTGGCACGCGCCGGGCTGCAAGCGTCCGCGATCGACTACATCAATCTGCACGGGACAGCGACGCCCTCCAATGACACAGCCGAGGGCAGGGCAGTCGCCCAGCGCTTCGGCGCCAGGGTGCCCGCCAGCTCGACCAAGGGCGCGACCGGTCATACCCTGGGTGCGGCTGGCGGTGTCGAGGCCGTGATTTGCCTGATCGCGCTCCATGAGGGGCTGATCCCTGGATGCGTCGGCATGACCGAGGCCGACCCCAGTATCCAGATCGGTCTTGATGCGCTGGCGCGCCCTGCGCCCTTGCGCAATGTGTTGAACAATTCACTCGGCTTCGGCGGGACCAACTGCAGCCTGGTGTTCTCGCGGGAGGACGAGGTGTCCGCACATGGATGAGCACGGCTTCTCGATGGCTGCGCGTGTCTCCGGCATCGGCGTGGTCGGGCCTGGGGCCGATGATTGGGGTGCGATGCGCGCGCGGCTCCTCAGTGAGAGCGGCGCAGCCCTGGCGACGACGCGGATTGCCAATCCCGAGGGGCTTCCGCCTGTGGAGCGGCGCCGCGTCGGCAGGGTCGTCAAGCTCGCCATGGCTGCCGGGATGGCCGCCTGCCGCGATGCCGGCATCGCGCCCTCCGTCCCTGCAACCGTCTTTGCCTCCTCGGGCGGGGATGGTGAGAACTGCCACGCGATCTGCGAGTTGCTCGCGGGCGAGGATCGGCGCATCTCGCCGATTCGCTTCCACAACTCGGTCAACAATGCCGCGTCCGGCTACTGGGGGATCGCGACGGGCGCGCTGTCGGGCTCCAGCGTGGTCTCGGCCTTCGACGGCAGCTTCGCGGTCGGTCTGCTCGAGGCCTTTGCCCTGGTTGCGACCGAGGGCGCTCCCGTTCTCCTCGTCACCTATGACCATCCCTATCCCTCACCCTTGGCCGAGTCGCGCCCCTTGGGTCCCGCCTTCGGCATGGGGCTCTTGCTCCAACCCCTGGATGCTGGGGCGGGGCCTGTGCTGAGGCTGATCGGGCTTGCGGATACGCCGGCGGATCGGCTCTCGGATCCCGCGCTGGAGGCGCTGCGCCAGGCCGTGCCCGCCGCACGCTGTCTGCCGCTCTTGAGTGTGCTTGCCCGCCGTGCGGCGGCGCGGGTGGCACTGGACTATCTGAACGGCCAGTGCCTGGTGGTGGAGGTGGCGCCATGACATCCCCGCTCGACCGCGACTGGATCCTGGCGCATATCCCCCATCAGGGCGCCATGTGTCTGAACGACCAGGTCGATGCTTGGGACGGCGACAAGCTATGCTGCACGGCCTGGAGTCATGCCTCGCCCGAGAACCCACTGCGCATTGACGGCCGGCTCAGCCCCTTGGCGGGCATCGAGTATGCCGCCCAAGCGGTTGCCATTCATGGTGCCTTGCATGGCGCGGGCAGCTCCCCCGGGATGCTGGGCAGCGTGCGCGGCCTGACCTCCGATTGCGGCCGGCTGGATACTCTCGAGGGGCCGCTCCGTGTCGAGGTCACGCGTCTTGGCGGCGACACGCGGGCCTTGCTCTATGCTTTCGATGTCCAAGGCGAAGGACGCTGTCTCTTAAGTGGCCGCTTGACCATCGTGCTCACCGCGTCGGCCGAGCCCTCGGCCTGACCGTCCAATTCAAGGAGCGAGACCATGGGAAAACTGGCCTTAGTCACTGGCGGAAGCGGGGGCATCGGCGCCGCGATTTGTCGATCCTTGGCCCAACAAGGCCATGCCGTCATCGTCCACGGCAACCAAGGCGCGGACCGCGTTGAAGCACTTGTGCAGGAGATCAACGCTGGGGGAGGGGAGGCGCGCCCGCTGATCCTGGATGTGACCGATACCGAGCGCTGCCGTGCGGTCCTGGAGACGCTGACCGAGGAGCGACCGGTGCAGATCCTGGTGAACAATGCCGGGATCCATGACGACACCGTCTTCCCTGGGATGCGGCCCGAGCAATGGCGCGCCGTTCTGGACGTCAGCCTCAATGGCTTCTTCAACGTCACCCAGCCCCTGAGCCTGCCGATGATCCGCAGCCGCTGGGGGCGGATCATCTCGGTGACCTCGGTCTCCGCCATCGTCGGCAACCGCGGCCAGGTCAACTATTCGGCCGCCAAGGGCGCGCTGCACTCAGCGACACGCTCGCTGTCGCTCGAACTCGCCAGTCGGGGTGTTACGGTCAATGCCGTGGCACCTGGCATCATTGAGACCCCAATGAGCGAGGATCACTTTCCACCAGAGGCCGTCGCCCAGCTGGTGCCGATGAAACGCGCCGGCCGCCCCGAGGAAGTCGCCGAGGTCGTTGCCTTCCTGGCATCCGACGCGTCCTCCTACGTCACCGGGCAGGTGATCTCCGTGAATGGCGGGATGATTTAGCCGGCGCTGCTCATGGTAGCCAGCGCCTCGCGCGGTCGAGGACGAAGGGCCAGAGACGACCTTTCTCCCAGAGGATGCGGGCGAATAGCTGGCCGCGCGCCTTGGGCGGTTTGCGCCGCTGGGCGCGCGCGCTCAGCGTGATGGCCCCCTGCTCACAGACCGAGACGCAGGCGCCGCAGCCCAGGCAGACGCTGGCATCAATTGCGGCGAAGCGCGCTGCGCTTGAAGAGTGTCGGGCAGCCGGGTCGAGCCCGATGCACTTGACGTTGCATGCCTTCAGGCAGGCGCCGCAATAGTTGCAGCCTTGCGGATCGATCTCGGCGAGAAAGGGTGTCTTGGCGATCCCGTCGCTGAATCCCAGTTGGACGCCCGCCATCAGTTCGCAGCAGCAGCGGCAGCAGTTACAGAGGAAGGACGGCTGCTCGCGCACATTGTCCGTGACGTGGGTGAGACCGAGCGCGCGGGCGTGCTCCAAGGTCTCCAGCATGCTTGCCTTATCGCGCTCCTGTGCAAAGCCGCGTCGCACCAGAAAACGTGCACCCTCGCCGAGGACCATGCAGATGTCCTCGACCGGAGCACCCTTGCGGCAAGTCTCCCCCAGGTGCTCTTTCTTGTGCCTGCAATAGCAGAGCGTGACGGCACAATAGTCGGCATCCTGGATGATTTGGCGAGCATCCTCGTAGGAGGTGACCTGCGAGCTGACCGGGATGTGTGTGTCATAGACCAGGGCGCGGGTGAGCTGGGTGCGGCTGCCGAAGAATTCGCCCGCCTGCCCCGCTTTACCCTGCTCCTCCAGATACTCGCTCATCAGCCGAGCCAAGTCGCCGAGCGGCAGATCGGAGTGGCGCCGCATGAAGGTGAATTCCATGAAGCCGATGAGGCCCGGGACGAGCAGGTAGTAGGTCGTGCCGGCGAACGGCATATCCATCACCAATCCCTTGTCGGCCATGCGCTCGAGCACTGGCAGGACCTGCTCCGGCGACATCTCAGTCAGCCTGGCCAGCTCCTCCAGGGTCGCTTCATGCAGGGGAAAGCGCGAGCCGACGAAGGATTCCATCTCGTCGAACAGCAAGGATAGGATCTCGCGCAGCCGCTCGCTGTCGACGAGACCGATGGGATAGCGGTTCAAGCGGTCGATCAAGGGCGTCAACCCGGACTTACCGCCGGCTAAATGGCCCATGCTGCCCTGACCTTCCGTGCTCGCCCTCGGTATCGGTGCATCGCACTCATAAGGCACCCTCCTCGACGAGCAGGTCATGGAGGGATTCGGCCATCAGTCGATAGCCTTCCTGGTTGAAGTGGATCGCATCCGACTTGTAGGCGCCTTGGCGCATCAGTTGCGCCACAAGGTCGTCCTCGAAAACCAGGTCGTACTCCTCGGCGAGTTCCTTATAGAGCGGCGCTGTCGTCGAGAACAGACGCTTCTCCGGCACGCCGATCAAGACGACCTCGACGCCCTGTTCTTCGGCAAGCTCGATCATCGCGGCGAGGTTTCTCTTGGTGGCCTTGAGGTCTCGGTTGCGGAGGATGTCATTGCCGCCTTCCAGCAACAGCAGCAGATCCGGCGTCGTCCTTGCGAGCAGATCCCGCAGTCGCGGCAGACCATCCTCGGTCTCTTCCCCAGAAACGCCGGCATTGATGACACGACGCCCGCTCAGGCGTTCCAGCACGCTCGGATAACTGTCCGGCGGGTTGACGCCGACGCCCTGGGTGAGGCTGTCACCGAAGGCGAGCAGTGTCCCATCGGGAGGGATGGTGCTGAGGCGCGGCGATTCGCAGCCTTGCAGCACCAGGGTGATGAGCAAGAGCAGGATGCCCAGGACTTGGCGGGGCTTGGTGCTCACAGGGCGGCTGGGCTGTTTCATCCGAGCTTTTCCAGCTGCGATCGCTGTGCTGAGTCTGTTCTTTGGCGGTGCCTGCGGCTCTGATGTCAAGCGCATGGCTTGCTCGATCGCTTGAACCTTCGCGTCACTGCCTTTTCCGCCTCGACGATGAAGAGCACCGTCGAGGCGACCAGGACGATTCGGCCCCACACCAGCGGATCGATTGCGGCGGTACCGAAGAGCGCTTGCAGTGGGCTCAGATAGGTGAAGGCGATCTGAAAGACCAGCAGCAGTCCGACGGCGACCAATACATAGGGATTGCCGAGCAATCCTTCACGGCTCAGCACTGGGGCATGGATGTAGCGGGAGTTGAACAGATAGAAGATCTCGAACATCACCAAGGTGTTGACGGCCACCGTGCGCGCCGCCTCGATGCTGGCCCCTTGCTCCAGCTCCCAGAGAAAGAGGCCGAAGGTCCCGGTCATGAGAATGACGGAGACATAGCCGATGCGCCAGAGGAAGAGGGGCGTGAGCACGGGTTCGCGCGCGTCGCGCGGCGGACGCAGCATGACGCCGGGCTCGGGCGGCTCGAAGGCGAGTGCGAGCGCCAAGGTGACCGCCGTGATCATGTTTACCCAGAGGATTTGCACCGGCGTCAAGGGGAGTTCATGGAAGCCGAGCAGGATGGCGCCGAGCACTACCAATGCCTCGCCACCGTTGGTGGGCAGGATGAAGAGAATGGCCTTCTTCAGATTGTCGTAGACGGTGCGGCCTTCCTCAACGGCATTGGCGATGGAGGCGAAGTTGTCGTCCGCGAGCACCATCTCGGCGGCCTCCTTGGCCGCCTCGGTGCCGTTGATCCCCATGGCGACACCGACGTCGGCGCGCTTCAGCGCCGGGGCGTCATTGACCCCGTCGCCCGTCATGGAGACGATGTAGCCACACTCTTGGAGACTGCGTACGAGGTTTAGCTTGTGCTCGGGCGTGACGCGGGCGTAGACGTCGACGTCCGCGACCTCTTGTCTCAGTGCCTCCTCGTCGAGGGCGTCCAGGTCTCGGCCGGTGAGGACGCTGTCGGGATTCCGCAGGCCGACTTGAGCGGCGATGGCCCTGGCGGTCGTGGCATGGTCGCCGGTGATCATCTTGACGCGGATACCGGCCTCGCGACAGGTCTTGACCGCGGCAATCGCCTCCTCGCGCGGTGGGTCGATCAGGCCCACCAGCGCCACGAGGACGAGCCCTTCCTCCAAATCCTCGAAGTTCAGCTCGACGGGCTGCAGATCCAGAGATCTTGCCGCGATCGCGAGCACACGCTGGCCTTCGGCCGCCAAGGCCTCCATGCGCTTCAGCCAGAAGTCACGGTCGACCGGGGCCAAGTGGGCTTGGCTGCGCTGGTGCGCGCACATGTCGAGGATGGCCTCCGGGGCACCTTTGACGAAGATCGCCGCCGCGCCCGCATGGTCGTGATGCAGGGTCGCCATGAACTTGTGCTCGGACTCGAAGGGGATGAGGTCCGAGCGGGGAAAGGCCTTCGCGAGGTGCTCCGGATCCAGTCCGGCCTTGATGCCGGCGACAAGCAGGGCGCCCTCCATGGGGTCGCCGTGGACCCGCCACTCACCCTTGGCAGACTCCAGCGCGGCGTCATTGCAAAGCACGGCGGCCTGCAGCGCTTCGGTCAGAATGCCATCGTCCAGCGGGTAGCATGTCTCACCGTCACAGAGGATGGCGCCGTGCGGATCATAGCCGGCGCCGCTGAAGGTGAGTTCGCGCTCGACCGTCACAACCCGGCGGACCGTCATCTCGTTCCGTGTCAGCGTGCCCGTCTTGTCGGAGCAGATCACCCCGACGGTTCCCAACGTCTCCACCGCAGGCAGCCGACGGATGATGGCATTGCGTCCCGCCATGCGCCGAACGCCGATCGCCAAGGTGATGGTCATAATGGCCGGCAGTCCTTCCGGGATTGCCGCGACCGCGAGACCCACGGCGGCGAGGAACATCTCCGAGGCGAGATAGTCCCGGACGAAGACGCCGAACACAAAGGTCGCGCCGGCGAGCGCGAGAATGGCGATGGTCAGCCAGTTACCCAGCTGCGTCATCTGCCGCAGCAGTGGTGTCGTGAGTTGCTCAACGCCGGCAACCAGGGCGCTGATCCGGCCGATCTCCGTGCTCGCACCAGTCGCGACGACGATGCCTGCGCCCTGTCCGTGCGTGACCAAGGTGCCGGAATAGGCCATGCAGCGGCGGTCCGCTAGCGGGGTGTCCTCCGGAAGCGCGGTGACGCTCTTGTCGACGGGCACGGATTCGCCGGTCAGTGCCGCCTCTTCGATCTGAAATCCCTTGACGCGCAGCAGGCGCAGATCAGCGGGGATCTTGTCGCCGGATTGCAGCTGCACCAGGTCGCCCGGCACCAGATCCGCGGCGTCGAGCGTCACCAGGCGGCCGTCGCGCCAGGCCATGGCATGCGGCGACAGCATGCCGCGAATGGCGCGCAGGGCGTCTTCCGCCTTGCCTTCCTGGACGAAGCCGATTGCGGCGTTGATGAGGACCACACCAAAGATGACGCTGGCATCGAGCCAGTGCTGCAGCAGCGTCGTCACCACACCCGCGGCCAGCAGCACATAGATGAGCAGGTTGTTGAACTGCGCCAGGAAGCGTGACAGCGCGCTGCGCGGAGCTGCTTCTGCCAGCAGGTTGGGGCCGTAGCGCTCGAAACGCGCGCCAGCCTCCTCGGCGCTGAGACCCTTATCCGAGGTTGAGAGTGCCGTCAGTGTCTCTTCGGTCGATTCGGCGTGCCATGCCCGATCGGCTTGTGCGCTGTCCAAGGGGCTGAGTGCCGCTGCTGGCGCGGAGCGGCGTTTCAGCCAGAGCAGCGCACCCGTGGCAAGGGCGACGACCAAGACGGCCGCCAGGGCGAGCGGCCAGTCCAGCGCGAGAAGACTTGGGGTGGAGCTGGCGTGGTCGGTCATGTCTGACTCCTGGGGAAGTTGCTGGTTCGGGGTTCAAGGTCTCATTGCGACCTTGCGCGCATCCATAGCATCCAGGGGAGACGCAACAGAAAGCCAAGGAAGAGTCGCACGTGCATCCAGGTCAAGAGGACGTTGTCCCGCCAGTAGTTGAAGTGGGAGCTGCCGCCTTGTTCTGCGCTCAAATAGCGCACGGGGGCGTCGCGGTTGATTGGGCGGACACCGCGCCAAGCGAGTCGCACCACCGCTTCTGGGTCGAAGTCGAACCGGCGCATCCAGCGTTGCTTACGCATGATGTCGATCAGCGGCGCAACCGGATAGACCCGAAAGCCGAAGAGCGAATCGCCGATGCCCATCCAGAGCGTCTCGAGGTTGGCCCACCAGTTCGACAGGCGACGGCCGCGCACCCGCAGCAAGGGTGCGCTGGCGTCGAAGACTGGCTTGCCAAGGATCATGCAGTGTGGATGCTCGGCGGAGGCCGCCATGAAGGCGGGGATCAAGTCGGCCGGGTGCTGACCATCCGCGTCCATGGTGAGCACATGCGTGATGCCTTCGGCTGCGGCGCACTCCAGACCATAGAGCACAGCGGCACCTTTGCCGCTGTTTTGCGGCAAGATCAGCACCCTCAGGCCAGCATCACCCCGCGCCAGTTCATCAAGCCCTTCCGCCGTTCCATCCGTGCTCCCATCGACAACGACCCAGACCGCTGTCCAGTGCCGCCTTGCGGTCGCGACGGTCTCGAAGACGATGGGGCCAGTGTTGTAGCTCGGGATCAGGACAATCGGCGGTCTTTCTCTCATCACGAATCCGTTGGTTGTTTCCAAAGAGGCTCATGCCAGGAGCGAAGCATAGCGGGATTGGGCTCGCGCGACATCTAAGGTTTTGTTTTGAAAATTATTAATCCTGTAAATCCTATCCGAGCCAAAGTCCGCTTGTCGCGTCCCTGACGTTGGCTGCCGACGCTGGATCGGCTAAGACTCCTGAGTCGCCCGTGGGTCGCCAGGGTGCAGAATCGCTTTCGAGCGAGGCCGTTTGCGGCGACGCTGGTGTGGGCAAGCCTTGGCGACGCAGGCCCAGAGTCTCGGCCAGATCAGGCCAGGGCAAGACGCCGTGCTTGCAGTCGATGTCGATGAGGTTCGCCAGCACGGCGGATGCGCGCGAGCTCAGCTCGGTGCGCGCGCCTTGGCTGACGCGACGCAGCATCACCGCGCGGCGCAGGGCGGGTTCGCCCTCGTTCTTGGGCCAGGATCCAAGACTTTTCGGAGGGGACTCAGGTATGCTCTTGCGACAAGCCTGTGCTTCCAAAAATGCACTGATCCGATCCATCTTGTCAGTCATCCCAATGAGTTCACGGCGCGAAAATGCGGCTTTCATGTCGCTCGGGAAAGGCGAGAAACCAGTGATTTGCGGTGTCGAGATCAGCTGCTGGCAGGGACTGCTTTTGACTCAGGCGATTTCTGTCAAAGCTCATACCCGCTGACTGGTCTCGAGGCCCGCCTTGCGTGTCGCACCAGTGGTTATAGAACACGGCGATGCTCCTTGAAGGCAAGCGACCATCCGGCGCCAGCTGGTATGAGATTTTCCGGCAATCACCTCAATCATCTTATTGGACGCAGCCGAACGGGATGAATGACTTGACCGAGCTCATTTACGAAGACTCAGAGGATCTGTGGCGGGACGAGCCAGACGAGGGTCGTTGTTGGAAAGTCTTGATCGCTGATGACGATCCTGACGTCCATCAGACGACGGCGTTGTCGCTGAGCGACCTCAAGATCGCAGGTCGGCCGCTGCGTATGCTGCATACCAGCTCCGCGGCTGAAACCCTCGCGGTGTTGAGCAATGAGCCCGATGTGGCGGTGATCCTGCTCGATGTGGTCATGGAGAGCCCCGACGCGGGCCTGCAGATCGTGCGCAAGATCCGCGATGACCTGAAGCTATACCTGGTTCGCATCGTGCTGCGGACCGATCGGTCTGGACAGGCGCCCGAGATCGATGCCATCACTCACTACGATATCAACGACTACAAGACCAAGACCGAGCTGACTCGCTCCAGTCTGGTCACGACCCTGACGACGGCGATTCGCTCCTACGATCAGCTACAGCGTCTCGAGTCAGGTCGGGTCGGTCTCGAGCGCATCGTCTCGGCGAGTAATCAGATGATTGCCGAGACTGGGCTGAAGGCATTCGCTGAAGGGGTGATCCTGCGGATTGCCGACTTTCTTGGCGTGCGCCCCGAGGGTGTCGTCTGCGCATGCCCAGACTGGCGAAGCGCCGCTGTTGACTATGCCGACTACCGTATCCTAGGTGCGGCTGGTGCCTACCGCCGCCATCTCGATCGACGGCTCACCGACATTGAGGACGCGCGCCTGTCCGCTGCGCTCACCCGCTCCCTGACGATGCGGACCACGCTGATCGAGCAGGACGGACTGACCCTGTTCTTCGCCGGGGCGCAAGGAGGCGGCTTTGCCGCCCATCTGGAGTGGGAGTTCGAACCGGACCAGCTCGACCGCGATCTGCTGGCGGTCTTCTGCCGCACCATCGGTCTGTGCGCGGACAACGTCTCCATGGTCGCGCGCTTGCGCGAGGTCGCCTTCAGCGATCCACTGCTGCAGATCCCGAATCGGAGCGCATTTCTGGAGGCGCTCGACCAGCGTCTCAAGACGGTCGATGCGCGCGATCTTGCGCTGGCCTTGCTCGATATCGATCAGTTCGCTGAACTCAATGATCTGCTCGGTCATCACTACGGCGACAGTCTTTTGCGCGCATTGGCCGAGCGGCTGCATCAATCGCTGCCGAGCACTTGTCTGATTGCACGTCTGTCGGGTGACGGGTTCGCGCTGCTGGGCCGCGTGTCCGACATCAGCGAGTCCACGCTGCGCGTCTTGCTCAGCCTGCCGTTTCCAGTCGAGGGCACCAGCCATTTGCCCAGTGTCTGCGTCGGCATCGTGAGGCTCGATGCCTGTGAACCGAGCGACGCAAACGGCCTGCTGAAGCATGCCTATCACGCCCTGAAGCAGGCCAAGCAGCTGGGCCACGGACGCTTCGCTCACTACTCGCGGCAGATCGCAGAGCAGACACGCGGCCGGGCGGCGCTGCTGCGCGATCTGCGACATGCCTTCGAGGCGGGCCGGCTGACGCTCGCCTATCAGCCTATCGTGGACCTTGCCGCCAACAAGGTCGCGGGGATCGAGGCCCTGCTGCGGTGGCGGATGGACGACGGCAGCATGGTCGCTCCGGGTGAGTTCATTCCGCTCGCGGAGCACACTGGACTCATGGTGCCCATTGGAGACTGGGTGCTCCAATCGGCGCTCGCGGACACCGCTTGGCTCGCGGCGTCTGGCTTCCCAGGCATCCGTGTCTCCGTCAACGTCTCGACCGTCCAGTTCCGCGAGGCGGACTTGTGCGAGCGGGTGAAGTCTGCGCTGCGGCAGTCGGGCTTGGCGCCGGCCCAAGTGGAGCTTGAGATCACCGAGAGCGGCGCGATGACCAGCGTGGATGATGCCTTGGCCAAGATGCATGAACTGCGCGGCCAAGGCGTCGGTCTGGCCATCGACGACTTTGGAACCGGCTATTCCTCCTTGGCGTATCTTGAGCGCATGCCCGCGACGCGATTGAAGATCGACCGCTCCTTCATCAACACCCTCAACGATCCCCAGCGACCGCGCATTGTGGAGATGATGATCAGTCTCGCAGGCCAGCTCGGCATGAAGGTCGTGGCGGAGGGCATCGAAAATGCCACCCAACTCGCGTGCATGCGGGCGCTCGGCTGCGACGAGGTCCAGGGATTCTGGTTTGCCCGCCCGGCGCCGCTCGATGATCTGCTGATCTGGCTGAAGGCACACAAGTGACGCAGGGCCATCCGCTGCATGGCGCTGCTCCTCCTGCTCGCAATGGCCGCCAGGACCCGGACGCCGCCCGGCAGGCCATGCGCGCGCTGATTGCCGCGGCCGAGACGCGATTCATGGATCAGTATCTCGGTCCACAGCGGGCCGCATCGCGGTTGATCGACAGAAGGATGCCTTCACGCCTAGCTGGGTGAGAGCGGTCCGGTGACAAAGGGATGTGTTGGATGTTGGGCAGCATGCGGGAACGCGGACTTCCAATACGGGTTGCGCTAGCGGCGTTCTCTTTTCACTCCTGGCCTCTTGACTGTGACTGCCTTCAAGAAAATGCAGTTGCCCTGATGCGCTTGGACCCTTTCCGGTTGTTCGTCTGAGGATGAATACCTAATATCCCGCAGGCACTTTCCGCTACCGCGATTGTCCTGGCAGCTCTCATCGGTCGATCGCTTGCACGATGGATCCGACTTCGCGTCGAGGACCGCGAGACGATAAAGGAGACGACGATGGAAGCTCAACCTCACAATCGCACAACAATCCGATTTCCGATTCTCTACCAGATCCTCCTGGCCATGAGTGCGGTGGCACTGGTGCCGATCGTCGGACTCTGGTACATCAGCGTCTATCAGTCGACCCAGGAATGGGGCGAGCGCGTGTCCCAGGGCTTGGTCGAGAGCGCCGATGCGCTCGGCTACAGCGTCGAGCAATGGAGCCGCATGAATCTCCGCGCCCTTGAGCAGAATGCGGAGACACCCGCGATGCTCAGTATGGATAGCGCGCGGCAGAATCCCGTTCTCAAGACCATCAGCGAAACCTATCCCTGGATCTATCTGGCCTTTACCGTTGCGCCAAACGGCGACAATGTCGGCCGCAGCGACGGCAAGCCATCAACCTTCTACGGGGATCGCGACTACTTTCAGCAGGTCATTGGCGGCGCGCCCCTGGGGCAACAAGTCCTGCTTGGTAAGACATCCAAGAAGCCCGCCCTCATTTTGGCAAAGTCGATCCAAGGCTCCGACAATGGAACCAAAGGCGTGATCGCCATTGCCATGACCCTTGAGGACTTGTCGCGAACCGTCACCAAGACTCGGATCGGCAAGACCGGGTACGCGATCCTGCTCGACAAAGACAACCGCCTGATCGCGCACGGCGACGGCAAGGTGTCCTCCGAGCTGCAAGACTTGAGCACCCATCCCGCCTTGCGGAAGGACGTGAAGGCTGGTGCCACCGACATGAGTTCCGACTACCAAGGGAGAGAGGTCGTCGCCTTTTCCAAACCCTTGAGCAATGGCTGGACGCTGATCGTTCAGCAGGATCGAGACGAAGCCTACGCAGCCGCCAATGCGGCCCTGCGAAACGCCTTGCTGCTGCTCGGAGCCACGCTGCTGGCTGCGGTTGTTTTTGCCCTCTTGCTAGCCCGCCGTCTGAGCGCACCCATTCGTCGGCTGACCGCCATCGCCGACGACATCAGCCGCGGAAACCTGAACGCTGAGGTTTCCGAAGTGAGTCGCGACGACGAGATCGGAGCCCTCGCGAAAGGGATCGAGCGGATGCGGGTCAGTCTGCAAATGGCCTTCGACCGATTGCGCAAGAGGTGAGCAGCGATGTCGACTCCATACCTGAGTTTCTCCGAGATCACCAAGGCGCTATCGCAGCTTTGCAGCGACGGCGCAACCGGCACGCTGTTCGTCGCCACGGACGCGAACCGCAGTGCTCAGGTGAAGCTGAATCGTGGTCTGATCCTTTATGTCTCCTACGCCAACAAGCGGGGCGAGGAGGCCTTGGACCTCATCCCGAGCATCTCGGCTGGGCGCTATCGCTTCCAGGAAGGCAGCATCGGCGGCGCGCAGATGGATCTGCCGACGACGGCGAGCATCCTTGCGCGCTTTGAGCAGGCGGCTGCCGCGACGGACGCCGCAGATCCTGCTGGCGAGTCCGACGCAGCGAAGGCGACGCAAGCGCTCGGCCAAAGAGAGCGCGAGATCCTCAGGTCTTGCCTGGCCGAGTTCGTCGGCCCCATCGCCGAGCTGGTCTGTGATGATCACTTCGATCATGCTGCGGACCTGCGGTCGGCTATTGATGCCCTCGCGACCGAGATCTCCTCAGACCCCATGGCGCAGCAATTCCGCGCAATGGTCGCGAAGCAGCTCGGCTAGCGTGACGCACTGACGCCCGGACGGATGTCGCGCTCTACTCGGCGCTCTGCTCTGAACCTGGTCAGCGCAGGACCTAAGAAAGTGACCATCAACAACTCCCCCCTTTCGCAAAGGGGGGGCAGGGGGGGATTTCGGACGGGATCGCTCACATCGGGAAACAGTTGATGGGCGCTTCCTAAGAAAGCGTCCATCAACAACTTCCCCCCTTTCGCAAAGGGGGGCTAGGGGGGATTTCGGGCGGCATCGCTCGCATCGGGAAACCATTGATGGACACTTGCTAAGTGCCGTCACAGTCGCGGCAGGAATTTTCGTCTATCGTTCGCGGTAGCCCACCCAGGGCTTGGTGCGCGCAGACAAAGGCATCGGATCAAAGGCGTCGAGCGCAGCTCTGAGAGGTTTGGTATTGACGCCGGTCGGGTAGTGTCCTGGAATTGTGCATGAAAAGACGCAACCGGTTGCTATCGATGCTTCTTTTGGAAGATGCACAAATTTAGAACACCTCCCATCAGTGTACGCCAGGCATGGAGGGCTGACCGACGAGGTGCGACCTATCGGTAAGCCGGCTCCCTGGGGTTGTAAATAATCCAGGTCAGGTGGCCGGATGAGAAGTCCCCGATCGCACCGCCGGCGAAGATGAGTCGGCCCTGATTTTTGTACACGAGTTCATGGCGATACCGATCGCTTCCAAAGTAGAAGGGAATCCACGCCTTGCCCGTCATATAAGCGCCTTGATCAGAAGGTTCGCCGATGAGATCGGTCACCTGCTTCATCGGCATGCCGATCTTTAGGCGGTCGAACTTAGCGCCCCGGAATGACTTACCGGTGATCTCGCCTTCCCAGTCGTTGAGTCCCGTGACCTGCTTGCCATGCCCTCCCTCGATCTGAGATGAATCGACCACCTCGCCCTGGGCATTCATGCCGGGCGGAACGCTCCTGGATGTCGCCGCCTGGCTTGTTTGCGATGCCGCCCCGGCATCGGTTGGTTTGGACTGATTGGAAACGCAGGCGCTTAGGACAACGCCGAACAGCAAGGCTACCGTGACGAGCCGCCATTGTTCGATCTTTGACATAAAAAACCATGCAAGTTGAAGTGATAAGGTCGAGGAAGCCTACGTCAAGAGGCTCTTGGTATGCAATGAGTGTTCTCGTGTGAGGCTGGATCCAATCCGCCCGCCGGTCCTTGGGCACACCTGTGTCGTCGCCCGGGGCGTGGCTAATGGTGTGGTCCTCCATCCCGCTTGGCCCACCTGCCGGTTTGGTCTCTTCGCCCTCGAGCACCGCGATCTCGTCACGCAATGATTGTGTGGTTTCCGTGCATGGTTTCCGCTTGCCATTGGTGCGTTTCGGGCAAGGTTACGATCAGCTTCACCAACTGCTCAACCTAGGCGGTGTGTTTCGCGTCAGGGATGTCAGGAAGGTGGGTCGGAGTCGGCATGCCGTGGGACGAGGCCCTACGAAAGGGTGTAGCTTGGGCCTCCTAACGCCGGCCCAAACTCGAGTCGCTGGACGGTGCGCATCGCTTAGAAAGTGTCCATCAATTGTTTCCCGATGCGAGCGATGCCGCCCGAAATCCCCCCCTTGCCCCCCTTTGCGAAAGGGGGAAAGTTGTTGATGGACGCTTTCTTAGGGTCGGGCTCGGTGAAGGATGACAAGCGCCTGCACGACGGAGAGCAGCCCAGGCGTCGCCCGGATACAGGTGCGGTATCTGTTTCACGTATTTGGCGGCAGCGCGAGCCTATAATCAGGCGGCGTCGCAAGGTGCCTTTCGCCCCGACACTTGAGACGCGGCTATCGAATGGGGCACAACAGAGGGATCCTTCAATGATGGAGCTTGCCCGGCATCTCACCCGAACAGGATTCGCCCTTCGTCGGCCCTGCTTTGGTCGCTCGATCATCCTGGTTCTGCTCGCAATGCTGAGCGTGGCGACACCAGCGATGGCATCCGAGCTGACGATTGGGGGAACGGGCAATGCGCTTGGGACCATGCGGCTGCTGGCGGATGCCTTTTCGCGCGCCAATCCAGACATCCACGTCACCGTCTTGCCCAGTATCGGCAGTAGTGGTGCGATCAAGGCCGTTCCCAAGGGCGCGATCGATCTTGGTCTGTCCTCGCGTCCGCTCACGCCGGCAGAGTCGCGGGACGGCACCCGATCGGTCGAGTATGCCCGCTCGCCCACGGTCTTCGCGGTTCGCGCAGACAATCCGGCAACGGCGATCACCTCGGCGCAGATCGCCGACATCTATGCAGGGCGGCTCACTGCGTGGCCGGACGGATCTCAGATTCGCCCCATCCTGCGCCAGTCCGGGGACGACAACACCCGCCAGATCAAGACCCTCTCGGCCGAGATCGAAACGGCGATCGTCGCCGCTGACAAGCGTCCAGGGTTGGCCTTCGCAACGACCGACCAGGAGGCCAACGACAAGCTCGAGCGGATTCCTGGCGGGCTGGGCGTCACCGCCTTGTCGCTCATCCGGTCCGAGCAACGCCCACTCAAGGCGCTGACACTCGACGGCGTCGAGCCGACAGCGGAGAACCTGGCCAACGGCCGCTACCCGCTCGCCAAGCTGAGTATTCCGGCCGAATCCGGACACCTATTCCGATCCAAACCGGACACCAATCCGACGTCAAAGCGGACAGCATTCCGAGCTGAAAGCGGACACTGATCCGAC
>NZ_JAAIJR010000280.1 GCF_010915725.1 Thiorhodococcus mannitoliphagus
ACGGCCGGATCGGCCATCGCTAGGCGGCTTGAGAGATCATCGAGCAACGCGGCGAGTGGACGCGGCTCGGGTCGGTTAGACTGTGGGGCGAGGACCGGCGTCGTCCTTGCGACCTGCGCGGTTTCGAGCATCGGTGCCGTGCCGTGCAGTAGCCAGTAGGGATTCACGCTGCAGTTGCGCTGCAAGGCATTCAGGGCCTCCCACTGCGGCTCCGTGATCCCGCGCTCCCATTGCGAGATCGCCTGTTTGGAAATCCCACCCGCGCACTGCCCGAGTGCGGTTTGAGTGAGCTTGAGCTGCTTGCGCAGGATCTTCACGCGATCGGCGACAGTGTCCATGGCGACAAGTTTACTTGACATCTCCTGCAGGTCAATTGACTTTCTGCCGCAATCGTACTTTACTTTTCGCCATGATCACCAAATCCGACCTGATCAGCGCGCTGGGCACCCTGGCCGCGGTGGCCAAAGAAGCCGATTGCTCCAAGCAGGCAGTGGCGCAGTGGTCTGAGCGCATTCCGCTGCGCAGCGCCGTCTGCATCGCGCGCAAAGGGCGCTGGTCGCTCGAGGAACTGCGCCCGGACCTCTTTGGGCCGCCGCCCGTGCGCGCTGGTGCGCGCGCCTCATGTCGCAGACGCCGGTCCCCCGGCTGACTGGCTTGGGCGGGTGATCGAACGTCGTGGCCATCCGACTCGAAGACGCGGAACTGGCCGCGCTCAGCGGACAACGCCCTGAGCTCTGGCAACGCTACATCGTGCTGAGAACCCTCATGGACTATCACACCGGCTTGGTTGGCGCGAACCGCCGCATCTCCTGGCGCAGCTTGCAGGAGGCGCTCTATGTCGAGCCCGGACAGGGGCTCGAAGGCACGGGTACGCCGACCAAGGCCAAGGTCCGGCGTCTCGCCGAGGGGCTCGCGCGTGCCGGTCTGGTACGCAATCGCAGTGCCTTGAAACAGCTTATTTTTTTCCTTCCGTTGGCGGGGACGGATCAGTTTGCGCCAAATAAACCCGGCACAAACCCGGCACAAACCCGGCATACCCATCCCGGCACCTCGGATTCCAGCAACGACGCGGCCTGCGGGCCAGATCCGCCGACAACCCGGCAGGTGCCAAATTCAAAAGGGCGCGCGGAACCCGGCACCCTTCCGGTATCCGGAATCCGGAAAGAAAAGACTGTGCTAACGCACAGGTTGCGCGACGGGCCGTTTTCGGCGTCCGGCGGCGGTGGTCCAACCCCGGGCCGGGGCGAGCCCGATGCCCGTCCTGGCGGCCCAGTGTCCGCCCGCGCCGATGCCGTGCAGCCGATCTTCGCCTACTGGCAGCAGGTCATGGCCAAGCCCCAGGCCAAGCTGGACGCCAAGCGGCGCTCCGCCATCGCCGCTCGCCTGAAGGACGGCTACACGCCGGCCCAGCTGCAGCGCGCCATCGACGGCTGCCGCGCCTCCGCCTGGCATCAGGGGCGCAACGACCGTGGGCGCGCCTTCGACGACATCGCGCTCATCTGCCGCGACGCGGCCCGGGTCGAGCAGTTCCTCGCCCTGGCCGCCGGTCAGCACGCCGAACAGGCCGCGCTGGAGGCCTTTCTCAACCCGGATCCCGGTCCGCTGGAGGGGGAGTTCCATGTTGTGCGATCACGACCGTAAAGCCTTCTCGGATCTGCCCGATGAGGTCGGCGAGACCTACGGACAGCGCGTCTCGGCGCGGCTCAAGCAGACCTGGTGGCGCTTGCTCGCCGCGCGCCTGGATCTCCCGACCCTGCGCCAGGTCCTGGATGGTCACCTGCTGGACGCCGAGCGCGGGCGCTACTTCCCGCGCCCGAGCGACGTCATCGCCGTGCTGGAGCGCGCCGGCGGCGGACGTCCCGGTCCCGACGAGGCCTGGGCGCTGGCGATCGACACCTTCGACGAGGCCGCGAGTGTCTGCGTCACCGAGGAGATCCTGCTCGCCGCGACGGCGGCCGCGCCGGTGTGGGAGCGCGGCGACCGCGTCGGCGCGCGCATGGCCTTCAAGTCCGCCTACGAGCGCCTGGTGGCCGAGCGGCGCCGGCAGGGGCAGCCGCCCCAGTGGCGGCTCTCGCTTGGCTGGGATCCCCGACAGCGGACCGAGGCTGCCCAGCGTGCGGTCGCCGCCGGACGGCTGTCGGCCGAGGCGGTTCGGCACCTGCTGCCGGCGCCGGACGACGCGCGCACCCCGAAGCGGCTGACCGGGACCGTCGTGGCCCTGCCGCAGACCGAGGAGGACGCCACCCGCCAGCAGCTCCAGGCGCTGCGTGAGCGGATCCTGCGCGCCGTGCCGCCGCCGCCGACACCGGCCAGCGCGCACGCCGAGGCCCGGCGTGCGCACATCGCGCAGCGCAAACGCACGACCGCCAAGGCGGTCGAGCGCCTGGGGGTGCGCCGTGGTGCTCCATGAGCCTCCGCCCGCTCCGAGGGGACTCTCCTTGGCCCCAGGACTGCCGATCGCCCAACGCCCACCACCGCGAGGATCACGACCATGCCCCCTGCGCTGACCATGCGTGCCATGACACGCCCCGA
>NZ_JAAIJR010000281.1 GCF_010915725.1 Thiorhodococcus mannitoliphagus
GAGTTGTTCAATAGATTGAAATATAAATGGTTTATGGAAAATGAATAACGTTGGCTATTCTTAGCCTGACGGCTATGGGGTTTCGGGTGCTCTTCGAGCGTCTCGATGCCGGCGACCGGCCGGTGCGGGCGCACCTGGGACTGGTGCTGTTCGCGCCCAAGGACCAGGCCACCGCCGCGGCCTCGAACCTGCGCACCTATTGGCGCGAGCTGGGCTTTCAGGTGGTGAGCGACCGTTTCTTCACGCTCCCCCTGTTTCTCAACTGTCTACCCTTCGGCACCGACCGCACCGCCATCCGCGACATGCAGCGCTACCGCACCCTGGCGGCCTCGCATGCGGTCAACCTGATGCCGGTGCATGGGGACTGGAAAGGGACCGGCACCCCGGTGTTGAACCTCATCAGCCGGGGCGGACAGCTGATGAACCTCTCGCTGTTCGACTCGGCCTCCAACTACAACGCCTGCATTGCGGCCCAGTCGGGCGCCGGTAAGTCCTTTCTGACCAACGAGCTGATCTCCACGACCTTGTCTGTGGGTGGGCGCTGCTGGGTGATCGATGTCGGGCGCTCCTACGAGAAGCTCTGCGAGGCCCTGGACGGTCAGTTCCTGGCCTTCACCCGCGAGGCGCGGATCTGCCTCAATCCCTTCGAGCTGGTGGTCCACTGGGACGAGGAGGCCGACATGATCGCGGCCCTGGTCGGGGCCATGATCGCACCCTCGGGCGGGCTGGACGACTATGCACTCTCGGGGCTCAAGCGGGTGCTCAAGATCCTGTGGGATGCCGAGGGAGCGGCGATGACCATCGACGGCATCGCCACCGCCCTGACCGCCGAGCCTGATCCCCGGCTGCGCGATCTGGGCACCCAGATCTATCCCTTCACCACCTCGGGCGAGTACGGGCGTTTTTTCAACGGACCCAACAGCATCCAATTCTCCGCGCCCTTCGTCGTACTGGAATTGGAGGAGCTGAAGGGCCGCAAGCACCTCCAGCAGGTGGTGCTGCTGCAGCTCATCTATCAGATCCAGCAGGCGATGTACCTCGGTGAGCGCGACCAGGCCAAGCTGGTCATCCTCGACGAGGCCTGGGATCTGCTCACCCAGGGCGATGTCGCCCGCTTCATCGAGACCGGCTACCGGCGCTTTCGCAAGTACCGCGGTGCGGCGGTCACGGTCACCCAGTCGCTCAACGACCTCTATGCCCATCCGACCGGGCGGGCGATCGCCGAGAACTCGGCCCACACCTTCCTGCTCGCTCAGCCGGCGCAGGCGATTGATCAGCTGCGCGCCGCCAAGCGCCTGCCGCTGACCGAGGGCGGGGCGGAACGCTTAAAGACCGTGCACACGGTCCCCGGCGTCTATTCCGAGATCCTGGTCATCGGCGACTACGGGGCCGGAATCGGGCGGCTGGTGGTGGATCCCTTCCGTCAGCTGCTCTATTCGACCCACCCTCGCGATGTTGCGGCGCTCGGTGCGCTGCGCCGGCAGGGCTTGTCGATCGACGCGGCGATCCGGAAGTTGCTGGCGGAGCCTGGGCATGGCTGAGGGTCGGACATGCGTAGCGCCAGAGCCGCCGCGCCCAGGTGTTCGGACGACGGGGGAGGCGGGGCGGCGAGGGCTGACCACGGTCGTTCTTGTCGCTGGACTCATGTCCCTGGCGAGCAGCGTCTCTCTGAGCCTCTGGTGGCAGCGTCAGCTCGCCCTGGCCCTGGAGGTTCGGCCGCCGGTGCTGCTGCTGGACCTGTCCGCGGCCGCCCGTGGCGCCGACCCGGCGCAGATGACGGCGATCCTGCGCGACTATACCCAGGCCGCCGAGCGCCTGGCCGCGCGGGGCATACTGGTCCTGGATCGTCATGCGGTGCTGGCCGCTCCGTCTGCGCTGACGGTTCTGGAAACGGAGGTGCCGTATGCGCCCGAGTAGGACTGAGAAAGGTGCTCAAGGTCGGCTCTTGGGGCGTCGCTGGTGGGGCGGCATTCGGCCGCTGCGTTGGCGCTGGGCGGTGCTGGCCGTCGTGGCTCTCGGTGTGGTGCTGGGCCTCGGCGCCTATGGCGCGATCCGCTACCGCCTTGGGATCGATCTGCAGGCGCACAGTTGTCTGGAGTCCTCGCGGGTCTTTCTGATCGACACCTTCGCCGGCCCCGAGGAGGTGATCCAGGGGGATTTGGTGGCCTTCCGCGCACAGGGCCTGGGCGTGCCCGCCTTCGAGGGACGTCTCTTCGTCAAACACGCCGCCGGGGTGCCGGGAGACTGGGTGACGGTCACGCTCGCCGAGACCGCGATCAACGGCATGCCGATGGCGCAAGGACTGGCACTGGCCCCGGCGCTAAAGCGCGATCCGGCGGGCCTGCTGCGCCACGAGCGGGTTCCGGTCGAGCACTTCTGGATGCTTGGCGAGACCTGTGGTGGACCCCAAGTCAAGGACAGTTTTAGCCAGAAATTAAGTTAGTCCGCCTCTGCCATTGCAGCCGTTTGTGGCTGCCCGATGTTGCCGCTAGAACTCGTGGTGGTGTTGAGTGACTTACCCCCCCGTTTCTG
>NZ_JAAIJR010000282.1 GCF_010915725.1 Thiorhodococcus mannitoliphagus
AACTGAGCCAACTTCGTGCAGGTCAGCTCAACCGTGTGCGTTTTTCACAGGAGCATCAAGATGCCTGATCGAAGAAGCTGCGAATATCCGCTTCGACCACGTAGTTGACCCGACCTTGCTGTAGAACCCGACCAAGATCATCCAGGCATTGGTGCTGACTGCGCCCCGGCCGATAACCGTAGCTGCTGTCCTCGAATTGCACCTCATAGATGGGTTCCAGAACCCGTTTGAGCGCTAGCTCCACCAGCTTATCTTCGAAACAGCTGATCGCCAGCGGTCGCCCTTTTGCACTTCCTGGCTTGGGAATAGAGGTGCGCCGCTTCGGTTGCGGCCGATAGCCCATGTTCTTCAGCCTGCTTGAAAGCTCCCTCAGGTTTTCTTCCAGGTTTACCCGATACTGCTCCTTGGTGATGCCATCAATCCCCACTGCCCGGTTCCCGGGCAGCGCTTCGAAGCAAGCGCGCAGGTGGTCCACATCGTAGATATGATGATAAAGACTGGTGAAGACCAGTCGTGGCTCGCTGCGCGCCTTCTCGCCTATGCGTCTTAGCTCTGTGCTCACTGTGTTTTCCACGCCTTGCATCGTGACAATGTTTCCGCTTCAACGCTCAACCAACCGTGAGGACCTTCGCTCCGAGGGCATTACCCCTCTTCATCGCTAACCGTTGCGGCGTACCGGTCCTCATCACTCGCGACGCGGCCATTTGAGCCCCTCTTGTGACATTGGCGCTCATACTCGGATACTGCATTGCGCGATTCCCCAAGAGCCTTTGCTCGTCGCTCGCCTGGTTGCTCGCCGACCGTTGTGACACTCGATGCCGTCTGAGACCCCGGGGGGACGGTTGATGCTCGTCTATAATGCACCGACCGCTTGGCCTGCGCCCGACCTGACAGGATCGGCTCTCTCCCAAAATTGAAGTTTCTCGGGGCTCTGTGTCGGATTCAGGGCCACACCCTTCACCTCGTGTCACTCATTTATCTGACCTTCAGGCTTGTGCCGTCGAGTCATTACACTTCCGAGCGGCTGACTAAGCCTTACTCGGGAGAGCTTCCCGCTTGCGCGGTTCTCTCACAGTCGGCAACCATTGCCAGGTCACCCAGGTCTCCCATTGCACGCCTTACAGTCCGCTAAAAGCCCCCTGAGATGCGGGCATTGATCATCGTCTCGCCCAAGACCGATCAAAGCACTCGACTAAAGCAATTTTTATTCACAAAAATCAGAGTCTTACTTGACTTGCTGAGGTTGCATCACGGCAGGTGGACCGAACGATGATCAAGGCCGAGATGCGAAAGTACCGCGTTCGCCGCCAGTGGTGGGGTCTTATTCGCCGTACCGACGCCCGATGCTGAAGCCTCTCCCGTCCGCACCGGTGAATCGGCTACATCGCACCATGACATGCGCCAATGGCGCCGGGCGTTTGGCATCGCCTTGGCTGCTTCAAACAACCAATGCTGCCCTTGGTGTAGAATCAAGTCATGCGCATCATTTCAAAAAAAGCCTTTGCGGGAGTTCTGGCAGCGACACCCAGAGGCAAAGGTCATGCTGGAAGACTGGTTCAAGAGGGCTACACATTGCAAGGCCGAATCCTTTCCGCAACTGAAACAGACTTTTGGCTCAGCTGATTACGTGGACGGTTTCACGATTTTTGATGTGGGTAAGAACCGCTATCGGATGGTTGCCGCCATCCATTACGATAAGCAACGGCTTTATGTGCGCCATGTAATGACCCATGCAGAATATGATAGGAATGATTGGAGGAGAAAATGAACCTAGTCATTAATTTCGAACAATTAGTGCCAGCATGGCAGTCGCTGCAGTCGGTTATACCAGTCCATCACATTGATTCTGAATTGGAATATGATCAGGTGACGATGCTACTAAACAGTCTTCTGGATGTCGTGCGTGACGATTCCCAGCACCCTCTGTATTCGCTGGTGGCCGTCATTGGAGATCTCATAGAAGCCTACGAGATTGACCATGAGCCGTTAGATGCTTTTTAACTGAAGTTTCCTGAGTTTCACAACGGTCGATTCCGGGAAGAAATTCGGGGTCAGGTCTCGGGATTCCGGGGACAGTGCGGCCTGGCAAGGCCGCGTGTTCTAGCGGGTGTGACTCCCGCCTGGGTAATCGTAAGGGAGCCAGCTCAGCTCCGGTCAGCCAGCTCCGGCCAGCTCCGGGGACAGTTTACTTAATTCCCTTGGCGAAAAGTGCCAAAAGAAAGCCGGGGTCTCCCCTCGCACACTTCTTCTGATCGGCGGTCGAGCGATCACGTCCCTTTTAGCGAATCGCTATGATTCCTTTCCCTTCCCTCCTCCTTTCCTTCAAGAGAAGCGCGTGCGTCAGTAGGGTCCGTGAAGGGCATAGCCGTCAGGCTAGCGGTATTTTCATTTTAAATCAATATTTTACGAGCGCACCCCATAACTTCTCAATAAGTCATGGCACCCAATAAAACAGAGACTTAGAATCAAAAGAGTCGCACTTCTGCGCCTCA
>NZ_JAAIJR010000283.1 GCF_010915725.1 Thiorhodococcus mannitoliphagus
GCAGCAAGACGTCCACGCCAAGATCCTTGCCCTGAACCTCGCCAGCATGGTTCGAGGACTCGCCCAGGTGCTCGCAACCCGCCGCCACGCCGCGCGCAAGCATGCCTATCACGTCCGCTGGACCAGCAGCCTCTCGACCATGAAGCACACCCTGGTTCGACTACTGATCGGCACCTTACATCCTCCAACCACCCTGCTGACGCAGGCCGTCCTCACGCTTTCCGATGCCGTCGAGGCGGTACGGCCAGACCGACAATTTCCACGCCGCAATCCCGGCAAGCTCAAGCCTGGATTCCACCCGGCTTACTGCCGGGCGGCTTAAGTCCATGGCATTGGGGGCGGGACTCGAGTGTGTTGCCGAGATGTCTCGCCACGTTCGCCGTGATGAGATTGTGGTTGAAGGATGCGCCGGTCATGGCGAAGACCTGACCATCGACGTACTCATGCTTCTCGTCGACGCACTCGCGCTCCGCGGCGAGATAATCTTCGAAGCTGTAATAGGGCTTGGGCTGCCTGGACATGGGCTTCTCCTGAACCGATTCGGCAAGTATAGACGGTCGTGCTCCGAATCTGGACATTAGACGCAGCGACCAAATTCATAGCGATTCATGAAGATACCGGTGACAATTTCGTGCGGCCTTGATCATCCGCTGGTCCAAGGCCGAGCGTCTTAGGCGGTGATCAAGGGGTGTAAACGTCGCTCAGGATGCGTTGCGGGACTCCAACTCCAAGTCGCCCCAAGGTCCTCGCGACGTGATAGCCTTTTTGCTCCGGTTCGCCCTGCTCCAGGCCGCTACTCGGCACTCAGGTGCTGAGTGCGATGGTTCACGGTAGCGCACTGAGCGGTAGCGTTCACACCGGACCCGTCAACACCCAGCACCAAGCCAGGTCACAGGCGCCACGACTCGGACTCGCCAAGGTCCTTCACCGCTTGAGCGCTTTTCCAAGTTGGTAGCGATTTGGCAAGGGCGAACAGCGACACCCAGACATTCGACAGCGACGCCTGCGACGCGCGGAGATCCCATGCCCACGATTGGAACCCCTTTTACTTCCACCGCGACCAAAGTGCTGCTCTGCGGGGCCGGCGAACTTGGCAAAGAGGTGGTGATCGAACTCAAGCGACTCGGCGTTGAGGTCATCGCCTGCGACCGCTATCCCAATGCCCCGGCGATGCAGGTCGCAGACCGCGCCTACAGTTTTTCCATGCTCGACGGTGCGGAGCTGCGGCGCGTCATTGAGCTAGAGCGTCCGGACTACATCGTCCCGGAGATCGAGGTGATTGCCACGGACACGCTGCTTGCGCTGGAGGCGGAGGGCTTCACGGTCATCCCGACCGCACGGGCAGCGCGGCTGACGATGAACCGCGAGGGGATCCGCCGACTGGTCGCTGAGGAGCTTGGTATCCCGACCTCGCCCTACCGCTTCGCCGACACCCGCGAGGACTTCGAGCAAGCGGTGACCGAAATCGGCCTGCCCTGCGTGGTCAAGCCGATCATGAGTTCCTCGGGCAAGGGCCAGAGTCTGGTGCGCCACGCGGATGAGATCGGCCATGCCTGGGACTACGCGCAGGCCGGAGGGCGCGCCGGCGGCGGACGCGTCATCGTCGAGGGGTTCGTCGACTTCGACTATGAGATCACCCTGCTCACGATCCGCCACCGTGACGGGACCACCTTCTGCGAGCCGATCGGCCATCGTCAGGAGGACGGCGACTACCGTGAGTCCTGGCAGCCGCAGCCGATGACGCCGCCCGCCTTGGCACGCGCCCGCGAGATCGCGGCGCGGGTCACCGAGGCGCTCGGCGGACGCGGCCTCTTCGGCGTCGAGCTGTTCGTGCGCGGCGACGCCGTGATCTTCAGCGAGGTCTCCCCGCGCCCCCACGATACCGGCATGGTGACCCTGATCTCGCAGGATCTCTCGGAGTTCGCGCTCCACGCGCGCGCCATCCTCGGGCTGCCGATCCCCGAGATCCACCAGCAGGGTCCTGCCGCCTCGGCGGTCATCCTGGTCGAAGGGGAGTCGGACCAGCCGCGCTTCGGCAACCTGGCCGCGGCACTCGCCGAGCCCGGCACCGATCTGCGCCTGTTCGGCAAGCCGGAGGTACGGGGACGCCGCCGCATGGGCGTAGCCTTGGCGCGAGGAAGCAATATCGACGACGCCAAGGCGCGCGCCTTGCGCGTTGCCGCCCAGGTCGAGGTCACGCTGGACTGAGTGGACGGGTGATGGGCTTGAGCGTCACCTCAGCGCTGGACGGACGTGCCCATCCCGCAAGGCGCGCGGCTGGATGATGGGCACGCCTGCCAACCCTCAGAGGCTGTCTGAAAAACCTCGTACAAGGGGCGACTTTAGTCGCCCTTGGCACTGGCGGGAGGGCGAATGAATTCGCCCCTTGTATGTTCTGTTCTCAGGGATTGATAAGGAGGAGTGATAAACGGAGTTTATGAAGAGAGCCCGGGAAGCCGTTCGCCCCTGAAGCCTGGACG
>NZ_JAAIJR010000284.1 GCF_010915725.1 Thiorhodococcus mannitoliphagus
CTTCTTCGATCAGGCATCTTGATGCTCCTGTGAAAAACGCACACGGTTGAGCTGACCTGCACGAAGTTGGCTCAGTTGCTCGAGCGTACTGGGGTTGTCGGGAAAAAGGTAGAGCCTGGTGATTGGATCAGGTGTCAGTTCAATAGTGCCATTGTGTAGGCGATCATAGATCCAGTGGCGTGGGACGGCGAGCCGCGCGGCCACTTGCGGCACGGTCAGGTAGCCCGTGATGCGGCGCGGATGGGATTGATGACGTGTCTGCATACAGCCGTGGCGCAGTCGGATCGTCTTGACGGTGCTGGGCAGAACGGTCGTGCCCATGGGGGAGCGAAAGCCTTCGCGTGTCAGCATCGCGGCCATCTCCTCATCGCCGTGCCCCTCGGCGAAGAGGGCCAGAATGCGCGCGGTCAAGGCCGCGCCTTGCGCGTACTCGGCCAAGGAGCCCACGGGCAGCGGGAGATCGAGGGTCGTGACCTGCTCACCTTTCCAGACGAGGCGCAGATGCACCTGATCGGGCGCGGTGCGTTGCAGCACGACCTTGTCGATGAGGCAGCGTAGAAAGGCTTTTTGCTGCTCGCGGGCGAGTTGCTCCCACACGGTGGGCAGCTGTTGCCCGAGGGCGGTGAAGGCGGCCTTCAGTTGGGGATCGATCGTCTCGCTGGCGTCCGTGCAGGAGTCCTCCTGTGCGAGCTGCTGCTCGGCGTCGCGGACCTCGCGCAGGGCTTGCTCCCAACGGCTCTCGAGTTCGGCGGCGACCAAGCGGTTGTCCGGATCGACCTGCAGGAATTGCCGCTCGGCGAGCGCGAGCTGATAGCGCAGACGTTGCAGTTGCTGAGCGTTGGCCTGCTGCAGCGCCTGCTGGCTACGGCTGCGCTCAGCCATGGCGGCCGTATAGGCATCGAACTCGACCGGTGAGAGCGCGGCAAAGAAAGCGGCAATGACCGCCTCATCGATGGGGTCAGCCGGGATGTACTGGCAGACTGGCTCGCGAAACTGCTGACGCAGATAATTGCAGAGGTAATGGGCGCCGCCCTTGTATTGGATGACCATCTTGTGGCCACACACCCCGCAGTAGACCAGGCCCTGAAGTAAGGCTTGCCCCGGACGTGGGATGCCGCGGGTCTTGTTGCGATCGTACTCGGCGTAGTTGTCTTGCAGCATGGCCTGAATGCGCTCGAAGGTGTCCCAGGAAATATAGGCCGGGTATTTGTCTTTCACGCAGACCTTCCATTCGTGGATCGGCAGGCGACGTTGGCGGGCGTGCAGGAGGCCAGGGCCGCTGCGCTCGGTGCGCGTGCGCCCGTAGACGAAGGCCCCGGCGTAGGCCGGATTGCGCAAGATGGCAATGACCGAGGCCACACTCGGGCGGCGCCAGGTGATGTCACCAAAGCGGTCACGGCGCGGCAAGGTCAAGGCCTGCTCACGCAGCACGCGCACCACCTGTGCCGCCGAGTGCTGCGCGAGGAACGTCTCGAACACCAATGCTACGCGCGCCTGCACCTCGCGGTTGGGATCCTTGAGCACCGTGCCATGGGGCTCGCGCACCAGACCGACCGGAAGGGTCAGAGAAAGCTCGCCGCGCTCGGCCTTGTTGAGCAAGCCCGCCGTGAGACGCAGGCGAATGGTATGAAGCTCCAGCTCAGAGATCTGGCCCTTAAGTCCGAGCAGCAGGCGTCCGTTGGGTGTGCCGGGATCATAGAGACCGTCGCGATCGCCAATGAGGCACTGCTTGTAGCCACAGAGATCCAGCAGCGGATACCAGTCGGAGCAGTTACGCGAGAGGCGGGTCACATCGATCGAGAGGATGAGACCGACCTGTCCGAGCGTGACTTGGCTGAGCAGCTCCTTGAAGCCTTCGCGATGCTGGGCGCTGGCGGCCGTGAGTCCCAGGTCGCTGTCGATGATCTGGATGTCCGCCTCATGCCAGCCCAGCTCCAAGGCGCGTGAGCGCAGGGCATATTGCAGGCGTAAGCTCTCCTGATTGGTCAGCACCTGATGGGGTGGACTGGCGAATATAGATGACGGCCCGACGCGCCAGATGACTCGGGGTGATCAGTTCGTGCGGCATGGAGGATCTCCTGAGCAACGGCGGTCAAGTCGGCGAGGATGCGTTGTTGGCACTCGGCACTGAGGCTGTGCCAGAGGACGTCGGGAGCGATAGGCATAACCGTAACTGTTCGGCAAGCGTGACCAGCTCGGTCAGTGCCTGTACGGTCAGCTTCGCGGGAGGGCGGCGCTCGGACAGGACGCGATCGGTGGCCACCAGGGGCAGGCGCAGATACACGCCCTCTCGGTAGACCACCAGCACGTGGGTTTGTCCGCCGACGGGCGCCAGACGACGTAAGAGTGTGAACCGGCGCCCAAACAGCGGGTGGGTTGGATCGGTGACCTCGATTTCAGGCAGCGTTTCGGCGGCTGGGTTGTTGACGGGGGTATCGAGGTAGGGGATCGTTC
>NZ_JAAIJR010000285.1 GCF_010915725.1 Thiorhodococcus mannitoliphagus
CACCAATCGAAAGCGGCTTTTTCAGAGAGTGTACCTCGGCCTGCACGGATACGCCCTTTTCGGCTAGTCGATGCTTATAAATCCGTCACTTAAGTCTCATTTACTCAGCATCATTTCGAAGCTTCTGTGTTCGGATAATTCGAGTCTAAGCACCTGTTATAAAATAATTTTCTCGATCACCTGAATTCCGGGAGAGGCAGAGGCTTGGCTTGAAAACGGCAGAGCCCGCATCAACCCGCGTCTAGCGAGACAGCGCCATCGAGCGCGGGCTGTTGCGAACCGCGATCCGTCTAAAAGAGTCGGGAGGTGCGATGAACACCAAGATCAAACCCGTGGAAATCCAGCCGCTCGTGAACGAATACATTGGCCATGATCAAGCGGATCCTTCGGATGCATTATTTGCGAGCGACCTCACCTCGGCGTCGGTCATTTCGCGGATGAGTTCCTCGAACGGGGTCGTCGCGGACCAGCCGAGTTGTGCCTTGGCTTTGCTTGGGTCTCCCACGAGATGGAGCGGCTCTGCCGGGCGCATAAAATGCGCGTCGAACCGCACGAACCCTTGCCAATCGAGATCCACGGCGGCAAACGCGGCCTCAATGACATCTTGGACACGGTGAAGCTTCCCCGTGGCGAAGATGTAATCGTCAGGCATCTCATGCGTGAGCGCAAGCCACATCCCCCGCACATAGTCCCGAGCATGCCCCCAATCGCGTTGGGCGCTAGTATCCCCCAACGACAGCTCTTTTTGCCGATTGAGCTTGATCGCTGCGGCGGCCCGACAGATCTTGCGCGTCACGAAATTCTCGCCGCGCCTAGGGGATTCATGGTTGTAGAGAATCCCATTCACCATGAAGAGGCCATGGCTCTCGCGATAGACGCGCACCAGCTGGGTCGCAAAGCCCTTAGCACAGCCATAGGGATTGACGGGTGCGATCGGCGTCTCCTCGGTTTGCGGACTATGGACTGGCCGACCGAAGATCTCGCTCGAGGTGGCATGGAAGAAGCGAGGAGGCTCCGGCAGGTCGCGTACGATCTCGAGCAAACGCAAGGTCCCCATCGCGGTGAACTCGCACGTCGTCTCAGGAATTTCGAAGCTCAGCCCGACGTGGCTCTGCCCGGCAAGGTGATAGAGTTCCTGCGGCTGAACCCGCCCGAGGACGCGCCGAAGCGTCGTGGGGTCGTCGAGATCTGCATAATGCAAGAACAGCTGCTCATTGTAGACAGAGGGATCCGCGTAGAGATGGGCAAGACGGCTCCTTTCGAGCGTACTCGTGCGCCGCACCGAGCCATGGACCTCGTAGCCTTGCTCAAGCAACAGCTCAGCCAGGTAGGATCCGTCCTGACCGGTAATCCCAGTGATGAATGCCTTTTTCGTCACAAGTCTTCTTCCGTCAAAGTTTCAGGGCCATCGGCTGCGCGTCATGAGTTCAGACACGCAGCTCTCCACGGAAACGAGCAGCCAGCCTCAGCCAAGGTCGAAACCGACCATATCGCGGCGGGTAGTGCCCTTATGTATAGGATGAAAAGTTAAGAAATGTGCCGTCCAACGTGTGACTCAAATAGAATCGTTATGAATGGCATCAATGCCACCGGAAAGCAAAATCATCGGTGCCAAGATTGCGGCAAGGCGGGTGCAACCCGCCTCCCGCGCCCTTTATTCTACCCCCATTGAAAGCTGAGTCTGCTACAGCTCCCGCTAGCGAGGGTGTAGACAGCGGCCCGGTGAAGAGTCAGTCTCTGTGAAATGCTACAACAGCGCAGAGCCCAGAATGAACACCCACAACACCCACAGTCCAGTCAGCGCAATCAACACCCAGGAGCTGTTCGGTCAATTGCAAGAGACGGTGAATTTTCTGCACGCAAGCGTTCGAGACCGGGCGTGGAGCGCATGAGGTGGAGGAAGGGCTGTGGAGGCGGATGCTCGAACTGGGGCGTTGCGCCGATGGATCTTGGTTAGGGCTGTTTGGCTCGGGGGATGCTGGCGAGACCCTCGTGGGTGCGGACGGGCGCACCTTGAAGCGGCTTGAGCCGTTGCATCGACGCGAAGACCAGAGCGTGTTCGGTCCGTTTGAGCTGGAACGCGCCGTCTATGGGATGCGCGCCTGAATTTGACTCAGTGCAAGACCTCCTACCTGTTACAAGACTGGGAGCAGCGTCTCACCGTCGAGGTGCCTTTCGCGACCGTCAGCGCGACCCTGGATCGGATCCTGGGCTTTCCCCGGTCGGTCTACACGCTGGAGCGTCACCAGCAGGACATGGCTGAGTATTCCGGCCGAATCCGGACACCTATTCCGATCCAAACCGGACACCAATCCGACGTCAAAGCGGACAGCATTCCGAGCTGAAAGCGGACACTGATCCGAC
>NZ_JAAIJR010000286.1 GCF_010915725.1 Thiorhodococcus mannitoliphagus
TGAGGCGCAGAAGTGCGACTCTTTTGATTCTAAGTCTCTGTTTTATTGGGTGCCATGACTTATTGAGAAGTTATGGGATGAGCTCGTAACATATTGAGTTAAAATGAAAATATCGCTAGCCTGACGGCTATGGACCACACCCCCGCGCAGCGGCAACCACCCGGTCAGTGCGACGGTGCTACGGACGTCGACGATCCCCTCGTGTTCTAGACCAACCACGGCCCTTCACCCACCTCGCACGGCCGCCCTACACGCCGGCCGCGCGAGGCCCACCAACCACCACCGCTGACGCCCATCACCTAGCTTGATCGCACAATCATCAAATTCGCTGAACGCACTCACTAGCGAAACTCGGTGTCACCCGACATCAGCCACCACTTGTCGTTCAGCTGTTCGGGCTTAGGCCCATCTACCCAGATATTGGTGGGAATGATCACATCGGGATCTTTAACGGTCGCATCTGAGGTCGAAAAGTGGGAAAGATGCTGTCGGGTAATCCAGCAAAAGACGCCTGTCAGGTCCCAAGATCCAGCGAGTCTCCTGACCTGATCCAAGACGATGGGGATCTTAGCCAGAGGGCAGATCACGTCTGTCAGCTCAAGGGTTTCAGCTTGGCGCCTGAGGATGGCCAAACCTAGCGGTTGGCCTGTAAAGCGGCGACACACCAAGAAGAGTTCGTAGACTTTTTCAGGATGATCGAGATAGCGGTCACGAACATAGGTCCAATCACGGATAACCGCGATAGAGGCATCGAGGTCGGCGCTCATCCTCTTCCAAAGCCCATTGACCACGCGGCTGGCTTGCGGAGCCTGAGCACTAAACTTGCGAACGTCACTCTTAAGGTGAGGGCGAGTTTTGAGTGGCGGCCAGTGCACCTCCATGATACGGCCGACTTCCGCGTACAAGCCAAGGCGCTGGCCGATTCTCGCAGCCCGAGCATTCGGAAAACCGAAGGCCAGATCGACAACCTGGAATCCTAGTAAGACCTCCAAGGTTGTGGCGGTGGTGACGAAAAAGGCACCTTGCTTGGTAAGGACGGCACGTTCTCGCGGATGAACCATAACGTCACACATCTGCAATGCCTGAGCCGGCTCGCCAAATAAAAGGACGCGTCGCCCTGTGCTGCCGTAATGGGCGATGATCTTGTCGTCGCGTTTCGCGATCACCCCATAACCTCGACCAGCACCGTATTTCCAATGCCAGAACTGCTCGCTGATCTGCTCATTGAAGACGGTTTCAAACAAAGCAGCTAGGCTAGAGAAGTCTGCGGGGGTCGCCCAGGACAATCTCCAGCGAGGCGGGCTGTCGGCCTTGTGAAAAATATGGAGAACTTCTGTTTCCGAGCGATCTGGAGTCTGCGGTTGTTCCTCCCATCCACAACGTCTCGCGAGTGCACGTAGGATTTTGGAGTCCTTCAGCTCATCCGTGGAGGAAAGAGGCGTGGAAGAAGGGGGGTGAGCAAATGCGAGCCGGGCATCTGCCGGCAGTCCTTCGAATGCGAGGGAGAGTATTGTCAGTACATGGATCCCGAGCTTTTCGTCCTGCAACAAGAGGACGGCGAAGTCAGCTAGCGATCTGAGGGGCTCGCGCGCGGTGGGGCAGTGCGAACTGTCTTCGCACTGGGCACCTAAACCCGGTTCGCTGCCAAGCGCAGAGGCAAGGCTTGTGGCGAAAACAATGGCCTTGGTGCCTTGGCTTTCGCTGATCTCAGTAGGCCCCGGCCTTAGCCAAAGAACCGAGCCGTACTGAGCAGCGAAACGGGATGCGGTGGGGGACGGCGTCATCAGTTGCGAAGATCGGACCCAAGCCGGTGAACAAGCTATCCATCACACCGGAAAAAGGGGACGGATTTATTTAACGTTGATCCTCGACAGCTAAGCTCGGCGCGTTGCTTCTTTGTTGCCGTTCCGCGACGTCAAAGAGCGCCGATAAGGAAACCGCCGGTCTATCGGGAAAGCGCACAACCAGATCGAGTGAGCCACCCATGGCGCTAATGTAGCTGCGTAACGTGGACAGCAAGGCTCTCCCGGAATTCAGGTGATCGAAAAAATGCTTTGATAACAGTTACATGACCTCAAATTGTCCGCACACAGAAGCTTCGAAATGATGCTGAGCGAAAGAGAGGTAAGCGACTGATTTGTAAGCATCGACTAGCCGAAAAGGGCGTATCCGTGCAGATCGAGGTACACTCTCTGAAAAAGCCGCTTTCGATTGGTGAAGCCGTAGCCGCGCCGTTTGAGCACTTTGATTTTGTGGTAGTGCCACAATCTATAGGGGCTCATTGTGGGTTTTGAGGACATGCTTGCGGCTGCAGTAACGTCTCGAGAAGTGATCCCAGCAAGGCCCGCCCCC
>NZ_JAAIJR010000287.1 GCF_010915725.1 Thiorhodococcus mannitoliphagus
CAAGGCCCAGGACGATCATGCCCCCATCTTCACACACATCCTCCCAGGGGAGGCGACTTCTATCCTGACACTGGGGGTTGTAATAGGTCTGACCCGCTGACCCCTTGGAGCTTTTCGAGGTGTCGGACCGCACCACGACAGCCGGGACTGGCACCCACTGGTCTTGGCCTGAAGCAAGAAAGGAGTTCTTTCCGACGAAAAAAAGACCTGACAGGGCCAGCAACAAGCCCGCCAAGCCCCCCCAATTGGTTGCTTGTCGTCGCGCCTCTCGGCGTTGGCGGATCCTTCTGCAGCGGGTCCAGCGCCTGGGTGTCTGGATCAGGTGATAGCTGATGATCTTCCAAGGTTGCCACCCCTCCTCTTGGCATTCCGGAAAATGTGTTGCTTGCTCTGCATGGCAAACCGGTTTTTCACGGACTGAACGGGTTAGAGCGCCTTGGGCTTAGAGCGCCTTGTCTGATTCCTCCAAACACCAACTCCCAGGATCGCCGCGAAGCCGACGGAGACCATCACCAAAATAGCGACTTGAGTCGGGTAAATAGACCAGCCGGCGGCGAGTCCGGCCAAAAAAAGGAGTGCAGTGAGCCCAATGGCGGCTTTCTTGAGCCACGGCCAGAGCACCAACTCCGCTTTCCAGGGTTCGCTTTGCGGACCTTCGAGCAGCCTGCGAAGCAATTCGATAACGCCGATCACACCCAAGCCAAGGGCGCCACCAAGAAGAAGCGCGCCGAACACCAACGCTGGGGCGCCGAGGAGCCAGGAGCGATGCTCAAGGGCACTCTCGGATGGATTGCTCGGGTTGTAGAACAGATCGATGGGAGCGCCCTTGACATAACGGCGGGCATGGTCGGCGGCGAGCTGCTCGGCCTTGGATTTGCTGCCGATGGTCGCTGGAAAGAGGAAGTCGAGCCCCGGGTGCCTCGTGCCGTCGACTGTATAGGTATAGGCCACGGAGATTTGCAGATTCCATTGGTTGCGACTCGAAGTGTTTGGGTTACCCGTGGACACGCGTGCGCGATGATCGATGACTGTGCCGGTGACCGGCAGATAGCCGGTTGTGGGCTGGGTCACGCCTTTAACCCCAGCGAGAAGTGCCAGCAGACCCAGCACAGCGACCATCAGCAGCGCGGCGAATCCAGCGACCGCGCTTCCAAGCAACTTGAGCACTTGCCATAAAGTGTTCTTCGGCATGATTCGCCACCCCCTGCGAGCCCGCGCTTTCAGCCTGGAGAGGCGCATCCAGGACCACCAGTGTCGTCTTTGACCTCGAGCCCATCGCGCTCTACTGTCACCTCTTCACAGCATTCCGGGCTATCGGGGTAGATTGCAATATCCTAATCTGCATCGAAATTTACAACACCACTGGCGCCAAAACCATTGGGGGTTAGCATGGGTGAGAAGAACTTGCCAAGCAAGAGACGCATCGTCCTGCTTAGCATCGCCGTGATCGCTGGCATCGGGATCTACTCTTGGGTGAAGCAGTGGACAATTGATGCCAGCGGCAATGCGATGGCCGAGGTAGCCTCGCAGTTAGGACTCCAGGTGCACCAGAAGGGGCGGAAACACCAGTTACGCGGGCGCATCGACGACATTGACGTTGCCGTGGAAACGACAAGCGAAAGAGTCGCTGGCGATATCAAGTACTTTACGGATTTTGACATTCGCGCGCCCGACCAGCCGGCTGGCCGAATTGTCGGTGCAGGCCTCCGGCAGAACTTCATTGCTGGCGTGAAGGGGCAAGAATCGCTCCTGACCGGTGATCCGGCCTTTGACGAGGCCGTTTTTCTCGAGGGTGACCCGGCTACCTTGCTCGCGCATCTCGATGCCGAGGCCCGTCCCGCGGTCATCGACGCGACCGAAGCCGGCTGGGAGCTTGAGGATTTTACTTGGAGCAACCGGATATCCGGTCGTTTGACGAATGCGGAGAAGATCGGTGCCTTACTGGATACCGGAATGGCTGCGGCTCAAGCCCTGCGGCTGGCCAGTGACCAAACCGCGGCGCTCCGCGAACGGACTGAGAAGGATCCATTGCCGGGGGTTCGTGCCGCAGCCGCCGAGGCGATGAACACGGAGACGATGAACACGGATGCATTAACGGCGAACGCTTCCACCGCGCCCGAGCCCGTCACGCCTGAAAATGCGCTAGAGGCACTGGATGAATACTACACGCCTCGCTCGCTCGAGGCCGCGCTGATGCTGGCTGCGGCCGGTGACGATTGTCAGGACGTTCGCAGCCGTCTTAGTGTTACGTCCCGCGCTGATTTAGGGAGAGCGTCGCGACCTATTTTGGGTGAGACGCAAAGAAAAGTCCCGAGCTGGC
>NZ_JAAIJR010000288.1 GCF_010915725.1 Thiorhodococcus mannitoliphagus
TGCGGCTCCAGGCGGCATCCTAGCTAGAGCCGGCGCTCGTCCTTCACATAATTCAAGCCTTCACATAGATCCTGTTATGTGAATGTTCACATAACCGCGTAGAGCCGTCCGCAAGGCATGCAGCCCGGCGTCCGCTTTCCGGAGCCCTCTACCAGATCGTCGTCGCCACAGTCAGTGACGGCATTGCGTAATCTGGCCGATGATCTCCTAGCAAGCTTGTTGTGTGGGACATAAAGGACATGATCACATATAGGAACGGCAGAAACGGGGGAGGGGTCAGGATTCACGAAAAACCTCCGACAGCAACAAAAAAAGTGTTCTTGGATTTGCCGGAAACGGACGAAAGCCGTGCTCCTCATAGAAGCGCACGGCGGCATCCGATAGGGCCTGAACCAACAGTGCTTTGACCCCGACCATTTCGGAAACCTGCACCGTGCGCAGAACAGCGTCACGCATCAAGGCTTTTCCCACACCATGCCCTTGCCATGTCCTCTCAACGGCCAGGCGTCCCAAGACCATCGCGGGGATCGGGTCGGGCATGTTTCTCCTCAATGCCCCCGGCGCAATCTCAGCCGAGATCGAGGCGGTCGCAAGGCAGTAGTACCCGACAACCTGCCCATCGGCGCAAACCACATAGGTGCGTGACGCGCCTCGGGCTTCATTTCGCAACGCGCGCTGCTTGAGCCATTGATCCAGGCTGGGTTCGCCACTGTCGAAGTCATCCAGCCGATGCCCGGCTGTCAGCGGCGCGGGAGCCTGCCAGCGAACAGAAGTCATCGACACCTTACGGCTCCCAAGGGGCCGGGGTCGTCATCAACTTACGGAGCTTCGGGTTTTCACTGGGGGGGGCGTCCAGCAAGGCTTGAAACTGCTCGAATGCCTCGGCGTTGAGGGCAAAGACACGCTGCTCCAGCAACACCGCCTCGGCCTCCCGGCACGCCGTCTCCAGCACGAAATCCGAGCGCGTTTTACCCAGCAGAGTCGCGGCCTGATCAATAAGGTCGCGCTGCCGACGCTGCGCCCGGATGTTGATATTGGAATCGCGGACCGCTGGGGTCGGTGTATGAGGATCGACTGAGGACATAACCCGTCTCCGTCAAAAAATAGTTATCTAAATGGTATAGCCGTTGTGTGCGCACAATGTCAATACAAATACTACAGGTGGCGGATCATTCTCTGGCCGCAAAAAAGGGCGTGCATCTCCTTGGCGGTCGTCCACTGTGGGGGTAGTCCCAACACTCGTGTCACCAGCCGCCACTGAGCACACGAAAAACCTCCACACCGGGGTTTCTGGCCGAAATGCCTTGCCGACAGGGTTTTCGTGCGGTTTCAGCGTCGATGCGACGCTCTATGTTCTCGACTTGTTGCCGTTGTCGGAAAACGGGTGTTTTCCGACATGTTGACCCTGGCGAGCGCGGCTTGGCAGTCACTCGCATTGACTGTCAGCTTCCAGGAGCTGTCGCCCAACTCTGCGGGCAATCCGGCAGGACTCGGCCATGAACGGACATAGCCGTACCGAATCGAAAGCTTGCCGTGTAGCAAAAAGGGCACGCAGTTGCTGGCGATTGGGCACCCTGGAAAGTCCACCACTCCACTCCCTGGGTCGCCTACCGTTAAGCACCGCTTAACGCGGTTATGTGAAGGTTCACATAACCGCGTGATGCCGTCGCAGAGATTCCAAGGCCGGGCGGACGGTTCTGGTCGGCTTGTTGCCACAACGAAGGCCCAAGGCGGGCATCGTCGTGCCTCACAAGCCGCGACAAATAGCGGTGGCGAAAACTGGCAGGTCTAGCGGGAAGTATTCTAGGAAAAATTCGCGAAATAAGGTGAGCGGCAACACCCTGTCGCGCGATCGACATCCCTGGACGAGTCACGTCCGATCTTCGAGGCGGAAGCCAAGTATACTCTAAATAGTCATAATTTGCGATTTATTGAATCGCTGAAATTTCAATGACAATAGAGATTCCATCTCATCTTTGTAAGTAGTATGAGCTTCTGAAATACAATCGGAGATGGCTTGCTTGAAAACTGGAAAGCTGTCGTAATAGCATGAGTAAATAACCTTCTTCTTGAAAAATTTCCAGAGTCTTTCGATGAGATTAAGATTTGGCGAGTAAGATGGGAGATAGAGAAGATCAATGTCAAGTGACAGCGCTAGCTCCGTGACAAGACGGCATTTCTGATATCTTGCATTATCTAGAATCAGTGTGATCGCCGCATCGGTATGTTTTTCTGATAACTTCTGAAGGAGCTTGCAAACGCTCAAAGCATTAATATAGGTATCATTGGTGACGGTCACGATTTCATGCGTG
>NZ_JAAIJR010000289.1 GCF_010915725.1 Thiorhodococcus mannitoliphagus
CGACCGGCGCGACGACGACCGCGCCCGGTGAGGCAGCCTTACCTCACCCTTGTGGCGGCTTAGCAACAGTGGACCAAACGATGATCAAGGCCTAGAATTCGAACTGACTCCCCTGGAAATGACCCTCGCGCCAACTCCACCAGAACCCGAGGAAACCACCCGAGGGGTTCGGAACATAGTCCCACTCGCCATCGAATTCCTTCCGCAGTGCCGAAAAGAAACCTTGCCAACCGTGCCACTGCCATGCATCCAACGGAAGGGTCTTGTAACTATTGACCTGTCGGTCGAGGTCGCACAGATAGGCGTAGTAATCGAGCAGGATCTGGTTGCCGTTCGTCGAATCCCTGTCGTCGGCGTAATCTTTTAGAATGTGAAGCATGTCGGCCCTTGACAGGATCCGGAAGCCGGAGTCATGGATTCCGGACCAGATGCCCTGTTCCTCCATCTTGAAATAGATGGGAACAACGCTGATCCCTTTTTCACGAGCGTATTCCTGGGCGATCTTCAGGTAGCGTGTCAGTTGATTCGAGTGGTCCCGAGTGCCTTTCTTATCCTCGATCAGGATGAAGTACGCCTCGTTGACTTCAGCCCAGACATCAATGCCCTCCCACTGTCGACCAACGACGACTGATTGGATGGGATCGTCGTCCGACACGCCGAGCAGAAAGCGCACGAGACGTACCGCGCATTGGTGAACGGGCGGATCGAACGCTGCGTATTTTGGATCCGCCCAACTGAGCAGCCAGGCGAGGAAAGTGTCCTGGGACAGTTCCGATGTGGCGAAGGCGAACAGATTGGGTTTGTCTTGGTCCATGCGCGTTCTCGAAGGCAGGGTGGCTGGGTCACGAGTTTCGTGGTGAGTTCCTGGGAGTTTCCACCAGGATCGCCTTGAAACGTCTCTGAAGCTGGAGAGGGGCTCGTCCTCGAGAAATCAGCAGGGTGTCAGGAAAAGAGCCTCTGGACAGGCAGCAAAGGCAGATCGCCCTCGCGGGCATCCGCCCGACGCGGGCTCGGTCAACGGCCCCCAACGCCGCAATCCTCGCCACGCATGAAATCAGCGCTTGCAGCGATCCGGAGATGACCCAAGCCAACTGGCGACCGTGGACCACGTCGTTGTCCAGGCGTCGTAACGATGCGCGACCGAACCCTATCATTTCGATCTTTGTATTGTACGGCCTAACAACGTACATTATAGGGAGAGAAAGCGAGGACACCATGATGCCCAGAGAACCAACCCGTACCGCCCGCTTGGAAGCCCGGATCGCTCCCGATGTCTTGACCATGCTCAAACGTGCCGCCGAGCTTCAGGGCCGCAGCGTGAGTGACTTCGTTGTTGCGGCCGCTCAAGAGATGGCTCACCGGACCATCGAGGAAGCCAGCATTATTCGCCTGTCGGTCGAGGATCAACGCCGGTTTGCCGAATCCATTCTCAATCCCGAACCTTTGACGCCATCCATGGAGCGGGCCGTTGCGCGCTACCGCGGCCTGACCGAATCCACTGCGTGATTGCAGAGGGGTTTCGGATCGTTCCGCTCGGAAAGCATGAGCGCGCTTCGTTTTGCAGCGGCGTTGATGCTTTGGATCGGTATTTCAGGGAACAGGTGACTCAAGATGTTCGCCGTCGTCTGACCAACTGCTTCGTCCTGGCCGATGCCACTGATGGCGTGGTGGGTTACTACACCTTCTCCGCCGCCAGCGTGCCGCTCACGGCCTTGCCCGAGAGTCTGTCCAAAGGCTTGCCCCGCTACCCCGTGCTTCCTGCCGGGCTGATCGGCCGCCTGGCGGTCGACAGACGCAACCAGGGTCAGGGATGGGGCGGATTGATGGTGGTCGATGCCGCGGTGCGGGCCATTCGGGCCGACCCGGCGATCTATGCGCTAATCGTGGATGCCAAGGACGATCATGCGGCCGCATTTTATGCGCGATTGGGCTTCCAGTGCTTTGTCGGCCATGAAAGACGTCTGTTCATTCCACTCAGCGAGATAGCCAAGCGGCTTTGATGCGGTGGGTATTACCAGCCCTTTGCACGAGACGTGCCGCGCATTGGTGAACGGGCGGATCGAACGCTGCGTATTTTGGATCCGCCCAACTGAGCAGCCAGGCGAGGAAGGCGTCCTGGGACAGTTCCGAGGTGGCGAAGGCGAACAGATTGGGTTTGTCTTGGTCCATGCGCGTTCTCGAAGGCAGCGTGGCTGGGTCACGAGTTTCGTGGTGAGTTCCTGGGAGTTTCCACCAGGATCGCCTTGAAACGTCTCTGAAGCTGGAGAGGGGCTCGTCCT
>NZ_JAAIJR010000028.1 GCF_010915725.1 Thiorhodococcus mannitoliphagus
GAGTTGTTCAATAGATTGAAATATAAATGGTTTATGGAAAATGAATAACGTTGGCTATTCTTAGCCTGACGGCTATGGGGCCAGGGGGGATTTCGGGCGGGATCGCTCGCATCGGGAAACAATTGATGAGCGCTTTCTTACTCTTAGAAAGTGTCCATCAACAGCTTCCCCCCCTTTCGCAAAGGGGGGCTAGGGGGGATTTCGGGCGGGATCGCTCGCATCGGGAAATAGTTGATGGGCGCTCTCTTAGCGGGCGGGGACAAGGGTTCGCAAGACCGCGACATTACAGCCCGTACACCGCAACAATCCAACCCCAAGGGGAGCGACATCTCCCCACGGGGAAGGTGTGTCTCCCCGATTGATCAAGGAGATCACACCATGAAACGCAGAACGCGACTCATATCGATCCCGCAGATTGTCCGCAATCAAAATTGGATCGGATCCTGGATGCATCCCGCCATACTCCCTTTACTCCTTCCTCTTTGCGCCGCAACACGATCGCGCAGGCGCTCGCATCCACAGCATCTCTAACGGCTGACCACGCAGCACCGCGACCGCCGTGGAACAGGCATAGCGCTCTGTGATCTCCATCACCCGCAACGCCTCCGGTAAGCATTCTCCGAACTTCAGCTCGGCGATGAAGTCTTCATCGAGCGGCAACCGGATCTCAGCGGCATCGCCCAAGACCTTCTCGCCGATCGCGCGTTTCAACGACTCCAGATCGACAGCACCACTGAAGCTGATGGCAAGGTTGTCGGCGATGACCTTGCTCGCCTCGCCCGAGAGGGCATCGGCGATTGCGGCATTCACAAGCCGACCCGCGAAGGTCCACCACGCCAGGCTGTCGGGCTCATAGGCAATCAGGAAAGTCTTATCGGGCTCCACCCAGTCGAAGACCTCGCGCAGGCCTTCCATGTGCTCCGCAGCACGGCGCGAAAAGGCGGCGGGCGGGTCTTCACGCGCCAAGACGCGAGCCACGGCCTGGCAGAGCGCGAAATGCAGCGGCTGACCGGCACTCAGCCACTGGGAGCGGCCACGTAGCTCGGTGGGCTCCACATAGGCCTTGCGGCGCGGCCAATCGACATATTTGGTGGCCCAGGAACGCCCCCCCAAACTGAGGACCGCAGCCCCCTCCTCTTTCACGATGAAGGTCGACTGATGGACCTCGCCGATCTCCTGGCGACCGTGAAAGACCTTGATCGAGGGCGGGCTGACGAAAACCGAGAACAGCTCCATGAAGTGCTTGGCACCGAACTGGCGCTCGCCCGATTGGCCGATGCCAAAGAGGCCCTGGTCGGCATGGAGGATCTCGGTCTGGTGCATGAAATCGAGGATCTGCTCCAACATGCCTAGCTCGACAGCCTCCAGCCCCGGCCTCCGACCCAGCCAGGCTGGCCAATCCGCCGCCGTGATGCCGGATTCCTGCAAGGCCAGGCCCATGATCTGTTGCGCGAAGAGATGCATGGGCAGCGGCGGCGGCTCGATCGGCTCGACGTAGCCTTCGCTCCACAACTGCAGCAGGGCGGCTGCGGGCAAGAAAGCCTCCTCCTTGGTGATGAGGAAGAGGCAGTTGCGCGGCGTTCCCGTGCGGCGGCCGGTCCGCCCGATCCGCTGCAAGAAAGACGAGACCCTACTCGGCGCATCGATCTGGATCATCCGATCCAGATCCCCGACGTCGATCCCCAGCTCCAGGGTGCTGGTCGCGACGATGACGCAATCCTGACCCTGACTGAAGGCCGCCTCGGCAGCTTGACGCTCATCCAGGCTGAGACAGCTATGCGAGACGAAGGTATAGACGCCCAAGGCCCGTAGCTCGATCGCCAGCTCCTCGACGCGCGCCCGGCTGTCGCAAAAGACGAGGCGCTTCTCGCCGCGATGAAGTCGGGAGATGACCAGTGCGGCGTTGCGCAGGTTGCCGACCCAATCGAGTTCGACCTCGGGTGCGGGTCCTGCGTCTGTTGGCGGATTGATCACGCGGCGCGGCTGGACCAGGCCGCCGGCCAGCCAGTCGCAGAGCTGCGCGGGATTGCCCACCGTCGCCGAGAGTCCCAGGCGCTGCAGCTCACGGCCCGCGATGCGACTGAGCCGCTCGAGCAGATACAGCAGATGCCAGCCACGGTCGTCGCCAGCGAAGGCGTGGACCTCGTCGATGATGACGCAACGCAGCTCGGCGAAGAGCCGCCAATGGTCGATCCGCCGCGAGATCAGCGTGACCTCCAGCGACTCGGGTGTCGTCAGGAGGATGTCGGGCGGATCCGTGACGAGCTTGGCCTTGCGCGCCGGGCTGACATCGCCATGCCAGAGTGCGACCCGCCGGCCGACCAACCCGGCATCCTGCGCGAGCCGTGGCTCAAGGTTGTTGAGCAGCGCCTTGATTGGGCAGATGTAGAGGACGCTAAGGCCGTTCCAAGGCTCGGTCAGCATCCGCGACAGCACGGGAAAGACCGCCGCTTCCGTCTTGCCGCCAGCGGTAGGCGCCAAGAGGATCGCATGCTCGCCGCTCAGGATGGGCGGGATGGACGCGGCCTGCAGCGGACGCAGCGACCGCCAACCGAGGCTGTTGACGATGTGATGCTGCAGCGCCGGGTGCAGCCGTTCGAAGGCGAATCCCCCCAACCCCCCTTTTTCAAAGGGGGGCTTTTCTCGCGAAAACCCAACCATCAGCGTCCTTCATCTTCCTTTTTCAAAGGGAGCCTTTCTCGCAAAACTCCAGTCATCAGCCTCTTTCACCCCCCTTTATGAAAGGGGGCCGGAGGGGATTAAATCCAGCTCAATGTCGTCCACACAGCGGGCGGAACGAGCCGCGCGCTCCACGGCCGTCAGCTCCTGATCGCCGACGGTGAGGGCGTAATGCCGACGCGGATCGAAGCCGGCGTACTGATCGACGCGATCGAGGACCTCACCGACCAGCTTCTTCAGAAACACCCGGGGCGCAATGCCGACCTTGCCGCCCAGAGCCCCGGTAACGGCCTGAGCGAGCGTCGCGACATAGGCATCGTCGACCACCTGCAGGAGGCGCGCCGACGCCCTGCCCTCTGCATAAAGATCCCGCACCTTGCGGCCCACCTCGCAAAGGGCCTCGACATCGAAGCCCTTGAGGCGAATCTGCACCGCGCGCGGATTGTCGAAGCGGGCGTCGGTCGCGAAGTCCACCGCGAGGCGCTGCGCCAGGGGCGGCAGGCGCTGCACGCCCATGGGGCCTTCGAAGAAGGGCGGCGTTCCGGTGATCACTAGATAGAGGCCAGGAAAGCGTCCGCTGTCGATCTCGTCCATGAGCTGTCGCAGGGCGTTCAGGCTCTTGTCACGCACGTCGCCGCGCATGCGCTGCAGGGTCTCGACCTCGTCGAGGACCAGGAGCAGCCCCGGGTGGCCAGAATCCTTGAGGATGGTCAGCACACCCTGCAGGAAGCTCAGGGCGCCAAAGTGGTCAATGTCCCCTTTGATGTTCGCAGAGCGCTTGATCTTGGCAGCAATGTTCGGCTGCCCCGCCATCCAGGCGAGCAGACCATCGGCAAAATCATCGCGCCCCTCCAGCAAGGCGCGACGATAGGCACGCAGCGTCAGCGCGAAGGCCGGCGCCGCGCGCACCACCGCGCCGAGGCGTTTTTCCATCAGCACGTCGGTGGCCTGCATCAAGGCTGGGAGGTCGTTGGGATCGACCTCGCCCTGGGCGATCACGTCCTCTTCGAGGGCGAAGAACCAGGCATCGACGACGTTACGAAAAGCCCCGGACGGCGAGTCGGCCGTCGTCAGCCGCTCCATCAGGCGGCGGTAGACGGTCTCCAGTCGGTGCAGCGGTGTCTCCGTCTCCGAGATCTGCACCTCGGCGCAGGCGAAGCCCAACCGGTGCGCGCGCTCGCGCAGCCAACGGGCGACGAAGGTCTTGCCGCTGCCATACTCTCCGCGCACGGCCTTGAACTGACCGCGACCGCAGGCGACGCGCTCGAGTTCGGCATCGAAGGCGGTCTCGAAGGGCGCCAGGCCCACGGCCAGCGCGTCCAGCCCGTACTGAGGCACCGTGCCGCGCCGCAGCGCGTCGATGATATCGGTCCTACGCTGATGGCTGATCATCACAGCCCCGCCCGAAGCAACCGGACTCCGATCACCGCGCTGGAGTCGCGAAGGTCATGACTGCTCGTCGATTGACATGCACTTAGCATGCAACTAGCTTAATCGCATGCCAAAGAATATCCAACTTCGTAACGTGCCGGACGACCTACACCGCCGGCTCAAGGCACGGGCGGCACTGGCGGGTCAATCCCTGTCCGAGTATCTGATCACTCAGGTCGAGGGACTGGTCGCGCGACCAACGCCACAAGAGCTCCAGGAGCGATTGAGCCGGCGCGAGCCCGTCTCGCCCAGCCGAAGGGCGGCAGAGGTTCTGCGCGAAGAACGAGACAGCGGGTGATCGTCGTCGACGCATCCGTCGTGATCGAGATGCTGCTGCGCACCCCTGGAAGCGAGGGACTCGCGGAGCGGTTGCTCGCCCCGAGTGCGCTGCTCAATGCGCCGCATCTACTCGATATCGAGGTCACCCTGGTCTTGCGCCGCTACGTCCGCCAGCGGGAGCTGACACCCACCCGTGCCGACGAAGCCCTGCAAGATCTCGCCGACCTGCCCGTCGAGCGCTGGTCGCATACCTTGCTGTTGCCGCGCATCTGGTCCTACCGCGACAACCTCTCGGCCTATGACGCGACCTATTTGGCATTGGCCGACGCGCTCGACTGCGGGGTCCTGACACGAGACAGCCGCTTCGCGGGCGCTCCGCCCTGTTCTGGACGAGTCGAGCTGGCTTGATTCCCTGCTTAAGAAAGTGTCCATCAACAACTTCCCCCCTTTCGCAAAGGGGGGCTAGGGGGGATTTCGGGCGGCATCGCTCGCAGCGGGAAATAATTGATGGGCGCTCTCTAAACTTCAAACTGCGTCTTCAATGAGTGCCGGTCGAGCCGAACCGTCTTAGACGCCCGATCGATCGACAAGACTGGATAGCCGTCGACATTCAGCAGCTTCTGCACGCCGGCCAGGAATCCATTCAGACGCAGCTCGGGAATACCGAGCCGCTGGGCCACGGTCGCGGACATTTGTTGGCCGCCCGCCGCATCGAGTTCTTCGAGGAGCGCGCGCAGCTGCGACTCGCTAACGCGCACCCGCCCGCTACGGGCCTTCATCTGGGCGTAGACCGGCGAGCGGAGCAGCGCCGCGATCCAATCGCCCTCCTCGTGCTCGGCCGGCGCCTGCTCGGCCAGCTGGGCGAAGAGGTCGAGTGTGTGCGCATCGCGTTTGGGCGATTTGCCTGGCTGCGGCGGGGATTCGGCTGCGTTGGGCACCTTGGGCACGCTGCGCTTTGCCCAACCTACAAGTTCCTGTTCTACGCAGGTGGCCGGTTGCGCGTCCACTGCCAGGTCCCACCACTCCGGCGTCTGGCGCGCCACCTCCCGCCAGCCAGTCAGCTCGCCCGAGTCGCCGGCGTTGCGATAGACACCGAAGGGCACCAAGACCTCCTGCGGCGAGCCGCCGCCGTGGTAGCCCATCTTCGCCGCCGCATAGCGAATGCGCTCGGACCAGGGCAGTACGATCGCATGACCCGGTGCCACCACGCGCTCGCCCGAGACCCTCAACTCGCCCTTCCCGACCGGCTCGGTCACGGGCTTGAAGCGCTGCGCCTCGCCAGTGCGCTTCACCAGCTTCATGTCGTGATCCAGCACATGGCCGTGATCGCTGGTGAGCATCACCAGCCGGCCGGACTCGCGCGCGGCCTCCAGGATCTGGCGCAGCAGACCAATGGACGCCACCGACCAGCGCACCGCCACCTGGGCGCCGCTGCTCAAGTGGTCATCCACCGCGTTGATCACCGCGCCCACGACCTTGTGATCCTGGCCCGCGATGACCTCGCGAACCCCTTCGGCCAGGCCACCACTACCCGCCTGCTGGAGATCGGCCTTGTGCAGCAGCAATGGCGGTTGCTTTGTGGCCACGCGTTTTAAGGCGGGATGCGCCGCAAACGCCTTCTTTTCATCGGCACCGACGCCCTCGCCCAGTGTGCCGGAGAGCAGCGCATAGCGACTGACCTGGGTGACGGTCGGCAAAGCGGCCATGAGGCAGCAGGGACCGGCCTGATCCACGGGCAGCAGCTCCACCCAGCCCTGGCGCAGCACATCCTGCGTTAGCTCGCGATAGACGGCGTGACTCATGCCATCCAGGACCAAGATGAGCACCCGCTGCTGCTTGGCCAGAGGTGCCACCAGTACATCCAACGCCCGCTCGATGGGCTGAATCCACGGACCAACCTGATCGCCGCGCGCGATCATCGGCAGAGACTCTGCAAAGTGCGCATTGAAGCGCTCACGCCGCGCCGACAGCTGGCTGACTAGCTTGGCGTAGACCCGACTCAGCGACTCCTGCGCATCGCCCGACCAGAGCCGGCTGCGCGCCCAGTCGAGATAGCCGCCGTTCGCGACATAGTCGTAGACCGCGTCCGGCAGGCTCGCGGGCCTGCCCTCCTCCGTCCGCAGCCAGCGGCAGGCCCGCACCGCGAGTGCAGCTGTAGCGAGCTGCTCGCCGCGCACCGTGGCAAGCCGATGACGGCGCAGTTCCGCCAGGGCGTCGAGCGCGGGCGCGATCGGCTTGCCGTAGAGCGCCGCCGTCAGCGACCTTGCGAGTCGATCGAGACGCTGACCAAAGGCCGCCGGCAGCAGGTCGGAGGCATCGGCCAGCGACAGCATGTCGAGACTGGCGAGAATCTGCTCCGCCTGATCGAAGGCCCCATTGAGCGTGCGATTGGCGCCGATGTTCGAATGACGCGTGATCGCGGCCACCGTTGCGTCGCCGTAGTCCTGCAAGGTCGTATCCGTGATGTCCGCGCCGCCAAGCAGGCGCTCACACAGGCGGCCGCGCGCCTGGAACAGCGCCTGGTCGGGCTTGAGTCCCGGACGATACAGCACTGAGCACACGAGCCCGATGGCGACCATCTCGCCCGCGTGGCCCTCCCGCCATAGGCTGAGGACCAGATCCGCCTGTTCGCAACCGGGGGCGCCGAGCGCCGGCCCGAGCCAGTCATCGAGATGTCCAGCCAGGGACTCAGGGAGTGCCGCCACCGCCGTTGCGGCATCTGCGCCGAGCGACCACTCCAAAAGCGCGTCCAGATCGAGCGTATCGCTCTTAAAATCCAACCAGGCCAAGGCCAGCGCACGCCACGCCTTATCGAGATCCAGCACCTCGCCGAATTGAATGCGCCCGCGATAGCGCTCGAAGCCCTCGATCAGAGCCTCGGCGATCCAGCGATAGGACTTGGCCGTCAGCCGTGGATCGATCTGGCGCACCCGCAACAGCTGCTCCAGGGTACGCCAGGGGCTGATGCGTTTGGGCTCGCAGCCCCAGAGCCGCGCCAGGACGTCCTTCGAGAGGCGCGTCTCGTCGAACGGGGTCAACATCACCAGGCGCTCATCGCCCGGCGTATGCGTGACCAACAGCTCGCGCATCGCCAGCTCGGACGGGCAGTAGACCAGACGCAGGCGCGTCTCAGAGGCTTGATGACGCCGCTCGCCGGGCGGGAGCGGATCGGGCCACAACAGCGCGATCCGGTCGGCCTCGGCGTCCTTAGCCAGAATCGCCTGGACCTGGGTCAGCACAGCGCTGGGGAGCGCATCAATCATCGGTGTTCCCAATGACCTGGTAGCTGATGTCTAGCGTCACACCATTGCGCAGCAATGGCTCGATCTCCTTCAGCACACGTCGAGCCTCGCGGACGTCCAAACCTTGGTGGTCGTCCTGCTTCAGCACCTTCCGCGTCTGTCCACGCCCAACTCCAGCCCCCTCTCCCACAAAGCCCCCCTTTCGAAAAGGGGGGTTGGGGGGATTTGGTCTCACCAGCTGTGTCGCATCCATCTGGGCCTGCTTCAACACCTCTGCGAGCGCAGTCACCAGCTCGTCCGCCGCCAGCGCCTCCGCCACGGCGTGCTTGATCCGCACACCGTCACCCGTGCCCCAGACGGCTTCGAGCAAAGCCCAGTTGTTGTCCGCCAGCGCATTGCTCACCCGGAGCGCCGCAATGATGCTGCGACCCAACGCCTGCAGACTAGTGACCGGCTTGAGCGCTGCCAGGGCCGCGACCAAATCAGGCCCCTCGCGTGACTGCAGATCCTCCAGCCATCGCACGGCGAGCTGGGCATTGGCCAGCCGGTTGCCGGTCGCCGCAAGCCCAAGCGCGTCGAGCTGTTTAGTCAGATCCTCGACCAGGGTGCGGCAGTCCTCCAGACGGGCATTGACCTCGGCCTGCACCTCTTTCTGCAGCGCATTCTGGTTGTTTGCCGTACGCAGGGCATTGACCGTCAGGCCGAACACGGCGCCAGCATGCTCCAGCGCCCGCTGCCAGGTCTCGGGCGCGGCCAGATCCTGCTTGATGAGTACCAGGTCGTCACGGATGTCCTTGAGGCTGACATCATCGAAGGGTCCGCCGTGGAAGGTGAAGGCGTACTGGCCATGCTCGACGAAGACCAGGATCAGCAGGTTCTGCACCGCCGTTGGCAGCCCTCGGGGGCGCGGATCGTCCATCGCCGCTCGCAGCGCCCGCACGGTCACATCGCCGCCCGCCTTGGCCAGGACGCGCGCCAGATGCTGCGGCCAATCCTCCTTGAAGATGAAGTGCCGCTCGTGCATCTCGCCGAGCTTCAGCGGCTGGGCGATCTGGCGCATCAGCGGCCGCAGCGGGCTGTCCACGTCGATGCGCCCGTGCGGGGCGTGAATGGCGCGGCGCAGCTCGGTGAAGACCTTGCCGAGATCGCTCGTCCTGACTTCCCCATCGAATTCAGGATGGTCCGGATACTGAAAGGCCAGCGCCTGCCCCAGCAGCTGCTCGAAGGCCTTCGCCATGGTGGTGCCGGCAGGCGGACGCGGCCTGAAGCCCGGCTGCAGCGACATGAGCTGGGACTCGAGCAGATCGGTATTGTCGAGCGAACCGGGCAGGTCTTGGGCCACGCCGTAGGCGCCCATCAGGGTGTCCTTGAGCTGCTGGCGCAACTGGCTGCGCTGGTTGTCGAGCAGGGTGCGGGCGCTGGCGCGGTCCTGCGGGCTCAGATGGCGGCTGTAGCGGTTGAAGCTGTCCTCGCTCTTGAGGATCTCCTCCAGCACGACGAGCTTGCCGAGGTTCTTCTGCGCGCTCTGGCTGAGGAAGTAGGGCAGCCAGCAAATCGTTCTGGCCTGCCCGCCGGCCGCCTCGAAGTCGCGCACCCGCGCCTGGGCATCGGTCGGGGAATGCGTCCCGGTGCCGAAGGGGAAGTCGATGATGACCTTCCACTGATCGTCGCGCGACTCGAAGACGCTGTCGTCGGTGATCCCGAGGATGCTCTGGAAGAGCACATCCACCCGCCGCCGGGTGCCGTGCCACAGCCACGCGTGCTCGACGAAGAGCTGGTTGTCGTCGCGGATGCCGAAGGCGTCGAAGACCATCTCCTTGACCAGCCGGCGGCGGTTGCCATCGTTGTCGTTGATGCGCGCCTGCTCGAGGATGCTCTCGGTATCCACGCCCGAGAGCTGCACGCCGATGGTCGGGTTGGCGTCCTCGGAGATCTTGATCTCCCCCACCTGCCCCGCCCACTTGCGGCACTTCTGCAGCACCGTCGCGGCCTCGCGTCCCGGGATGGGCGAACGGATGGTGCCGTGATTCAGCGCCGCGAGCTTGGTCGCGGTGAGCTGTTTGAAGCTCTCGACCTCCGGCACCAGCGCGGCCAGGACCAGGGTCTTGAGCAGGCGCAGGTCATTGTCGAACGCCTGCCGCTTGGGATCGTCCGCGGGCAGCTCACGCAGCGCCTGGAAGCCGATCTGATGCTCCATCTCCAGCACCGGGACCAGCTTGCGCTCGAACAGCAGCCGGGCGTTATCGAAGTGCTGTCGCATCTGCTCGGAGAAGGGCTCGGCCTCGGAGGCGATGACGTCATAGAGGTCGCCGACCGGGATGACGCGCCCCAGGGTCAGGGTCTCGCGCTGCTCGACCAGCAGCATCAGCATCACCTTGAGCGCCGTGCGCTCGCGCTGCAACGCCGAGGACAGGGCAACCAAGGCTTGCACCAGGGCCGGACTGAAGGGATAGAGGGCGCGGAACATGTCGCGGTCGCCCTGGCTGGTGAGCAGCAGGGTGAAGGCCTCCTCGCGCATCTTCTCGGTCTGGGCGAAGGCCGCCTCGATCTGACCCTGGGCCGCGGCGCTGACGGGCGCGAGGAGACGCCGCTGGGCGATCACCGGCAGGTTGCGGTCTTCGAGCGTGATCCTGTGGAAACGCCCCTCCCAGTATTTCAGCGAATCGCTCAGGATCTCCTGCTCGACCCCGCTGTACTGATCGCCCACGAACTCGCGCAGGTCGCGCTGGCGGGCGATGAAACTGATCACCGGCAGCTCGCGCGGGATGCCGGTCTCGACCAGCTTGACGACCTTCTGGATCTCCGAGTTGATGAAGTTTCGGTCGGACAGTCGGCTCGCGAGCCAGAGGATGAGTTCGTCGAGGAAGAGGATGACGGCGTCATAGCCGAGCGCCTTGGCGTGGCGCGTCATGACGCGCAGCCCTTCGTCGAACTCGATATAGCCGCCGCTCTGAGTGTTGGCGAGGTCGGCAAAGGACCGGAACAGGCCCCCGACCAGATCGCTGACCAACCGGTCACGGTCGTGCTCGCCCGCCTGCCCCGAGAGCACGGCCTCGAAGCTCAGGGCATCCCAACCGGTCGCGGCATCGCCCCAACCGTCTTCGCCTCCAGGGGCTCCACTCGCCGCGTTCAGCGCGGCGAAGAAGCGCTCATCCCCCATGTGACCCCGCATCCCCTGCGCATCCGCGAAGAGCCGCCCGCTCATATAAAAGCCTGGCACCGGCGCATCCGGGTGGAGCTTGTGGACGTGTCGTGCATAGCCGCCCAGCACCCCGGCCTCGATGCTCGCGGCACCGATCATGTGATAAGGCACCAACAGGATGTTGCGGCTCTGCATCCAGTCGCTGTGCTTGGCCACCGAGGCGGCCAGCTCCGGGATGGCACGGGCCTGGGCGTTGCCCCGCAACAAGAGGTTGAGCACCGCCATGAAGTGCGACTTACCCGTGCCGAAGCTGCCGTGCAGATAGGCGCCCTTGTTGCGGTTCTGCTGGCTTCCGACGGTACTCTTGACGAAGCTCAGGGCGTCCTCGAAACAGCGCGCGAGCTGCGGGGTGACGACATAGTCCTTGAGCGTCCGGTCGATGGCCTCGGCCTCCAGGCCGCTTGCCAGATTGAGCACGAAGTCCCCGCGCTGGACGCGCTCGGGGATATGGATGAGGTCTTTGATAAGCGTCATGCGTGATCCAGCCGTGTCGTCCGTTCGCCATCATGGCAAGCATTGCCTACAATGATAGCAAAGCAATCATTCTTGGGTGTTCATCATGGCGACCCTGACCATACGCAATCTGGACGAATCCTTGAAATCCGCCCTCCGGGTGACGGCGGCCCAGCATGGCGTCTCCATGGAAGAGGAGGCGCGCCGCATCCTGCGCCAGACGTTACAGCCAGCCACCCCAGCGCCGACGGGCTTGGGCCAGCGCCTCGCGCGCCGCTTTCAGGCCGTGGCGACCGACGAGTTGCCCATCCCGCCCCGCTCGGAGGCACGCACACCGCCATCCTGGGACTGACCGTGATCCTGCTCGACACCAACATCTTGTCCGAGTTGATGCGTCCGGCTCCCGCGCCGAACGTGATCGCCTGGTTGGACCGGCTGCCCGCCGACCGGGTCTGGTCGTGCGCCATCGTGCGTGCCGAGATCGAACTGGGGGTGGCGCGTCTGTCCGATGGTCAACGCAAACGAGGACTCCTCATGGCCGCGCGCGCCATGTTCGAGGAAGACTTCGCGGACCGCTGTCTGCCCTTCGACGAGTCCGCCGCCATCCGCTATGCCGCCATCGTCGACAGCCGACTCCGCCACGGTCGCCCGATCAGCGTCGAGGACGCGCAGATCGCGGCGATCGCCCTGACGCATCGACTGACACTGGCGACGCGCAATGGGCGCGATTTCGCGTCGATCGACGGGCTGGATGTCGTCAATCCATGGATGGAGCCGGCGGGCTGAGCGCAACCGCCTCTGCGGCTCCAAACACTAGCCGATCATAGATCTCGCGCACCGACAACCGGCAGTCGGGCATCTCCAGCTCGATGACGGCGTCCAGGTCGGCGTAGGCGCAGAGCAGCCAACGATCGTCCGGCTGGCGGGTGAAGACATCCACCGAGACCCGGTCCTGGGCGATCAGCAACTAATGACGCAGGCTCGGCAGCCGCCGGTAGTGCGCGAACTTGCCGCCGCGGTCATACCCCTCGGTCGAGGGCGAGAGCACCTCGGCGATCAGCACCGGATTGGTCAGCACATCGCGCCGCTCGTCATGGAAAACCGGCTCGCCGCACAGCACGCTGACATCCGGATAGGCGCAGACATCGGCGGTCTCGATACGGATGCGCATGTCGCTGGTGAGCACCCTGCAGGGCCATTGTCGAGTTGATTGCCCAGTCGTATGGTCAAATTGGCCGCGATCAGACTGTGCTCATAGCTCCCGCCGGTCATGGCGAAGACCTGCCCGGCAACGTATTCGTGCTGCACATCGATCGATTCACGCTCAACCGCCAGATAGTCCTCGAAGCGATACTCGGGCATGGGTTGTGTTTACATCTGCGTGATCCTCCGATAGCCTCGGTTGGGCACGCTGCGCTTTGCCCAACCTAGATTTCTTCGATCTCCTCGTAGATCAGGTCGAGCGGTAGCCTGATAGCCAGACAGTCGAGCCCGAGGTCCCCGTCGGTCAGCACCTCCGCGGCCCAATCACGCGAGCGGCGATAGTGCCAGACCTCGCGCCGCGTCTGGCTCACCAAGAGATAGTCCTGCAGGCTCGGCAGGGTCGTATAGGCCAGGAACTTCTCGCGCCGGTCGATCCGCTCGGTCGATTCGGACAAGACCTCGACGATCACGCAGGGCTGGGTGCAATAGTAGGTCTCGCGGTCGTCTGGATCGCAGCTCAGCAGCAGATCCGGATAATAGAAGATGTCCTGACCCGCGATCAGTAAACGGATCTTCATGTCGTTGGAGAAGAGCTGGCAGCCGCGACCACGGATGAGCGGGCGCAGCCCGGCCACCAGATTGGAGACGATCAAACCATGCTGGCGGCTTGCGCCGGTCATGGCATAGATCTGACCGTCGATGTATTCATGGCGCAGCTCACCGCCCTCCTCGGCGGCGAGATACGCCTCGACGCTGAGCCTGGAAAAAGGATGCGTGGCGTGCATGATGTCGGTCCTCTGTATCCGAATCTCTCGACTGCTCACCGTGGACGTCTTGCCTTCAGCTCCTCGAGCGAAAGAAACACGGCCTCACCGGCGTCGACCTTGCGCTGCCGCTCCTCCAGGATCTCTCTGTGCCAATCAGGTGTCTCAAGATCAACGGGCGCCTGGCTGAGCGAGTCCCACAGCAGCTCCATGGTCTGAATCTTTTCCTCCACCGTCATCTGATCGAGTTGTAGGTTGGGTTTCATCATGCCTCCTGGATTGATCGATGATTTCGGCAATGATCAGGATCTTGCGGACCAGTTCAGATGCTCTAGCGCCAGTAGTTGCGCAGTGCGCAACATGCTACGATTGCCGCATGATCCAGTCGTTCCGACACAAAGGGCTCAAACGGTTCTACGCGACCGGCTCGACAGCGGGAATCCAGCCTCATCATGCCAAACGCTTGAAAATGCAACTAGCCGCCTTGGATACGGCCACAAGCATCGAGGACATGGATATCCCAGGCTTCAAGCTCCACCCGTTGAAAGGAGCCGACACAGGCCGCTGGTCGATCTGGGTGAACGGAAACTGGCGTATCACCTTCGAGTTTCAAGAAAGCCATGCCTATATCCTTGACTATGAGGATTATCACTAAATGCCCATGCACACACCCCCGCATCCTGGCGCGTTCATTCGAGAAGTCTATCTGGAGCCATTCGGCCTGACGGGACGACAGCTTGCGGCAAAGCTCGGCGTTTCAGCGTCCACGTTGAGTCGCATACTGAAAGGCAACAGCAGCATCAGCTCCGAAATGGCCCTCCGGCTCTCCAAGGCCCTGGGCCGCAGTCCCGAAAGCTGGCTGGCCATGCAAAATCAGTACGACCTCTGGCAGGCCCGGAAATCGGTCGATCTCGATGCCGTGCAAAAGGTTGAGCTTCGCGTTGCTTGAGCCGCATCACCGCCCGCGCCCCCGCCGCACCGCCGCCGGCTCCCACGCCAGCAGCGCGTCGCGTGACAGCTCCAACTGGCGCAGCTCTTCGAGCAGAAAGCCCGCGTAATAGTCACCCAGCCGCTCGCCGAATTCCGGATCGAGGGCGTTGTGCCATTGCTTGAGCCAGGGGGTCAGCTCGTCGAGGGCGACCAGCAGGGGCGTGAGCCGCGCAGCGTCCCAGCCGTCCTGCTCCTTGCGCTCCAGGTACCAGGCGGCGATGGCCTGGGCGCGGCTCAGATGATCGAGCCCGGCCCAGCCGATGACGAGGCTGGTGTCGCCGGGGCGCTCACAGCCCGGCAGGCTGAAGAAGCGCTCCTTGGGCACGTCGAGCTTACCGCGCAGGCCCCAGTAGCTCGGCTTGCGGAAGTCGGCGGCGGCGTACTTGGGCGGCAGCGGGATGTCGCCAATCTCGCTGGCCTTCAGCGCCCGGGCCTCATCCTCGGTGAGATGGGCCGGGTCGGCGGGATCAAGCATGGTGCGGGCGTCGATGGCGTCCTCGGCGCGCTGCTGGTCCCAGGTCTCCTGCCAGGCGCGGAATTTCGGCATCGCCTTGGGCTTGTAGCGCGCGGCGGCCATCTGCGGGACCTGATCGGACTCGACTAGCTCGGCGACCAGGGCGCGGGCATCGAAGGTGTCCGAGCCGGTGTAGAGGGCGGCGACCTGCTGGAAGGCGGCGTCGTGACGGGCGCGCTCGGCGAGTTGGGCGACGGTGAGCAGTTCGGGGGCGTGGCAGAGTCCCTCCAGATGATCCAGCAGCCAGTCGCGCAGGGCGCGGCGCTGGCGGCCCTCCCAGGGCTCACGGTTCCAGCGGCGCTTGTACTCGGGCTGCTCGACGAGTCGAATCCAGCGGTTGTCGGCGATCGCCTGGAGCCGGCGCTCGGTCAGGGCGCGGTAGTCGTCCGGCCAGTGCGCGGGGATCTCGGTGATGGGGGTGCTGTTGTGGCGCTGGAACCAGGTCGTCTCGGTTTCGCCAGCGGCCAGACGGCGGGCGAGCAGGATCTCGAAGGGGCGCTCGCCGAGACGGATCTCGGGCGGGGTGGCGTCATAGCAGAGGTCCGCGTCGGTCAGGCCGTAGAGCCGGTAGTTGAGCCAGTCGAGTTCTTCCTGGAGGGCGATCATCTGGCGCGCGATAGACTCGGATTGGGCTTGGGCCTGGTCGAGCATGGCCGAGAGATCCGAGGCGCTCCATTGAGTCGAGAGGACCTTGGCGGGGTCCTGGTCGGCTAGGCGTTGGGCTGAGTGGTCGAGGGCTGTTGCGAGGGTGCGGGCTTTGCTCTCGGGGTCGGCAGGAACGGGGAAACTCTTCATCCCGGTTCCAGTGAACTCACGAAATTCCTCCCACTCCGCGCGGCTTTCCTGGCCTATACCGCCCTGCCCTTTGCCGTGAAAAACCTGTTTCATCCAGAACATGGCGGTCGAGCTGTTGAGCAGACCCAGCAGCGCCAGATGATCGTCCTCGCTCGCCCCGGCGGGGAGCTTGATGACCGGCGCCTTGCTGTTGACTACCGTTCGCGACCGAATTAATGCGAAATGGTTGTGCGTTGCAACATTGGGAAAGACGACAAGAAAGCGACTGAGAAACCTCTCGGTAAACAGCATCGAATACTCAAACCAACGAAGCCCTCTCTCAGATTGTGTTTTCCCAAATGCAATCCGCGTTTCGAGCAAGATTCGAAAAGGCCAGAGTCTCCAAATCAGATCCACGCCGATGTCTTTAAGCGCCCGTGCGGATTCGTCATAGGGATAAATCACATCGTTTTCGGACGTGATGCTCCAATCCCGAACGTCCTGTCCGACAACGTGGGGCAGTACGGTGTTTCTCGGCAACCCGCCCCTGCGAGTCCCCAACGGTGGATCATAGATGTCATCGGCCCGAATGACGGATACCGCACCGATCTCTTCGGCGGCGTCAGCAAGGCGACTTGTGCATTGGCGCTCAATTAACTCCATCAACTGCGTCGCACCGCCACCTCCGACACTCCAAGGATGCCGCGCATACAGCCCCCGCTCCTGATCCACCACGCTGACGAACGCGCTCTCACTCCCTGGCCGCTCCAGCAGCTCCACGATCGACCGCCACACCAGCCCCTGCGCCGCATCCTCCGGCGTGCTCGGCTCACCCCGAATCCCCAGCACCGCCCGTACCCGCTCGCCCTCCGGCTTGCGATTCCGCCCGAAGAGGATCACCGTCGGCGTCCCATGCCCCGGGATGTAGGCCCCGGAGGTGTCGATCACATGGGTCAGATCCTTACGCGGCAGATAGGCCTCGATCAGCTTCTTGCCGAACTCGCGCTTCATGAAGGAGTTGGCGGTGATGAGGCCGACGAAACCGGCCGGGCGGTTGTCCTCCGCCGGTAAGGTCAGATCAAAAAAACGCTCGGTGAAGGGCACGCCGAGCGAATATTGACGATGACAAGTCGGGTACTTCACCCGATACGCCTGATTGAGCGCCTTGTCCTTGACGGTGATATAGGGCGGATTGCCGACGACGACCTGATAGCGCTGCCCGAGGATGCGCTCGAGCTTGTCCCGGTCCTCGACCTCGAAGCAGTGGGCCAGCGGGTCGTCGAGCAAGTCGCCCTGATTGCCCTGCCCCTCCCACTCGTGGCGCGGCCCAAGCAGCAGCGAGTCGCCGACGGCGAGGTTGAAATGGAAGTCAGGCGCGTCCTTGAGCCGCTCGCTGCCGGCCGCCTTCATGGCCGCGATCAGCAGCCGGAAGCGGGCGATGGCGACCGCGTAGGGATTGATGTCGACCCCGTGGATGGCGTCGAGCGCCCGCTGGGCCAGGGCGCGGGCGTTGGTGGCGGGCTCGCGCCGTTGCCACTCATCGAACAGCCGCTCGAAGCCGGTCAGCAGGAAGTGACCCGACCCACAGGTGGGGTCGATGAGTTTGAGCCCTGGCAGACCGAAGGCGGCCTTGGCCGGCTCCAGGCTGTAGTCGAGGATGAAGCGTTCGACGAACTCCGGGGTCTGCAGCAGCGCATAGCGCTTGCGCACGCTCTCGGAGAGGTCCTGATAGAGATCGCCGAGGAAGCGGGTGTCCCAGCCCCCATCGGAGCGGTCGTCCGTGAAGTCGTGGACGATGGCACCGGTCGCGGGGTCGAGCCGCTGGAAGAAGTCGATCAGTGCCTTGGCACCGTCGGCCGAGAGCGGCAGCCGCCAGAGCGGGTTGTGGGCGCGGTCGAGCAGCTCGCCCAGCGCCGGCAGGGTCTCCAGCTCGGTGAAGACGGCGAGCAGATAGTCGCGCTCGGCATGGGTCGGGTGCGCGTTGAAATAGACCGTCATCCGGTCCTTGGCCTGCTGCAGGGCGCCCTGCCCTGAGCTGTCCGCTGGCCCCGAGAGCATCGGCATGTCCAGCAGCCCGTTGTCCTCCAGGAAGCGCACGAAGACGCTGGTCAGCACCCAGGCGGCTGCGGCCTGGGTGATCTGCGCCTCGCGCCAGGCGACGAAGTGCTCGGCGGTGCGGCTGGCCTCCTTCGCCTTGGCGTACTCCGATTGGAGGTGCGCCTCCAGCTCCGGCCGGGTCTGGGAGTAGGCCAGGATGTCCTGCTCCAGCTTAGGCAGCAGGGACTGTAGGTCGGCGAGGAGGTGTTTGGGATGGATCATGAGCGTCAGGCGGCCACTTCCACGTACTCGACTTGACTCTTGGGGAGGGGGGGCGTGATCCCATCTTCGCGCATCCCCTCCAAATGGAAGGCGATGGCCTCCTTGATCTCCTCCTCGACTTCCTCGACCGTCGCCCCAGTCGCAATGCAGCCTGGGAGATCAGGGACGTAGGCGGAGAAATTGCCCGCCGCTTGCTCGATGACGATTGCGTAGCGCATAAGGATCAGATCCAACCTGCTTGTTTGAAGATGCTGTTTCTGGTTCCCGGCGCGACATCATCGCTCGGTTTTCCGGGAACCGTCACGCGGCCTGGCTTGGTCGGGTGCTTGAATTGACGATGGCTTCCCTTCGTGGCAACCAAGTACCAGCCGTCCTCCTTGAGCCTGCTCAAGATCTCGGAGATCTTCATTGGCTAACGCGCCGCTCGAATTCCTGCACGGCGACCTGGACGAAGCGCGTCGGCTGCTTGCGATGCTCGGCGATGTCGCGATGATCGGCCTCGATCTGCTTCAAGACCCCGATGTCGAAATACTGCTCCCCACAGTATTCGCACTCGAGACAAGGCACCTGCTCGACGAAAAGCAGCTCACCATTGTGCTGATGGATGTAACGGGTGGTCTTGGACGTCAGGTTGCGGTTGCCGCAGAAGCTGCATTGCTCGGCCATTGCTCAGTTGCCTCGCTCATAGGAATTCTTGAATTTGGGAGGCTCAGCCATGCCAATCCCTGAGATGGCGAATGCCCGGCAGCGCCTGGGCCTTGCGGTGGTAGGGATCGTCGGCCGTGATGAGACAGGCCTCCGACTCCAGGGCGACCGCGTGATAGAGGGTGTCGAAGAGGTGGTGCCCGAGATCGATGGCAAGCGTGCAGGCGTGCGTCAGCACAGGGGCATCGCCGCGCACCGGTAACACCATGGCCTCCAACAGCGCGAGGTCCCGCTGGGCACGCTCGGGCGTCGCGCGCGCCATGACGGCCGCGATCTCGATCAGCCAGTGCGGCGGCTGCAGGACGGGCTGATCACCGCGCACGACGCTGGCCATCAGCGCGGTTGCCTGCTCGGTATCGGCCTCGCGCTCTGGATCCTGAAAGAGCCATCTGATGATGACGCTGGCGTCGATGACCAAGATCATAAGTGGATCATGGCCGGCCCGATTCGCGTGCCGCGCGGGCGGCGACGTCGGTCAGCGCAGGCCGCTCGGCGCGTGCCGTCGTCAACTGCTCGAAGGCGACCTGGCGCCGACGCTGCTGCTCGGCCTCCGCGATGGCCTGCCGCATCAAGCGGGCGATCACGGCGCTCTTGTTCTGCCCGGAGAACTCGCGGTTGAAGGCGTCGCGGATGTCGTCCGGGATGCTGAAGTTCATGGTGGCCATTCAGACATCCGGTTGTTGAGATTTTCGACAATCGTAGTTGGTGGGCAGGCGTCGGACAAGTTCTGGGAGAAGCCCCCCTTTAAAGCCCCCCCTTTAAGAAAGGGGGGGTTGGAGGGGATTCTCGCTAGCGGCACGGTAAATCACCTCCACCACTGCGTCCGTCTCCCTCAAGACCTGACGGCTGTCGAACCGAAGCACTCGCAGGCCAAGCTGCGCCAACCCCTGATCCCGCCTTGCGTCCTTTGCTTTGTGCTGGGACTCCAGATGCTGACTGCCGTCGATCTCGATCACGAGGGCGGCCTTGGGGCAGAAGAAGTCCACGATGAAGTCGAGGAGCGGTTTCTGACGGTAGAACTGCAGTCCATGGATCTGTTTGCGACGCAGACGCTGCCACAGGACTTGCTCGGCATCGGTCATGTTGGAGCGGAGGTGGCGGGCGAAGGGTTTGAGTGCGTTGTTGTATGGCTTCAAAAGAAATCCCCCCAACCCCCCTTTTACAAAGGGGGGCTTTATCTGCTGCTCGGCCTCTCCCCTTTGATAAAGGGGGGCTTTGTCTGCTGCTCGACCTCTTCCCTTTGATAAAGTGGGAGCTTTGGTTCGGTGCTTCGTTTCCCTGATACGACGCGTCCTACAGGATCTGCTGCCCAGCCTCCCCCCTTTATCAAAGGGGGGACCGAGGGGGGATTAACCAAGCACTCGGAATCCGCGCAAATTCCCGACTGCCCGCGCCGCTCGGCACGCTCACACCTTCGATGACGGCACCTGGCGTGGCGGTCTCATTGGCGATGAGCAGCAAGAGGGTCGGCCTCCCCCCCTTTGACAAAGGGAGGCTTTATCTGCTGCTCAGCCGCTCCCCTTTGATAAAGTGGGAGCTTTGGTTCGGTGCTTCGTTTCCCTGATACGACGCGTCCTACAGGATCTGCTGCCCAGCCTCCCCCCTTTATCAAAGGGGGGACCGAGGGGGGATTAACCAAGCACTCGGAATCCGCGCAAATTCTCGACTGCCCGCGCCGCTCGGCACGCTCACACCTTCGATGACGGCACCTGGCGTGGCGGTCTCATTGGCGATGAGCAGCAAGAGGGCCTGTGCCCGCGGGTCCTCCTCCAGATGACGCCGCAGATCCCCGAGCCAGCTGTCGACGAGACCGTAGCGGGCGATGAGCCCGGCATCGGTGAGCAGGACCGGGCGATCCACGGCCTTGAGTTCCTCGGCCATCGCCGGCAGGACGCGGCGCACCAATCCCTGTAGCCGCGACCAATCGACGCTGCCCGGATCGGCGGCATCGGCCTTGAGCACCACCTGCCAGTTGGGCGGATTGGCCATGCCATCGCACAAGGCCCGCAGATGGCGCAGCAGCAAGGCATCGAAGCTCAGGATCTCCAGCCCGAAGGTCTCGGCAAGATGCGCTTGCGCGCGCCGCCACAGCTGAAGACGCACCGACAGCGCCAGGAAGCGCGCCGAGTCGAGGGCGTTGCGGACGCTGTGCTCGAAATGCTTGAGATCACGCGTGGCGGCGGCCGCGCCCCCGTCGTGCAGGCTGTAGTGGAGGCTGGTCCGGGTCGCGGCGAAGGTGCTGCTGCCGGAGCCGAGCACGCCCGCCTGGGGCAAACAGTAGAAGCCGCGCTTGCCGCCGTGCTCGGCCTGCGGGTCCCAAACGAGGCCCAGCTCGAGCTTCTGCAGCAGGGTATCGAGCTGCGGGCGGCCCGGCAGCGGCAGGGCCTCCGGATAGCGGCCTTGGATGCGATCCTGGACCTCGGCCACCGAGAGCCTGGGCGTACCGAGCAGGGCACCCTGGGCTAGCTCGAGCGCGCGGTCAGCGGGCATCCCCTTGGGATAGAGTTCGGCCCGGCTCGAGAGCGCGGCGCCTTGCGCGGCGGCGACGGCGAGGCGCAGCAGGCGATGATTGCTGAGGGCGGCCAAGGTGTCCGGCGCCGGGAGTGCGCGAATGCGCTCGAGGGTGCGTGCGGGCGACAGCAGGGGCTGCTGCTCGGCGCACTCGTCGGCGAGCTGCCCGAGGGCCTCGGCATAGTCGGCCAGCGCTTCGCCCTGCCCCTGGGTATCCTCGGCAACCAAGACGCGCTTGCCGCAACGGCGCAGCACCCAGCGCGACTCCTGACGCGCGAGCTCGGTCTCGATCGCGGCACGCACCACGGCCTGCGCCCAGCGCTCGCGCGTCGGCGAGGGCTGCACCGAGCCGCGCCGCAGCAGCACGGCCTCCCCCAGCTCGACCGCGGTCATGACGCCGCCTTGGTCGGAGAGCAGGCGGGCGATGTCGTGGCGCAGCTGAGTAATGAACTTGTTCTTACCCCATTGGCTCAGGACGCGGGATTGGAGCTCCCGCGCTTGGGTCGATTCCATGCCGAGGGTTGCACCGACCATGAGCGGCGTCGGCCAATGCACGTTTTCCGTTGTGCGGTTTGTGTCGCTGTCGAGACGGCCGAGGTACTCGGTGAGGAAACGCTGGCGGTCCGGGTCGGTCGCCTTGGTCGGCGTTGGCCGCAGGGCGCGCATGAGCTGGTCGACGCTGATCGCGAGACCTTCCGCCCCCGTCGCAGCAGGGGTGATGCGAGGCCCCTCCGTCCGATCGGCCTCGGGTGGGGTACCGATCGCGACCAGGCGCGCCTGCAGGCTGGCAATCACCTCCGAGAGTTCGCGCCGGGTCTTGGTGCCAACGCCGGTCATGCGCACCAGCTCGTTGCGCGGGAGCCGGATGAGTTCCGCGACGCTGTTGATGTTGAGCCGGCTCAGGGTATCCAGGGCCTGGGCCGAGAGCGGCAGCAGACCGATCTGGGTGTCGAGCTGGGCCTCGCCGATCGGACAGCGCGCGGTCTCGTCCTCCGCCTCTGGGTGCCGGGTGGTCTCGCGGGCGGCCTGGTGGAAGAGCTGCAGCCAGGCGCGGCGCATGTCTTCGGCATTGCCGAAACGCGTCTTGACGTCACGGGCGAGCGCCGTGCGGAAGAAGGCGGTCAGGCCCTCGCGCACGCTCGGGTCGAAGACGGCGGAGTTGATCTCGAGCGCGCCTTCGATCAAGGGCGGCAGTCCGTCCGTTTCGGCCCAGTGTGGCAACCCACCGGTCGCCATCTCGTAGAGGGTCAGGGCGGCGGAGAAGCGCTCGGCGTAGTCGTCCCAGCGTCGGCGGCCCGGATCGCGGATGAAGGGATCCATGTAGGCCAGGGTGCCGGCGGTGAAGTTCTCCGGGCTGGTGCCGGTGAGCGAGAAGTCGAAGAGCACCAAGTGCAGCTGGCGGCCCTGTTTCATGAGACCGATGTTGGCCGGTTTGATGTCGCGGTGGGACAGCCCCTTCGCTTCCAGGTGGCAGAGGGCGCTCAGGAGGTCCTCGCCAAAGCGCTCCAGCAGCTCGAGCTGGATGGGACCGAGGGCGCGCAGGCGCTCCGCCAGGTTGCCCTCGGCGGCATAGTCGAGCAGCAGCCCGGTGTGACCGAGGAAGTCGTGGGTCTCGTGGTAGGCGATGATGGCCTGATGCCGCAGCTTGTGGAGGGTCTCGCCTTCCTGGCGCAGACGCGCGTTGTGCTCGGATGTGGCGGCGAGCTTGAGCACCCGCTCCTGGCCCTTGTGGTCGACGACGAAGGCGACCGAGCTGGCTCCGCGCCCGAGACGCTTGCTGACGCGGATGCCGCCCTCGAAGGTATCGCCGGGGCGTGCGGCGGCCGGGTCGCTGCGGCGCTCGCTGTCAGGTCGCGTCAGCTCGTCCTCGACCGCGATCAGGTTGTCGAGAAACTCATCGACCGAGCCAGTCCGGCAGCTCGTGTCCGGATGCGTGGCGTATTGGACGAGATATTGCAGCTCTGTGCGGGCGCCATTGAGCGCATCCGTGACCTGCAGCCCCTTGCCACCGCTGAGCTTGTCCTGCAGGTCCAGATCGCTCGCCGCGGGCGGCTGGCCGGTGAAGAGCAGATAGGCGATGGCGCCGAGCGAGAAGACGTCGAGATAGACGCTGTCGCTCGCCGCACCGCCGAGCGCTTCGGCATGGGCCTCGAGCGCGAGGTAGGGACCGGCCTCATCCTGGAGAACGCAGCTCAGATGGCTGAGCGCCAAAAGTGTCTGCGTCTCGCTCGGCAGTCCACGCCGGGCGGTGGCCCAGTTGGCGATCCGGGCCGTGAGCGTCCCATCGGCCTCGCGGCGCGCGAAGATGCTCTGGGGGCTGAGCGCCCGATGGTAGAGCCGCTTGCAGTGGGCGAAGCGCACGGCCTCGGCGATCTGGCGCAGCAGCGCCAGGGCGTCCTGGGTGTCGAGCGGCTGCCCGGACCCGCGCTCGACGAGGAAGTGATCCAGGCGCACGGCCGCGGGATCGTGCTCGTAGACCAGGGCGGGGCCTTGGTCGTGCTGCTGATACTCGCGCGCCTGGAGGATGCCCGGATGCTCGATCCCTTCGAGCAAGCGGTGCTCGAGCCGCGCGGCCTGGCGCAGGGTCTCGGCCTCGGGCTCGGGCCGACCTAGGGTGAGATAGATGCGAATGCGCCGCTGCACACCGGTCTCGCTGTGGTGGGCGAGCCAGTCCTGGAAGTGGTCCGCCTCATCGAGCAGCTCGCCGAGTTCATAGAGACCAACACGGCGCGCTCGCATGGACTCCTTGATGCCGGCTTCTTCCAGCGCCCGGGCGACGGCCTTCGAGGTGGGCCGGTCGAGCTTGCGGTGCTTCCAGTCGTGGTCGATCCGGCAGAGTGCATCAAGGATGTTCTTGCGGGTGCAGACATTCAGCCGCGCCGGACCTTGCAGCTTGTTGACGACGTTCTCGGCGGAGAGCAAGACAAGCGTGTCGATGAAGGGAATGCGCTCCTTCCCCTTCAGCGCCGAGCGCTGGCTCTCGAGCAGCGACTTGAGCTTCTTGGCCTTGCGGTCGGCGAGCAGGCGGGGATTGTCGAAGACGCGGCGGCGGCCCTCGTGGCTCCAGACCCAGCTGCCGGCGTCCCCGCTGATCTCGCCGGGGCGGGACTTGATCTCGACGAGAAAGAGACCCTTGGGGGTCAGGACGAGGACATCCACCTCGTTGATAGCGCCACCCTGAGCGATGAATTCGAAATTGGCCCAAGCGCGGTAGGGCTCGTGATCGGGCAGGCTCTCCTTGAGAAAGGCGAGCGCCTCACGTTCCCAGGCGAAATCCGAGGGAGTGATCTGCTTCCAGAGCTTGTCCATGCAATCGCTTAGCGGGTGTCATTGAAGAGGCGGAGCAGTCCAGAGCAGAAGCGTCCGTTCTAGCCACGATCAGATTGGGCGTGGACCCGAGCATGGCAGCATCGCTAAACACTCAGGCGCTGAAGCACGGCGACGAGCGCGCCATTGGCCGCTCCGGCACCTGAGCATTAGCGGCGATGATAGCAAATGTCCGACATGCCCTGGATGCGAGAAGATCGATAGGAGTCTTGGAGCGAGGGATCAAGAAAAGCCGTCCACCGAACCGCGCCGGGCGAACAGCCGCGTATCGCCAACCCCAAGCCCGATGCACTCACCACCTATCGGTTTTATGTAGCCAGGGCTTTCAGCCCTGGCAAACCAGGCCAGGATGGCCTGGCGACGAAGGCTTGGAGCAGCTGTTCCGGTTGATTTCGGGAAACCGATAGGTGTTGAGCCCGATGCAGCCGCGCCTGGACATGGGGTCCACCTTATGGCGCCCGAGCAAGACCGGATCCTATTGTCACCCGAGCGCCTCGATCGCTTGCTAGACCAGCTCGCGGCGACCGCCTAAATTGGCCAAAGCCGAGTTGACTCGACAATAGATCTGAAGCAGGCCAAAAAGGTCAAAAGATGTCGTCTAGAGCCGCAAATCCCTGAAACCACGCCTGCGCAGCAAGCAGCGTGCTAGAGTCTAGCTGTAGAGGCTAGCAAGCTTTGGATCTTGAACGCGCCCCGCCGCTCGTTGCGGGGCCAACGCGAGGGCCTTGGGGCTACCTCGCATCCAACCAGGAGACCAGAATGAGAAGATCGGGGTTTCGGGCGGCCGCCATCGCCGTATCCGCACTGCTCAGCGTCGGCTTACCCTCAACGCTCTGGGCCCAGCCGGGACAGGGGTACTCCCAGGGCGGACAGCGCCAAGGCCCACCTCAAGGTCAAAGCCAGGGGCAGGGCCAACAACCTGGGCAGAGTCAAACTCAGGGTCAGCGCCCAAGCCAGGGGCAGAGCCAGGGTCAGCCCCCGAGCCAAGGGCAGAGTCAAGGGCAGCCCCCTAGCCAGGGTCAGCGCCCAAGCCAAGGGCAGAGCCAGGGCCAGCCCCCGAGCCAAGGGCAGAGTCAAGGCCAAAGCTGGGGACAAGGCCCCTCGCAAGGGCAACGACCGGGGCGGGGATCGGGAGGTCCGAACCAGAGTCAAGGTCCGGGGCGTGGCGGCTATGGCGGCAGCGGCCCGAACTACGATGGTGGCCGAGGGCCCGGCGCTGGCTCGGGTCCGGGCTATGGCCCTGGAGGCGGTCGCGGACCTGGGGGAGGCTATGGACCCGATCGCGGCTACGGCCCCGGGTACGGTCCAGCACCCGGCTATGGACCACCGGGACCAGGCGGACGCCCGCCTTATGAACAGGGACGCTATGGACCGCCTCCCCGCTAGTGATTGACTCGATGTGGGTCCTTGGCCTGCAAGACGGCTGAATCGCAACGGCCCCTTGCGCTAAAAAGAGAAGCCGGATGGCACCAGCGATCCGGCTTCTTGAGCATTTACGGCAAGTCCCGCGCGATCCAAGACGGCGCGAGCGGCGGACTATGGTGCTTCAGCCACTAGCCTCGGCCGCCAGCATCTCGTCGTAGACCTCCCAAGCGGCGGCGGCTTCCTCTGCCGTCACCTTGTTGATAACGTAACCGAGGTGGACGACCACATAGTCACCGACCTTGATCTCTTCATGCTGCAGCATGAAGAGACTGGCCTCGCGCTCGACACCCTTGGCCTCACAGCGCGCCATGAAGCCGTCGATCGACTCCACTTGCATCGGAATCCCAAAGCACATGGAAATTGCCTCCCCATTGATCCACAGCATTCCATAGCGCAGGCTAGAACGCGTTAGACTCGGACGCAAGGAAAGTTGTCATGCGCCCCCGCCCGCGCGTTCACTCGGAGCACCTGATATTGGCCCCATCAACGCTTATTCTCGGTCTCGGCAACATCCTCATGACTGACGAGGCCGTCGGCGCAGCGGTGCTGAAGCATCTTGAGGCCGATCCGTCCCTGCCGGACGATTGGCTCCTCTTGGACGGCGGCACCCTGAGCTTCACCCTCGCCGGCCCCATTGGCGACGCCCAACGTCTCATCGTAGTTGATGCAGCCGCCATGGGTGATGCGCCGGGAACCGTGCGGATCTTCGAAGGCGAGGCCATGGATCGCCAGCTGCGCACACATGCCAAGAGCGTCCATGAAGTCAGCCTTGCCGACCTCATGGACATGGTCCGGCTAACCGATCAGCTGCCCGCCCAGCGCGCCCTGATTGGAATCGAGCCCGAGCAGATCGGCTGGGGTGAGGAGCTAACACCTCCCGTCGCCACCGCAGTACCTCGCGCGTCAGCGGAAGTACATGCCCTCTATGCGCGCTGGGTCGACACTTCCCCACCGCCCGTCGCCAACCAAAGCGACCCATAGCGCAGCTCGTCATCGGCGATCCGAGGATCAGGGCGAGGCATCGAGATGCGCGTCCGCGAGGCATCCTGCAAGGCCATTGGCGAGCGCCCACAGGAGCGTGGTGCCACTCGCCGCAGCGTCGCTACCACAGCCTCAACGCGACACTCCAAGCCATCACCCTGCAACAGACCAAAGCGACGCTCGACCGGACCGAAGCCTCCTGCGGTCATCTGATGGTCCTGTCCTGACACCCTGCAGGCGGTCTCGGGCGAGGGCGCGGATGCGGGACGGCCCCCGATCCGGCGAAACAAAGGCTTTCGGTTTCGTGAAGTTCACCACGAAAGCCGCGTCGAGGTCGTCAACTTCCCGAATAGAACTGAGCTGCATCAAGAAGCACCAGAGTCCAGCCGCCTAGAATCAACAGACTACCAGCGAGACCAGCCCATGCCAGAGTCGGACCCGATGAGCGCGCATCCTGCCACACCCAATGGCTGCCAAGGCACTCCGCGCAGTTTCGGAAACGCCCTGCCGGTTCTCAATGAGATCCGTCACGCGCTTGAGAAACTCGTCACAACCGGCGAGGAGACGCGAATCGACCTCTCCGCGCTGCCCTTTGGCCCAGGTGATCTGGACCGGTTGACGGACTGGCTTGGCACGGGTGAAGTCGAGGCCACAGTCGACGCCCTCGGCCCCACTCGGGTCCAAGAGACCGCCATCCCCGGCGTCTGGCTCGTCGACTATCACAATAGCGAGCAACAACGGCTCACCCTGCACATCGAAGTCGCCCCCGTTCCCGAGATCCTGCGCCCGCAGCCGCAGGACCTGGCGGATGCGCTCAATCAGCTCGACGCCCGCCTGGAGCAAGAAACAGGCACCACGCCACTATCGTCCTGACACCCCGAAGGAGGGACCATGGCCACCCCAACGCGCCCTGACAAGACCCTTGGCGAGAGCCTGCAAGATCATGGCCTCTCGCGCCGAGGCTTCCTCAAGCTCTGTGCCGCGACCGCCTCCATGATGGCGCTGCCCGCCAGCATGGTGCCCCGCATCGCGGCGGCCCTTGAGCAAGCCAAACGCCCCTCGGTGATCTGGCTGTCTTTTCAGGAGTGCACCGGCTGTACCGAGTCGTTGACGCGCAGCCATGCGCCGACGCTCGAGAATCTGATTCTGGACATGGTCTCCCTGGACTACCACCACACGCTCCAGGCCGCCTCAGGCGAGGCCGCCGAGGCCGCTCGTCTGACCGCCATGGAGGCCAATGCTGGCGAGTATCTGGTCATCGTCGACGGCTCCATCCCCGGACCAGACGCCAATCCCGGCTTCTCGACCGTGGCGGGGCACAGCAATTACGACATTCTGATGGAGACGGTCGAGCACGCCGCCGCCGTGATCGCAGTCGGCACCTGCGCCGCCTTCGGCGGCTTGCCGCAGGCGAAGCCAAACCCAACGGGCGCCATGTCGGTTATGGACCTGGTCAAGGACAAGCCCGTCATCAACGTCTCAGGCTGCCCCCCGGTGCCCATGGTCATCACCGGCGTGCTCGCGCACTACCTGACCTTCGGACGGCTGCCCGAACTCGACGGCTATGGTCGCCCCATGGCCTTCTTCGGTCAGTCGATCCATGACCGCTGCTACCGCCGACCCTTCTACGACAAGGGTCTCTTCGCGGAGCGCTTCGACGATCGCGGCGCCAAGGAAGGCTGGTGTCTGTATCGGCTCGGTTGCAAGGGCCCCACCACCTACAACGCCTGCGCCACCATGAAGTGGAATTCGGGCACCAGCTGGCCGATCGAGTCGGGGCATCCCTGCCTGGGCTGCTCGGAGCCGAGCTTTTGGGACGCCGGCGGCTTCTACGAACCCGTCTCCGTGCCGCTAACGGCAAACCCCGGCACCACGCTGCTAACGGCTGGCGCCGTCGGCGCGGTCGTGGGCGGCACTGCCGCATCAGTGGCGAAACATCGCGTCAAGAAGGCAAACGCGGATCGCCAACCGGTCACCGTCGAAGCGCTGGAGAAGACGCTATGAGCCAGGCGATGGACTTCCTGCTGTGGACCAAGGGTCCCATGTTCACCATCGCCATGGTGATCTTCGCCGTTGGCCTCCTCGCCCGTTTGGTGGAGATCTTCGTACTGGGGCGCGCGACCAACTATGCCGAGCCGCGCGCCAACGAGTGGCTGCCGGGTTTCCGCACGGTCTTGACACGCACGGTTGCCGACCCTGGGACCTTCGAGCGCGCGCCCTTCAACGTCGTCGTCGGCTGGGTCTGGCACATCGGCTTCCTGATGGCCCTGCTGCTCTTCATCCCGCATATCGAGCTGATCAAGGGCGTGCTCGGCATCTCCTGGCCGGGACTCGCGAATCCGGTGATCGACTTCTTCACCGCAGTGACCTTGCTGAGCCTGGTCGCGACCCTGGTGCACCGCATGGCTCACCCCGTGAAGCGGCACATCAGCACGGTCGAGGACTATCTCGTGTGGACGATCGTCTTCCTGGTCGTGCTGACCGGCTATCTCGCCTACCACCGCCTGGTGAGCCCCTACCCGCTCGCCCTCGGGATGCACATCCTCTGCGCCGAGATCTTTCTCATCATGCTGCCCTTCACCAAGCTGACCCACATCTTCACCGCCTTCATCGCCCGCTGGTACAACGGTGCCGCTTTCGGCCGCAAGGGGGTTCAGTCATGAGCGCACAAGAGAGCACCTTGTCATTGGAGCGAGGGCTTGCCGCCTTTCGCGCCGAGATCGATGCCCCAACCGCGGCCTTCTTCTCCAGCTGCGTCCACTGCGGGATCTGCGCCCAATCCTGTCCGTTCTACCTCGAGACTGGCGACCCCAAATACACGCCCATCCTCAAGCTCGAGCCGCTGCGGCGGGTCTGGGAAGCTGAATTCACCCTATGGGGCCGCATCAAGCGGCTCCTCGGGCTGGAGCAGAAGGTCACCGACGCGATGCTGGCCGAGTGGGAGGAACTGCTCTACGACTCCTGCTCCATGTGCGGACGCTGCTCCCTGGTCTGCCCGGTGGGCAACGATCTGGCGTACATGATCCGCAAGACGCGTGAAGGCATGGTGCAGTCCGGGCATGCCCCGGAAGGCCTCATCAACGCCTCCATCCGGGCCGTCACCACGGGCAGCCCCATGGGCCTACAGTGGAAGACGCTCGCGGTCCAGATCAAGCACGTCGAGGCCAGCACTGGCCTCGAGGTCCCGATCGACAAGACAGGCGTCGACTACATGGTGCTGCTCTCCTCCATGGAGATCATCAACTTCCCCGAGTATCTCGAGGCCATCACCAAGATCTTCGATCATGCGGGCGTCACCTGGACGCTCTCCACCGAATGCTTCGAGGCCACCAACGCAGGTATCCAGATCGGCAACAAGGACATCGCCGCCCAGCTGGTCGAGCGCGTCGTCGCCGCTGCCGAGAAGCTCAAGGTGCCCAATGTCATCAGCCCAGAATGCGGCCATGCCTTCACGGCCATCCGCTGGGAAGGCCCCAACCTCATCGGCCGGCGCTATCCCTTCCGGGTCTTCCACATCGTCGAGGTGCTGGAAACACTGCGCGCCGCCGGCCGCCTCAAGACCGAGGGCAAGGAGACGGACCGCCTCTCCATGCACGACCCCTGCAATCTCGCCCGCAAGAGCGGCGTTATTCAGCAACAGCGCAACCTCATGGATTTGGTCGCGGACGACTTTGTCGACCTCAAGGAGCATGGTCGCTATCAGTGGTGCTGCGGTGCCGGCGGCGGCGTCAGCTCCAACGAGCGCGCGGAGCCACTCAAGATGGCGGCCTTCAAGCGCAAGAAGGCGCAGATTGAGGAGGTCGAGCCCGCACGCATGGTCACCATGTGCGCCACCTGCAGGACCCAACTCGAAGAAGGGCTGGAGGAGTTCAACATGGACATCCCGGTGGTCGGCCTGACCGAGATGATTGCGGACCACCTGGTCGAGAAGGATGCGACAGCCGAGGAAGAGCCCCAGGCCTGACGCGAAACGGCCTTCACCGATTAAGGCGGGGTCGGCGCACCCATCCCGCTTAGGAGAGTCCCGAACATGAGTGAACGTCTAGTCGTCGACCCCATCACCCGCATCGAAGGACATCTGCGCATCGAGGCGCAAATGGACGGGGACAACATCGCCCAAGCCTACAGCTCAGGCACCTCGGTACGCGGCATCGAAACCATCCTCCAGGGCCGCGACCCGCGTGATGCTTGGGCATTCGCCCAGCGCATCTGCGGCGTCTGCACCCTGGTGCATGGCATCGCGTCCGTCCGCTCGGTGGAAGACGCCCTCAAGGTCGAGCTGCCGACCAACGCCCAGCTGATCCGCAACCTCATGATCGGCGCCCAGTACGTGCAGGATCACGTGATGCACTTCTATCATCTGCACGCCCTGGACTGGGTCGACATCGTCAGCGCCCTGAATGCCGACCCGGCAGCCACCGCTGAGCTGGCGCAGAGCATCAGCCGCTGGCCCAAGTCCTCCCCTGGCTACTACGCGGACACCCAGAAGCGCATCAAGACCTTCGTCGAATCCGGCCAGCTCGGCATCTTCGCCAACGGCTACTGGGGGCATCCGGCCTACAAGCTGCCGCCCGAGGCCAACCTCATGGCGGTCGCCCATTACCTCGAAGCCTTGGCCTGGCAGCGTGACGCGGCCCGGCTGCATGCCATCTTCGGCGGCAAGAACCCGCACCCCAACTTCCTGGTCGGCGGCGTGCCCTGCCCGATCGACCTGGACTCCGACTCGGCCATCAACGCCTCCAGGCTAGCGCAGGTGCAGGACATCATCCGCTCCATGGTGACGTTCGTGGACCAGGTGTATGTCCCAGATACCCTCGCCATCGCCAGCTTCTACAAGGACTGGAGCACGCGCGGCGAAGGGCTCGGCAACTTCCTCTGCTACGGTGATCTGCCCGAGGGCGGATTCATGGATCCCGCCACCTTCCTCTTCCCGCGTGGCGTCATCCTCGACCGCGATCTCTCGACCATTCACGAGGTGGATCTGCACGAGCAAAGCGAGATTCAGGAGTTCGTCGCCCACGCTTGGTACGACTACAGCTCAGGCAACACCCAAGGACTCCATCCCTACGATGGCGAAACCAACCTCGAGTACGACGCTCGTGGCGGCGTCAAGCCCCCTTATTCGCAGCTAGACGTCGCCGACGGCTACTCTTGGATAAAGGCACCGCGATGGAAGGGAAACGCGGTTGAGGTCGGCCCCCTCGCGCGCGTCCTCATGCTTTACGCGACCGGTCACGAGCAGACCCAAGACCTCGTCCAGATGACGCTCGGCAAGCTCGACCTGCCGGTCGAGGCACTCTTCTCAACGCTAGGACGAACCGCTGCCCGAACGCTCGAGACCAAGATCGTCGTCGATGCCATGCAAGGCTGGTACGACGCCCTGGTCACCAACATCAAGGCGGGGGACACCAAGACCTTCAACGAAACCCTCTGGGATCCCTCATCCTGGCCGCATCAGGCCAAAGGCGCCGGCTTCATGGAGGCACCGCGCGGCGCCTTGGGGCACTGGATCGTCATCGACGGCGGGCGCATCGCCAATTATCAAGCCATTGTCCCTTCGACCTGGAACGCCGGCCCGCGCGACGCCGCAAGCCAAGCCGGCGCCTACGAGGCCGCCCTGCAAGACAACCACCAATTGGTGGACGTCAAGCAGCCGCTCGAGATCCTGCGTACCATCCATTCGTTCGACCCCTGCATCGCCTGTGCCGTACACCTCACGGATCCTGACTCAGGCGAGGACCTGGAGATCAAGATCACCTGAGCGTCACATCGAGCGTCTTGTCCGCCGCCGAGGTGCGCGCCGGACAAGACGCTGGCCCCGCACATCAGCCAAGCTATGGGGGGCAGCCATCCGAGCCACCTGCCGCGGCCGCGTCCATCAAGACCTGGACCCGCCCCTCGGATCGGATGCGGGCGATCGGCAGCTCCTTCCCGGCGCGCCATTGCGCCAGCGCCTCGCGCTTGTCAGCTCCGGTGACGAGGACGAGAACCTGGCGGCTAGATGCGATGGCATCTGGGGTCAGAGACACGCGATCCGGCGGCGGCTTGGGGGCATGATGCACGGGCATCACCAAGACACCCTCGGGAATCTCCCGCCCTGGAAAGAGGCTGGCGGTGTGGCCATCCTCACCCAGGCCGAGCAGCACCAGATCCAGGGGAAGCTGGGACGCGATCAGCTCAGCATAGGCCGCAGCGGCGGCCTCCGCACCAAGCTCGGCGGGGATCGGATGAACATTCGCGGCCGGGATGGGAACTCGGCTCAGGAAATGCTGGTCCGCAGCACGACTGTTGCGCTCAGGGTCATCCGGCCCCAAACAGCGTTCATCACCAAAAAAGATGTGCCATCGGTCCCAGTCTGTCGCCTCGTCTACGAGTAAAGTGTAGGCATTAAGGGGGGTTCGTCCGCCGGCGAGAGCCAGGCAGAAACGCCCTCGCGCAGCAATCGCGTTCCGAGCGGTCGTTAGGATTCGCTGCGCCGCAACGCTGGCCAGTTGGTCTATGGATTCGCAAAGGTTGAATTCGATCTGTGTATCTGCCATGGCAGAGTCCGCCCATGATGTTTTAAAGTCTCAGCGAGTCGCGACCTGGGCCTCTGAGAATCGCGAATGACGGCAAGTACTCCCGACATTGCGCCATCAGCTCGAGAAGAGACGCCGGAGGCCCAAGCGTGGCGTCCCGGAAGAGCCCGGTAAGCTCCGGCGGTCTGCCCGAAAGTTACGAGCGCAATCTCTGATCCACAAGCCATCGCTGCAAATCCGACCGGCCATCTCCGGTCAGCCATTCAACACAATCATTGGAAGTGATGTGACCGATGAAGATACTCCTGGTCGACGATTCGAAATCCGCGCGCTACGCGCTTAGACTCCAACTGCAGCGCCACGGCGTTGAGGTCGATACGGCTGAATCCGCGGAGGCGGCCTTCGTCAAGCTCAAGGGCGCCTTGCCGGATGCCATCTTCATGGACCACATGATGCCTGGGCTCAACGGTTTCGAGGCTTTAGAGGTCATTCGCGAGGATTCGCACACTTCCAACATCCCGGTCGTCATGTGCACCTCTCACGAAGAGCCTGAGTTCGTCGCTCAAGCCAAGAAGAAGGGGGTCTTTGGAATCCTGCCAAAATCCGCCGCGCCCGAACTGCTGCCCGAGATGCTCGAGAAGCTGCAAAGCGCGCTCGGTGTCAGTACCGCCGCGCCTGAGCCCGCCGCACCAACGACCAGCAAGGTCGAAGCCGCCGCGGGACTCTCCGATGAGGCGATCATCAAGATCGTCGATGGACGTCTCGAAGCCCGCCTGTCGAAGATCCTGCCGGCGCTCATCGAGGAGCTGCGCCGAGATCTGAGCGAGGGCATCCTCAACGAAACGCAGCGAATCCTCGACGAGCGCGCCGCCGCCGAGCAAGCGGCCAAGCGCAAGGCCGCACCTCAGCCGAGCATGGCAGACCTCCAGGCGATTTCGACGCGAATCGCGACCGAAACGGTGCCGGATCTCATCAAGCGCGGCCTGCAGGCAGAGCGCACACAGATCATGGAAATCGTCGACAAGCGCCTCCGCGACGCACTCCCCAAAACGGGAAGCGGCCACAACGCCGCTCAAGAAGGCGAGGACATCGCCGCCAAGGCGGTCGCCATGGCTAGACGCGAGTCGCAGGAGGCCATCGACACCGCACTCGCTACCTCGCGCGAGTCGATCCAAGCGGTCGAGCTGTCATTGCAGAAGGCCAAGGGAACCATTTTTGGCCTCATCGCCTTGGCGGCCATCTTGGGCATCGGTGCGGCCGGCGCGGTCTTTGTCCTGCTCGGCGGCGGGTAATTCCACACTCAGAGGCGGGAGCAGAGATTCCCGCCTCGACCGCCCGTCGGATCGCACACATGAACCCGCCGGGCAACGCAGCGGCCCCGTCCCAGGCACTCCGCTTCCGCGCTGAGCCCCGCAGCAACTGGCCGCACCCGCGAGCCCATCAGTCCATCTATCGACGCGGCCGTAGATCGCCCTCGGCCTGATCCCGTCCGCGACCCGAGATAAGCCCTTGACGCGACACTTTCCAAAATCGACACTGACCGTGGCTCTTCGATCGCTCGACACAGACTGATCGAGCTACCACGCGGACTGATCGAACTTAGGTCGAAGGGGCAAACCACACCGACCGATGCACAGCCACATCATCTGGAGGACAACATGGCCCAGACCATGACCGAAATCATGAACCCAGGCGCGACGAGCAAGGATCCGGGCTTCCCCCAGGCGCCCGAGGATTGGAGCAAGAACTCCGCCGAGGCGGCGGCACGGGAAGAAGACATTACACTTTCCGACGACCACTGGGCGGCCATCAAGGCGCTTCAGACCTACTTCGACCGCAACGAACAGCCCAACGTCCGCGAACTGCATGATGGCCTGAACGAGGCCTTTCACGACAAGGGCGGCATCAAGTATCTCTACGAGATCTTCCCAGGTGGCCCCGTCGCCCAGGGCTGTCGTCTCGCTGGATTGAAGCCGCCCGCCGGCGCTGTCGACCCCTCTTTCGGTAGCGTTCAATAGCGACTTTAGAGCGGAGAAACGATGCAGTTTTTCGAGGGCTTCCGGTATCAGGACAGGCTGGATGCGTTCACTGAGCTGGATGATGAGGCTCTAGTTGATTGCCCTCCCTGGGGGGCACTAGAGCCTCGAGCGCAGGAGCGCGATGAGGACGGGTTCTTTCTCAATCGACGTCAATTCCTGGAGGCGCTCGCGGCGACGTCCGCGGGCCTCTTACTGGGATCACCCAGCTACAGGGCGGAGGCGTCGTCCGAGCATCCGCTGCAGCACAAGGTGAACGATCTCGTTAAAGGGATGCGGCGGCAAGGCCTGATCCTTCCCAGCGAAAAGACCTCCTGGTCGGTCTTCGACTTCTCCACCGGAACCAAGCTGGTCTCGATCAATGAGTCCGTGCCGCGTCAAGCCGCGAGCATGATCAAACCCTTCGTCGCGCAGGCCTACTTCTTCCAAGTCTCCCATTCGCGCAAGGTGCGTTACACGGGCGAGGTGAGACGGCTGATCGAGCGGATGATTCAGAAGAGTTCCAATCCATCGACCAACCGGCTGATTGACATTGTGAGCCGCAACCGGTCAGGCCGTGGGCCGCGAGATGTCGAGGCGGTCCTCAAGAAATACGCGGGCGGCGTCTTCGAGCAGACCCGCATCGTCGAGAAGATTCCGCGCGGTGGCGGCACCTACGCCAACAAGGCCTCCGCCCACGACTATAGCCGCTTCCTCTATGCGCTGAAGCACGACACGCTGCCCTACAGCAGCGAGCTTCGGCGCATTATGCGTCTGCCGAATCATGACCGAATCGTCACGCAGGTTCCCAGCATGCCGGACAACATCCGTGTCTGCGACAAGACGGGCTCGACGGCCAGACTCTGCGGCAACATGGGCATCATCGAGGCACGCGACAAGCGCGGGCGCATGCACGCCTATACGATGATCGGCATCATCGAGCGTCGCAGCAGAGCAAAAAATTACGGTCGCTGGATCACACGCCGCAGCAACGCCATTCGCAAGGTCTCCAACCTCGTGTACCTCGAGATGAAGGACCGTCACAACTTAGTGTGAAAAAGCCAGGCAGTCACCTAAGTTCGGGCGACCCCGCATCGCCCCGCCCCAGTTCAGCCAGCTTGCGCTGCGCTCAAAGGCTCGGCGCCTATAGGCTCCCCTGACCAAGCTGCTCTAGAAAACGCTTCATGAGCCTCAGCAGTTCGGAACCCTCCAAGCGTCCCTCCCAAGCGGCAATCAGCTCCTTGCGACGCACCTCCATCATCTCCGGCGGATTGGAGAGATAGCCCATCGACCAGCCACCAAATAGACGCTGCTTGATCGAGGCCACACCAATCAAGACACTGTCATAGTGTCGCCGATCGTTGAGAATCTCGCCGTAGAGCCGAAAGAGGTCGTCTTGCTCGCCCTCCAGCACCTGGATGAAATGACCACCCCCACCACAGAGGACGCCGGTCACGTTCAACGTCTTATTCTTACGCCGCGAACTCTCGAGGATCTGCTTGAGTTCGTCGTCACCAACGCCGCCACTCACGCGGCTCACATACATCATTCGGGTCAGATGTTTCATGCTCTCCGTCCGCTAGGTTCAGACTGTTTGCCCTCAACACCTATCGGTTTCCCGAAATCAACCGGAACAGCCGCTCCAAGCCTGCGTAGCTAGGCCATCCTGGCCTGGTTTGCCAGGGCTGGAAGCCCTGGCTACATAAAACCGATAGGTGGTGAGCTGTTTGCCCAGAATACTTGCGCAATCCGCGCCTATTCCTATGGCAAGCGCCCATGCAGTCTAAGGAACTGTCCATCAACAACTTCCCCCCTTTCGCAAAGGGGGGCTAGGGGGGATTTCGGGCGGCATCGCTCGCATCGGGAAACAATTTATGGACACTTTCTAAGCAGTCATGCACGGCCAGCGCTCCTCGTGACTTCAGTCGACCCAGAGGCGCGCGTTGCGGAAGAGACGCATCCAGGGGCCGTCTTGCCCCCAATCCTGCGGATACCAGGAATTCTGAAGGGCACGGAAGACGCGTTCAGGATGCGGCATCATGATGGTCACGCGACCGTCCGTGCTCGTCAGGCCGGCGATCCCGCTGGGCGAACCGTTCGGATTGGCGGGATAGGTCTCGGCCACTCGGCCGTCGTTCTCGATGTAGCGTGCGACCACGTAGGGCTCGGCCGCAAGGAGGTGCTGGGTGTCGCGGAACTCCGCGCGCCCCTCACCATGCGCAACGGCAATGGGGATACGCGAGCCTGCCATCCCCGCCAAGAGCACGGAGTCGCTCTTTCCCACTTCGAGCAAGAGCGTACGTGCCTCGAACTGCTCGGAGCGGTTGCGTACGAAATGCGGCCAATGGTCGGCACCCGGGATCAGCTCACGCAGATTCGAGAGCATCTGGCAGCCATTGCAGATACCCAGTGCGAAGGTATCCGAGCGCTCGAAAAAGGCCTGGAACTGATCGCGTGTCTTGGGGTTGAACAAGATGGTCTTGGCCCAGCCCTCGCCCGCGCCCAGGACGTCCCCATAGGAGAAACCGCCGCAAGCGACCAAGCCGCGGAACTGTGCGAGGTCGATACGCCCGGCAATGACGTCAGAAAGATGCACATCCACGCAGGCGAAGCCAGCCGCGTGAAAGGCGGCCGCCATCTCGATCTGACCATTGACGCCCTGATCCCGAAGGATGGCGATGGGCGGGCGCGCTCCGCGCTCCACATAGGGCGCGGCGATGTCGTCATCCGGATCGAAGCTGAGCAGGGAGCTTAGGCCAGGATCCGGGCTCGCGATCCGGTCGAAGGCCTCTTGTGCGCACTCCGGATTATCGCGCAGCGATTGCATCCACAGGCTGGTCTCGGACCAGGCCTGCTGCAGGTCCACGCGCGTTGCCTCGAACAACACCTTGCAGCGACGACAGATGCGGATCTCGTCGCTGTCGTCCAGCATGGCGATGACCGGGCTGAACTCGGCAAGCCCGTAGTAGTCCAGGATCCGCAGCACAATATCCGTCTCCGTATGCCGGACCTGGATCACGGCACCGAGTTCCTCACTGAACAGGGCCGACAAATCGTCCGGCCCGACGGCCGCCAGATCGACATCGACGCCGCAACGTCCGGCGAAGGCCATCTCGCAGAGGGTCGTGATCAGCCCTCCGTCGGAGCGATCGTGATAGGCGAGGATGAGGTCTTCCTCGCGCAGTTCCTGTATGGCGGCAAAAAAGCGCTTGAGCAGGTCCGCATCGTCCAGATCCGGGACTGCCGCGCCGACATGGTTGAAGACCTGCGCCAAACAGGAGCCGCCCAGCCGGTTTTGTCCGCGGCCGAGATCGATGAGGATGAGGTCGGTGTCACCTTCGTCGGTGCGTAGCTGGGGTGTCAGCGTCCGCCGCACGTCCGCGACCGGCGCAAAGGCCGAGACGATGAGTGACAAGGGCGACGTCATCTCACAGCGATCACCCCCGGCGCCCTGCCAAACCGTCTTCATGCTCATGGAGTCCTTGCCGACCGGAATGGCGATCCCGAGCGCCTCGCACAGCTCCATGCCGACGGCACGCACGGTGTCATAGAGCCGCGCGTCCTCACCCGGATGGCCTGCGGCCGCCATCCAATTGGCCGAGAGCTTGATGTCGCCGAGCTGCTCGATGTTGGCGGCCGCAATGTTGGTAATCGCCTCGGCCACCGCCATGCGGCCGGATGCGGGCGCATTCAGCAGCGCGAGCGGCGTGCGCTCGCCCATCGCCATGGCCTCACCAGTGAAGCCGCGGAAGTCACTGATGGTCACGGCGCAGTCAGCAACAGGGACTTGCCAAGGGCCAACCATTTGGTCGCGCGCCACCTGCCCCGTGATGCTGCGGTCGCCGATGGTGATGAGAAAGGTCTTGTCCGCAACGGTCGGCAGCCGCAGGACGCGATAGAGCGCCGCGCCGATGTCGATCTCGCTGGGATCGAAGTCGTCACAGGGCGGATCCACTCGGGCCACATCGCGCAGCATCTTGGGCGGTTTGCCCAGCAACAGCGAGAGCGGCATGTCGATCGGCCGATCCTGGAAATGCGCATCCTCCAGCCTCAGGTGCGCTTCCTCGGTGGCCTGCCCGACGACAGCATAGGGGCAGCGCTCGCGCTCGCAGAGGGTCTTGAAGACATCCAGGCGCTCGGCGGCAACGGCCAGGACATAGCGCTCCTGCGCCTCGTTGCACCAGATCTCCATCGGCGACATGCCTGGGTCGTCATTGGGGATCTCGCGCAGTCCGAAACGACCGCCACGCCCGCCGTCGTGCACCAGCTCCGGCAAGGCATTGGAGAGCCCGCCCGCCCCCACATCGTGGATAAAAAGGATGGGATTCTCCGCACCGCGCGCCCAGCAGCGGTCGATGACCTCCTGACAGCGCCGCTGCATCTCGGGATTGGCGCGCTGCACCGAGGCAAAGTCCAGATCCTCCGCAGAGGTCCCGGAAGTCATGCTCGACGCCGCGCCGCCACCGAGTCCGATGAGCATCGCGGGTCCACCCAGCACCACGAGCGGCGTGCCGGCCGGAAACTCGCCCTTCTCGACATGCTCCGCACGGATGTTGCCGAGCCCACCCGCCAGCATGATGGGCTTGTGGTAGCCGCGCAGCTCGGCCATGCCGCCGGCGCTCGGGACCAGCTGCTCGTAGGTGCGGAAATAGCCAGCGAGGTTGGGCCGGCCGAACTCGTTGTTGAAGGCCGCTGCCCCGATCGGGCCTTCCAGCATGATATCCAAGGCCGAGACGATCCGGTCCGGCTTGCCGTGGTCCTGCTCCCAGGGCTGCTCGGCGCCCGGAATGCGTAGATTGGACACGGAGAAGCCGCAGAGACCCGCCTTGGGCTTGGCACCCTGGCCGGTAGCACCCTCGTCACGAATCTCCCCACCCGAACCTGTCGCCGCACCTGGATCCGGCGCAATGGCGGTCGGGTGGTTGTGCGTCTCGACCTTGATGAGGAGGTGGATCTCCTCCTCGGACTCACCGTAGACACCGCTCTCGGGACAAGGCATGAAGCGCCGGCCGTCCCAACCCTCGAGCACGGCGGCGTTGTCCTTGTAGGCTGACAGCACCCCCTTGGGCGCCTTCTCCGTCGTATTGCGAATCATGGCGAACAGCGAGCGCTCCTGGCGCTCGCCGTCAATGACCCAATCGGCGTTGAAGATCTTATGTCTACAGTGCTCGGAATTGGCCTGAGCGAACATCATCAGCTCGACGTCCGTCGGGTTTCGGCGCAAGCGACTAAAGCTGTCGACAAGATAGTCGATCTCGCCATCGGAGAGCGCCAAACCAAGCTCCAGATTGGCGGCGGCCAGCGCGGGACGCCCGCCCCCCAGCACATCGACACGCCCCAGGGGCCGCGGTTCGGCCGCATCGAACAAATGACTCGCGGACTCCATGTCGAAGAGCGCAACCTGAGTCATGCGATCGTGCAGCAAGGCTGCCGCAGTCTCGAGCCCCTCCCCCGCCAGCACATCCCCCGACGTGGAAAGGTAGTAGGCGACCCCGCGCTCGAGCCGCGCCACAGCCGCCAATCCGCAGTTGTGTGCGATGTCGGTCGCCTTGGAAGACCAGGGTGAGATGGTCCCCGGCCGAGGGACGACCAGGATCAGCGCGCCTTCGGGCGCGTGCGACGGCAGACTCGGCCCATAACGCAGCAGACGCTCGAGCACACCGCGCTCCTGCTCGCTCAGCTCGGCGGACAACTGGGCGAAATGGACATATTCCGCATAGGGTTGGACCTGTGCCCCGGTCTGCTCACTGAGACGATCGGCAAGCTTCTGAAGACGGAATTCGGAGATGGCGGGTGCGCCACGAAGGACCAACATGGGCGATTGCTCTAGGTGCTAGGGATGACGGATACATCTTAACTTGAGTGCGAGCCGCGCTGCGCTCCCAGAATGCACGGCGCCAAGCAATGACCGCACTCAGTGGCCTTGACGTTGCCGCAAGGCCTCGAAAAGGCAGATGCCGGCCGCGACAGAGACATTGAGGCTCTCGACCCTGCCACACATGGGTAGCTTGACCAGGGTATCGCAGCGCGCCCGCGTCAGGCGGCGCAGCCCAGTGCCCTCGCTGCCCATCACCAGACCCAATGGACCCCTCAGGTCGGTCGCATAGAGCGTGCCCTCGGACTCGCCGGCTGCTCCGATCAGCCAGATCCCGCGCTCCCTGAGCGCGTCCATGGTCCGAGCGAGATTGGTGACCTGAATGTACGGCAGGGTTTCCGCTGCGCCACTCGCAACCTTGCACACGACGGGCGTCAAACCCACCGCATTGTCCTTCGGCGCAACCACGGCATGCACCCCAGCGGCATCCGCGGTGCGCAGGCAAGCCCCAAGATTGTGCGGATCCTGAACCTCGTCCAGGAGCAGGAGAAAAGGCGGATCATCCAGCGCATCGAGCAAGACCGCGAGATCGCGCTCCGAGCGCGCGGCTGGCACACTGACCCAGGCGATCGCGCCCTGATGGGTGGCGCCTTCCGCGACCCCGTCCAGCGCATCGCGATCCATCTGACGAATCTTGACCCCAGCGGCCTTCGCCAGCTCGGCAAGCTCCCCCAAACGGCGATCGCGCCGACTGCGCTCCAGCCAAACCTCGCGCACCCCATCCGCGCCGTGCTTGAGCGCAGCGCGGACGCTGTGGATGCCAGCGACCGGCGTCTCACCCCGCATCGTCAAGAGGCCGGCTTGGGTCCGCCCGACTGGCGCTTGCGCCTGGAGCGACTGCGGCTCTTCTTCGCGGCGGCAGGCTTGGCCGGCGCTTGCTCGTTCTTCTTTGCAGGCCGCGGATTCCCGCGTCCAGCCGACTCAGCCAGGACGAAGTCGATCTTGCGATCGTCCAAGTTCACTGCCGCAACCTGCACCCGCAAGCGATCGCCGAGTCGGTAAACGGTGCCGGTACGCTCGCCATGCAGACGATGTCCGATGGGGTCGAAATGATAGAAGTCGTTATCCAGCGCCGTGATATGCACCAGGCCGTCGACATAGACCTCGTCCAGCTCGACGAAGATTCCGAAGGAGTTGACGCTGGTGATGCTGCCTTCGAAGGACTCACCCAGCTTGTCCTGCATGAACTCACACTTGAGCCAGTCCTCGGCGTCACGCGTGGCCTCGTCGGCGCGCCGCTCGGTGCCCGAGCACTGCTCGGCGATCTGCTGCAGATCCGTCTTGGAAAGCTCCAGGTCCGCCGCCGTGCCACCCGCGAGCAGGTGCTTGATCAGGCGGTGGACGATGAGGTCGGGATAGCGACGGATGGGCGAGGTGAAGTGAGTATAGGCATCGTAGGCCAGCCCGAAGTGACCTGCATTGTCCGAGCTGTACATGGCCTGCTGCATCGAGCGCAGCAAGACCGTCTGGATCAAACGGCGGTCAGGCCGGTCTTGGACCTGCTTGAGCAGCTCGGCATAGTCGGCGGCGGTCGGCTTGGCCCCGCCTGGGAGCTTCAGGGCGAGCTGCCCCAGGAACTCACGCAGATCGGTCAGCTTCTCTTCGCTCGGGGTGTCGTGGATGCGATAGATCGCCGGAATCCGTTTGCGCTGAAAGAGCCGCGCCGCAGCAACATTGGCCGCCAGCATGCATTCTTCGATCAGGCGATGGGCGTCATTGCGGATCTGGGGAACAATGGCGTCGATGCGCCCCTGGTCGTTGAACGCAAACTTGGTCTCGGTGGTATCGAAGTCGATGGCGCCGCGCTCAGTCCGGCGCGCCAGCAGGGCTTGAAAGAGCTGATAGAGTTCGTGCAGGTGGGGCAGCACCTCGGCGAAGCGCTCGCAAAGCGCGGGGTCGCCGTCGACGACCATGGCTGCGACCTGGTCGTAGGTGAGGCGGGCCTGAGAGCGCATCACGGCCTCGAAGAAGCGGGTTCGCATCACCTTGCCGTCACGGGCGACGTAGATCTCGGCCGTCATGCAGAGACGATCGACGTGCGGATTGAGCGAGCAGAGCCCGTTGGACAAGACCTCCGGCAGCATGGGAATCACGCGATCCGGAAAGTAAACGGAGTTACCGCGCTTCTGCGCCTCGGTATCCAGGGCAGTGCCTGGTCGCACGTAGGCAGAGACATCCGCGATGCAGACAAGCAGTTTCCAACCCTTGGGCGTGCGCTCGCAATAAACCGCATCGTCGAAATCGCGCGCATCCGCGCCGTCGATGGTCACCAGGGGCAATTGGCGCAGGTCGGTGCGACCCTCCTTCGCCGCTTCCGGCACCTCCGCGGCAAGACCGGCGATCTCGGACTCGACCTCGGCCGGCCAGTCCACCGGGAGATCATGGGCCCGGATGGCGATATCCGTCTCCATGCCCGCCGCCATGTGGTCACCCAGTACCTCCTGCACCCGCCCGATCGGCTGGGTTCGGTGCGTCGGCTGGTCGGTGATCTCGGCCACCACGATCTGACCCTGTTCAGCCTCATTCATCCGATCGCTCGGAATGATGATGTCGTGAGCTAGGCGTTTATTGTCAGGTGCAACGAAGCCGACACCACTCTCTTTATAGAGCCGACCGACGACGCTGCGCGTGTTGCGCTCGAGGATCTCGACAACCGCACCCTCTAGCCGCCCCCGCCGATCACGGCCGCTGACGCGCACGACGACGCGGTCGCCGTGAAAGAGCGCGCGCATCTCCTTGTTATAGAGATAGAGGTCGTCACCGCCCTCGTCCGGGCGCACGAAGCCGAAACCATCAGGATGACCGATGACGCGCCCGGCGATGAGATCGCGCTTGTTGACGGGACAATAGACCTGGTTGCGGTTGCGCACCAATTGGCCGTCGCGAACCATCGCGCCCAGGCGGCGCTCGAGGGCGACGAGGTCCTGCTCGTCACGCAGCGCGAGGGCCTCGGCAAGTTCGTCAAACGAAAGCGGAACCCCCTGCTCCGTCAGCGTCTCCAGGATGAACTCCCGGCTAGGGATTGGGTTTTCGTACTTCTTCGCCTCGCGTTGGCGATGCGGATCCCCGGTCTTTGCAGGGGCTGATGGTCTACGTCGTGCCACGTGATCTCATTCGTTGATGGAAAGCCCTAGTGTAGCGTTGACAACCCCAACCTGTCTCGCTAACATTCGCGCTCCACTGGCGGAGGGCGTCCACAAAGCGCAATCCAAGCCGGTCCTGCCGAGGTGGCGGAATTGGTAGACGCGCATGGTTCAGGTCCATGTGAACGAAAGTTCGTGGAGGTTCGAGTCCTCTTCTCGGCACCAGCTCTAGGCACCGTCCGATGACGGTACCAAAAACGCAAAAGGCGCTGATCCAAATGGGTCAGCGCCTTTTTCTTTGCCAAGTCTTGAACCTCCGACGCCACCAGAGCCGCCTCTAGCGGCCCTCGACCTCCGCTAGCTGCCAGCGGTCTCTCGCCGCCTGCGACTCCGGCTGCGCCTGAGCCTGAATACCGTCCAGACTGGCCCAGAAGCCGCGTAAGTCACCGCCAGGATGAAAAGCACGAGCGGCGGATAGATATAGACCACCGCAAAGCCGAGCATGACGGCCACCGCAAGCAGAAAGGGCACCCGCCCCTGCAGATTGATCTGCTTGAAGCTCAGATAGCGAAAGTTGCTCACCATCAGCAGTCCGGCACTGGCGGTCAGGAAGGCGGCCAGCCAGGAGACATCCGAGCCGTCGATGCCGAGATCATTCGCCGTCCAGATACCCGTGGCGATGATGGCCGCGGCTGAGGGACTGGCAAGCCCCTGAAAATAGCGCTTATCGGCGATCCCGACCTGCGTGTTGAAGCGCGCCAGACGCAGCGCCGCAGCCGCCGTAAACACGAATGCGGCGAGCCAGCCTACCTTCCCCAGCTCACCCAGCGCCCAGTGGTAGGCCACCAAGGCCGGCGCCACACCGAAGGCCACCATGTCGGAGAGACTGTCATACTCAGCGCCGAACTCGCTTTGGGTGTTCGTCATGCGCGCGATCCGCCCGTCGAAGCCATCAAGGAGCATCGCGGCAAGGATGCCGAGTGCAGCGGCCTCGAAACGATCCTGGGTCGCGGACAGCACGGCGTAGAAGCCGGCGAAGAGGGCCGCAGTGGTAAAGAGGTTAGGCAGCAGGTAGATGCCGCGCGGCCTGCGTCGCGGCCGAGGGGTCTCGTCCATAGTCGTCAGTGGTATCGGTGGGAGCTGTTGGCAGCGCAGAGTATAGCCGCGGATCCCTCAGTGCCGAAAGAAAGCCGGGCCGGGACTTGCAACTGGACTTGACCGCCCGCAGTGGATCGAGGCGGGGACTTCGTTTTGTCATAGACTTGCGTCATAGTACCTTCAGCTTGACTGGAGACTCGACCCTTCTGGTCCACCTAGCCTGCCGGATCAGCAGAGCAACGCGCCGCGACGCGCTCCCAATCACTGCCGCCTGGGAGGTGACATGACACTGCAGCACGCCAAACCGCCAATGCCGAGCGACGACAAGCGCTGGAAACTGGTCAACGCTACGATGCGCCGAAACGGCTATGCCGACCATGCCCTGATCGAGACCCTGCACAGCGTCCAAGACGCCTTCGGCTATCTTGACGAGTCATCCCTGCGCTTCGTCGCCGCATCCCTGGATCTGCCACTCAGCAAGGTCTTTGGCGTCGCGACCTTCTACCACATCTTCATGCTCAAGCCGAAGGGCCGCCACGCCTGCGTGGTCTGCACCGGAACGGCTTGCTATATCAAAGGGGCTGGAGCACTCTTGGAAGGTATCGAGGAGCGCTACGACGTCAACCCAGGCGAGACCACGGAAGACGACAAGCTTTCGGTGCTCACGGCACGCTGCGTTGGCGCCTGCGGACTGGCGCCGGCCGTCGTGCTTGACGGTGATGTCATCGGCAAGCTCGCCTCGGATACCCTGGTCGCCAAGCTCGAGGAGCTAGACTGATATGCATCTGGAAGACTTGGCCGAGAAGGCTGCCGAATTCGAAGCGGAAGAGGCTCACGTCACGCATGAGGTCCGTGTGTGCATGGCCGCGAGCTGCCAGTCCTCAGGCGCGACCCATGTGCTCGATGCGCTCAACCAGACCAAGGGCGACGGTGACGCGTCCTGCAAGGTCAAAGGGGTCGGGTGCATGGGGCTCTGCTCGGCCGGCCCCTTGGTCGCCGTGGCCGACAAGGGGGCCGATCTCGCCGGCTCCGTGCTCTACCGCGATGTCACCCCAGAGGATGCCGCCGACATCCTCGGCAGTGTCGGCGGATCGCCCGTAGAACGGCTGCGCTGCCCCACCGAACAGCCATTCTTCGCGCGTCAGCGCAAGATCGTGCTCGAAAATTCGGGCATCATCGATCCGAACAGCTTCAAGGGCTATGTGGCGGCCGGCGGCTACGCATCGCTGGTGCAGGCGCTCTCCGAGATGACCCCAGCCGACGTCCTGCGCGAGATCACGGCAAGCGGCCTGCGCGGACGCGGCGGTGGCGGCTATCCAACGGGGCTCAAGTGGTCGACCGTCGCCAAGATGCCGGGCGATCAGAAATACGTCATCTGCAATGCCGACGAGGGCGACCCCGGTGCCTTCATGGACCGCGCGGTACTCGAATCCGACCCTCACCGCGTGCTCGAGGGCATGGCGATCGCCGCCTACGCCGTGGGCGCGAGCAAGGCCTACATCTACGTCCGAGCCGAATATCCGCTCGCCGTCGAGCGCCTGCAGACCGCCATCCGCAAGGCGAAGCGGGCCGGCTTCCTCGGCAGCAAGGTCGCCGACACCCAGTTCAGCTTCGAGGTCGAGATCCGACTCGGAGCCGGCGCCTTCGTCTGCGGCGAGGAGACCGCGCTCATGGCCTCCATCGAGGGGCTGCGGGGGCAGCCGAGACCGCGACCGCCCTACCCGGCCGAGTCCGGCCTCTGGGGCTGCCCGACCCTGATCAACAACGTCGAGACCTTCGCCAACATCGCGCCCATCATTCGCGAGGGCGGTGACTGGTTTGCCTCCATCGGCACGGACAAATCCAAGGGGACCAAGGTGTTCGCGCTGGCCGGTAAGATCGAGAACACCGGACTGATCGAGGTTCCAATGGGGACAACCTTGAGGGACATCATCGAGGTCATCGGCGGCGGCATCCCGGACGGCCAAAACTTTAAGGCGGTCCAGACCGGCGGCCCCTCCGGTGGCTGCATCCCGGAGGCCCACCTGGACATTCCAGTGGACTACGACAGCCTCAAGACACTGGGCACTATGATGGGTTCCGGCGGCATGATCGTGATGGACGAGACCTCATCCATGGTCGACGTCGCCCGCTACTTCATGGAGTTCTGCATGACCGAGTCTTGCGGTAAATGCGTTCCCTGCCGCACGGGCACTTATCAGATGCACGGCATCCTCGACAAGATCACCAAGGCGCAGGCAAGCCACGCCGACCTCGCGCTGCTGGAAGATCTGTGCGAGGTCGTCCAGGCCACCAGTCTCTGCGGACTCGGACAAACGGCGCCCAATCCGGTGCTCAGCACCTTGCGCTACTTCCGCCAGGAGTACGAGGAGAAGCTGCAAGCGGAGGACGGCGCATGAGGCAGCATCGCGACGCGTCCGCGTTTCCGGCACCACACCGAGCCAGCACCGCGCTGACTCCTAGCGAGGCTTCGCCTCAGACCGACGCGTCATGCCATCGGTATCGCTATCGTCGGTTCGATACCGATACCGATACCGATACCGATACCGACGGCCTTGGATGGTCGGACGCTTCATCGAAATTTGACTCATCTACAAGCATTTTGCGCCCTCTAAGGATCCTAGGCGCTGTTTGAATCAGCGCCACTAGATCGAGCGCCAGCGCCCACTTCGAGGCCTTTCGCCGCCAGCCCCTGACGACTACCCGGAGGCACCATGCCCCTACCAGTCACGCCGCCAAACATTCGCGCCGTCACCCTCAAGATCGACGACCAGGATCTCTCTGCCCGTGAAGACGAGACCATCATCGAGGTCTGTCGTGAGAACAAGATCGCGATCCCTAGCCTCTGCTACCTCGATGGCCTTTCGGTATGGGGCGGCTGTCGCCTCTGCATGATCGAGATCGCCGGTCAAGGCCGACTCGCCGCTGCCTGCTCGACGCGTGTCGCCGAAGGCATGGAGGTCCGAACCAATACCGAGCGGCTGCAGCGCTACCGCCGCACCATCGTCGAGATGCTCTTCGCCGAGCGCAATCATGTCTGCTCCGTCTGCGTCTCCAACGGCCACTGCGAGCTTCAGACCATGGGCCAGAGCTGCGGCGTCGACCATGTCAGAGTGCCCTACCGGCAGACGCCTTATCCGGTAGACAGCTCGCATGAAATGTTTCGCCTCGATCACAACAGATGCATTCTCTGCACCCGCTGCGTCCGGGTCTGCGACGAGATCGAAGGGGCACACACCTGGGACGTCATGGGGCGCGGCAGCGACTGCCGTGTGATCACGGACCTGGCGCTGCCTTGGGGCCAGAGCGAGACCTGCACCAGCTGCGGCAAGTGCGTCCAGGTCTGTCCAACCGGCGCCCTCGTGAAGCAGGGTACTTCCGCCGGCGAAATGGTCAAAGACCAACACTTCCTGCCAATTCTCGCGCGCCGGAGACATGCCCAATGAGCACGCCGAACAAGATCACCGTCGCCACCACCTGGCTGGACGGCTGCTCCGGATGCCATATGTCCTTCTTGGACATGGACCAGCGCTTGGTCGATCTCGCGCAGCAGATCGACATCGTCTACAGCCCCCTGGTGGACACCAAGGAACTGCCGGATCAGGTCGACGTCGGCATCCTTGAGGGCTCCATCAGCAACGATGACGACCTGGAGAAGGCCAAGACCTTTCGCAAGCACTGTAAACTGCTGATCAGCCTCGGTGACTGCGCCGTGACCGGCAACGTCCCGGCCATCCGCAACCACTTCAAGCTCGCGGACGTCATGGATCGCGCCTACCGCGAGAACGTCACCCTGCAGCCGCAGATCCCGACCCGCTGCGTGCCGCCCTTGCTAGAGACCGTGAAGCCGATCCATGGCGAGGTCAAGGTCGACGTCTTCGTGCCAGGCTGCCCGCCGCATGCGGACGCCATCTGGTACGTGCTGAGCGAGCTGATCGAGGGCAGAACGCCAGACCCCAGCAAGGTCACACGCTTCGGCGCCTGAGACCAAATCTCACGAAAGAACTCCGAGCCAGCAGGAATCCCCTATGAGCGAAGCCACTTACGAGACCGGCGTCATCGTCGCGCTGCTTGAGCGCATGCGCACGCAACGCCTGCCGCGCGCGCTCGACCTCAAGGAAAAGGTGGACCGAGGCGAGCGGCTCGACAGTTTCGACATCTACTTCCTCCAAGAGGTCTTCGAGGACGCCCAACAACAGCAACCCCATTGGGGACAGCATCCAGAGCTGCAGGACATCATCGCCAAGCTCACCCACCTCTATCACGAGATCACGGCCAAGGCCTTGGAGAACGAGGAAAAGGCCGCCTCGACCTGAGCACCGCCGCACCCTCACCTCTTCTCGTCACTGGCTATTTGCACAGGGGATCGCCGCCATGAGCCGCACCGTCACCATCGAACCGGTCACCCGCATCGAAGGACACGCCCGCATCACTCTCCAGCTTGGCGACGGCGGCGGGGTCGAGGATGCCAAGTTCCACCTAACCCAGTTCCGCGGCTTCGAAAAGTTTTGCGAAGGCCGCCCCTACCGCGAGATGCCGGCGCTGACCGCGCGCACCTGCGGCATCTGTCCGGTCAGTCACCTGCTGGCCTCCAACAAGGCCTGCGACCATCTGCTCTCGGTGAGCATTCCGCCGACGGCCGAAAAGCTACGCCGGATCATGAACCTGGCGCAGCTCACCCAATCGCACGCCCTGTCCTTTTTTCATCTGTCGTCGCCGGACCTGCTCATGGGCTGGGACTCGGACCCAGTCTCGCGCAACATCTTCGGCGTCATGCGCCAGTATCCCGACCTCGCGAAAGACGGCATCCGGCTGCGCCAGATCGGTCAAAGCATCATCGAGACCCTGGGTGGCAAGAAGATCCATCCGACCTGGGTGGTGCCGGGCGGCGTCAGCGAACCCCTAAGCCAGGACAAGCGCGACGCCATCCTCAAGCTCCTGCCCGAAGGGCTGGAGATCGCCAAGCGCACCTACGACTTCTTCAAGACCCTGGTCCCCAAGTTCAAGGACGAGGCCGACCACTTCGGCACCATGCCCACGCTCTTTTTCAGCCTGGTCACGCCCAAGGGGAACCTAGAGCACTACGACGGCGTGCTTCGCGTCAAGGACGCCAAAGGCAACATCCTGGAAGACATGGTGCCACCCTGGGAGTACGAGCGGCTCATCGGCGAAGCCGTCGAGGACTACAGCTACATGAAGTTCCCCTACTTCAAGGCCCAGGGCTATCCCAAAGGCATCTACCGCGTCGGCCCCTTGGCCAGGCTCAACAACGCCAACGCCTGCGGAACGCCGTACGCCGACGTCGCCCTCGCCGAGTTCCACATGCTGCAGGAATCCGGCCCCATTGCCAGCAGCTTCCACTACCACTATGCGCGGCTGGTCGAGATCATCTATGCCATCGAGATGATTGAGCGCCTGCTCAAGGATCCGACCATCCTCGATACCCGTGTGCGCGCGCGCGCGCGCAGCAACCGCTCCGAAGGCATCGGAGTCGCCGAGGCCCCGCGCGGGACCCTGATGCACCACTACCGCATCGACGACGACGGTCTCATCACCTGGGTCGACCTCGTCATCGCCACCGGCCACAACAACCTGGCGATGAACCAATCCATCCGTCAGGTCGCCGATGCCTATGTCGATGGCAACGACCTCCAGGAAGGCATGCTCAACCGCGTCGAGGCCGTCATCCGCTGCTACGACCCCTGTCTGTCATGCGCCTCGCACGCCTTCGGACAGATGCCCCTGACCATCGAACTCAAGGACGCCTCGGGCCGGGTCGTCGATACCATGACGCGCGGTTGAGGACTGGACTTGAAGACGCTGATTATCGGATACGGCAGCCCGATTCGTGGAGACGACGCCTTGGGGCCGCTCGCGGCCGATCGCCTTGCGGGTCTGGAACTGCCGAGCCACGTCGAGGTGGCCTCAAGACACGTTCTGACAGCAGAGATGGTGGCGGATCTCGCCGACAAGGATCTGGTGATCTTTCTCGATGCGGCCGTGGATCTCGCCCCGGGCGAGGTGCGCTGCCAACCGCTCGCGCCAGATGAGCATGCGGTCTCGACCATGGCACATTTTCTCGATCCCCGAGAACTCCTGGCCTGGTGCGAAACCCTCTACCAACGCGTACCCGACGCCTACCTCATCACTGGCGGCGGCGATTCGTTCGACTATGCCAGCTATGAGCTAACCCCCATCGCCGAGTCCGCAATCGAGAAAATGCTCGACACCGTCAACAAGCTCCTCGCTCGCGAGCAAGTGGCGGATCGGACCTCCGCGCGCCCTCAACCGCAGGCTCTCGGCAGTTAAAATGGGCGCGCTCGCAGCGGCCCTACCCTGATCGATATCCATCGACCCCACCTCCGGGGGATTCACGATGAGCGCCGGCCTTGAGACCCACCCCTCGCCTTAACCGAGCCTCAGCGTGCGTCTTGGGGGCGAGCAGCCTGCCAATCATAAGGCGCAATACGCGATCACTCTGACGCCCTCGTTTTGGCAGTGAACATGAGTTGGCTCTATTCGCAGGCGCTGGTGGATTTCTGAACCGTCGATGCGGCAGTGAACCCGGTGTGGGAGGTGTGCCGTGCCTCGACGGCTTTCTGAGCTGCCTATGGGGCAGTGAACGCGGATCTCTATAGGCGCCTAGCCTCGTAGGGCGGATGCCCGATAGGGCGATCCGCCATCACGATACCGAGCAAAATGGCGGAACCGCTATCGCGTTCCGCCCTACGCGGGCTCCCGGCGGCGGGGAGAAGAAGCGACGCATCAGGGTTCACCGCCGCGCCCCCTGCGTCAATCCTCTGACCACGAGCCGATGGCGGCGACCCAGCCTCGTAGGGCGGATGCCCGATAGGGCGATCCGCCATCACGATACCGAGCAAAATGGCGGAACCGCTATCGCGTTCCGCCCTACGCGGGCTAACGGCGGCGGGGAGAAGAAGTGACGCATCAGGGTTCACCGCCGCGCCCCCTGCGTCAATCCTCTGACCATGAGCCGATGGCGGCGACCCAGCCTCGTAGGGCGGATGCCCGATAGGGCGATCCGCCATCACGATAC
>NZ_JAAIJR010000290.1 GCF_010915725.1 Thiorhodococcus mannitoliphagus
CTAGGGTAATCCGGGCTGAAGCGTACCCGACGCGCTGACAGCCGGATGTATGAGGAGAAACGGCAGTCGAAATCATCGACGGAGGATCGCTGACTCTGGTCATGCCTTCAGGAGCTGAACGGCGGAGGTATGCCAAGCCCCGGGTTGTCGCGCTGCGCTGTCTCATCGATACTGAGGTCAACAGGCTGGGGCAATCCGAGCTGGAGCGTACGGAAAAGTGCGGATGGTACTTGCCAAAGCCGGCGTGATCAGCCTGGCCTGGTCTTTGATAGCGCCGAAGCTCAACTGACCATTGTTCGTGACGACGCGGCCGAATCCGCACGGCCGAGGTCCGCTTCGAGTCGCGCCAGCGCGTCGAGCGCTGTCGGGAAGTCGTAGTCGCCAACCGCCCTGGCCAAGGCCTTGAGGGGCGTGCGGTGCGACTGCATGCCCGGTCGTTCGAGCAAGGCTGTCACCAGATCGGTCGCATCGGTATCGTCGTCTTCCAGCAGGACACGCAGCCGGGTCATCAGATCTCGCAGCTGCCGATGGTCCAGGGCTCCAGAGACGTCCGCGCTGGCGGCTTCACCTTCGAGCCGGGCGAGGCCTTGCAGCACCAACTGCAGCTCGACCTGCGTTTGCTGGAGGAGTTCATCCAGTTGCGCGTCCGCCGCCCGGTCATGACAGGCCGCTTCCAGCCGTTGTGCCTTGGCCCTGATCCCCTGGGCGCCGATGTTGGCGGCCATGCCCTTGAGGGTGTGAGCGCAGCGTTCGGCGGCCTGGGGGTCGGGATCGGTCTGGGCCTTGCGAAAGCGCTCGGCAAAATCGACTTCGCTGGCGCGGAACTTGAGCAGCAGCCGGCGATAGAGCGCGTAGCGTCCCTGGCTCACGGCAAGGCCGGCGTCGGTGTCGATGCCGGGCAGCTCGAGCAAGGGCGCTTTCTCATCATCGGTGCTTGGTGTGGCGGCAGGTGGCGGAGCGGATGGCGTGATCCACTTGGCCATGGTCACGAACATCTCATTGACGTTGATCGGCTTTGCGATGTGCTCATTCATGCCGGCGGCCAGCACCTTCTCGCGGTCACCGGCCATGGCGTTAGCGGTCATGGCCAGGATCGGCAGCGCCTTGAACCTGTCCTGCTGGCGGATTCTTCGCGTTGCCTCAAAGCCGTCCATGACCGGCATCTGACAGTCCATCAGCACGCCGTCGAATGCCTCGCGTTTCAGCCATTCGAGCGCTTCCGCACCATTGTTGGCGACGGCCGCGCGTATGCCATTGGTAGTCAGCAACTCGAGCGCCAGCTCCTGGTTCATGTCGTTATCTTCCACCAGCAGGACATGGGCGCCGCGCAAGGCAGCGATGGCGTTGGCCGTGTCATCCTCGCGGGTCTGGCGGCCGCTACCGGCGGCGGCCTCCTGGCCCATGGCCAGCAGAACGGCGTCCAACAAACTGGATGGCGTGACTGGCTTGGTCAGATAGGCGTTGATGTCGACGCCACCGGCCGCTTGGCGGGCGTCCTCGCGCCCATAGGCGGTCACCATAATGACGGTGGGCAAATGCTCGATCAGCCCATTGCGCTGAATCGCACGGGTGGTCTCGATGCCGTCGAGTCCGGGCATTTTCCAGTCCATCAGCACCAGTTGGTAGGGATGGCCGTGATCGGCCTGCTCCAGCAAGGCCAGGGCGCTGGCGCCGCTGCCGGCCTGATCGACGTTGAACCCGAAGCTGGCCAGCATGGTGGCGAGGATCTCCCGGGAGCTGGCATTGTCGTCGACGACCAAGACAGGCAGCGCACCGAGATCGGCGGCGATGGGTCGGCGTTTCGAGATCTGCCCTTGCTGCAGCCCGAAGCGGGCGGTGAAATGAAAGACCGAGCCGCGGCCAGCCTCGCTTTCGACCCAGATGTCGCCATCCATCATGGCCGTGAGTTTCTTCGAGATGGCGAGCCCCAGACCGGTGCCGCCATAACGGCGGGTGGTAGAGCTGTCGGCCTGGCTGAAGCTCTGGAAGAGTTTTTGCTGTTGCTCGGGCTGCATGCCGATGCCGGTGTCGCGCACGGAAAAATGCAGCACCGCCTCGTGGTCGGTCCGCTCCCGGACGGCGATGGCGACCACGATCTCGCCGCCCGCGTCGGTGAATTTCACCGCGTTGTTGCCCAGATTGGTCAGGATCTGCCCCAACCGCAGCGGATCGCCCACCAGGGCGGTCGGCAACTCGGCGGGAATCTGAAACATCAGCTCGACGCCATTTTCTTCCGCTTTCAGACCGACCAGATTGGCCAG
>NZ_JAAIJR010000291.1 GCF_010915725.1 Thiorhodococcus mannitoliphagus
GACTGACTGTCCGGCTTCGATCGGAACGGCTGTCCGCTTTCCTTCGGACTGGGTGTCCGGTTTCACTGGAATACGCAGGTGCTTGCGACGGCGTCACTAGAGTGCCGAGAGTCTCCGCGTTGGCCCTTGGTGTCTGCCTCGAGTCCCTTACGAAACCTCGGCTCGAAAGTGGAGTCAGGCGGTCGGACCAGCCGACCGATTTCGTTGCGGTGGTTCTGCAGCAGCAGCGCCTAAGGCTTGACTTGGTTGAGGGGATCGCTTGCGATTCTCGGCAATCCTGCGAACTTTGCCGGCACGCGATCATCTTGTGCCGGAGGATAGATGCAACTAAGGCGATTGTCGGACAATCTCATACCAGATGGCGCCGGATCGAGGTTTGCCTTCAAGGAGCAGCGGCGGGAGCATTGCCGGGCTCTGTGATCGCCGGAGCGACCCACAAGGCGGGCTGTGAGACACGTCAGCTGCTATGCGCTTGGACAGAAATCGCCTACTGCTCATTGTTAGGCCGGGCGATAACGCCTCCTTCGCTCGAAGATAACGAACAGGTAATGGCCATGACCTCAGTACGTGATCGCCTCAATGATCAAGAGATCTTCGTGGCCAGGCAGCCGATCTATGATCGGGAGATGGGGGTCATTGGCTACGAACTGCTCTACCGCCATGGGAATGTGGATTACGCACGCATCGATGACGGCGACCTGGCGTCCTCGGCCGTGATCAGCGGGAGCTTTCTCCAGATCGGGATCGATACCTTGGTCGGAAGTGCGCTGGCCTTCGTCAACGTGCCCCGCCGGTTCATCATCGATCCTTCGCTGGCTCCGTTCTTCGAAGGTCAGGTGGTGGTCGAGATCCTTCAGGATGTCGAGCCGGAAGCTGAGGTCATTGACGGACTGAAACGTCTGAAAGCGCTGGGGCACAAGATTTCACTCGATGATTTCGTTTACCGGCCGGGCTGCGAGCCGCTGCTTGAGCTGGCCGACTACATCAAACTGGACGTCCTGCGGTATTCGTCAGACCAGCTTCGCGAGGCACTCCATCTGCTCCGTGACTACGGTGCCGCGATCATCGCGGAGAAGGTCGAGACACCAGAGCTTCACAGGCGCTGCACAGAATTGGGCTTCGACTATTTTCAAGGCTTCTTCTACTGCCGTCCGAAGACGGTGCGACACCGCGTGGTCGGTGCCAATCAGGCTGTCGTGCTGCAGCTGCTGCAGCAGCTTCAGGATCCCGAGGTTGATCTCCGTGATGTGGAACGCGTGCTCGCTCAGGACGTGGGGCTCGCGTACAAGCTCCTGCGCTATGTCAATAGCGCGACCTTCGCGCGCCGCCGCGAGGTCGAGTCACTGCGAGAAGCACTGGTTCTCGTGGGCCTTGATCGCGTTCGGGATTGGTCAAGCCTGATCTTGATGGGACGCATGGCGACAGGTAAGCCCAGTGAACTCATGATTGCCGGCATGCTGCGAGCCTACATGTGCGAATGGCTCGCGGAGCGATACTGGCCAGAGATCCGCGACCAAATGTTTGTCGTCGGGCTCCTCTCCATTATTGACGCCTTGCTCGATAGCGACATGATGTCGCTGCTCGACAACCTGTGCGTGAGCATGCCGATCAAGCTGGCACTCTTGGACGGCGAGGGTCCACAAGGCGAGCTACTGCGGCGCGTCATCGCCTACCAGGAAGGCGACTGGGAGCAGATATCTCAATGCGTCATTCCCTGCGAGGCCTATGTGTCGGCCTATATCGAAGCGCTCAAATGGACTGATGAGGCGATGAAATTGCTGCTTGAGGGGCGTGGTTGAAGCGCGGAAATGAGGAGGCTCTTCCGGATCTCAAGTAGTGTGCGATACAATATTTATCAACAGCTTACCCGCCCACCCATGCTCGAAGTCTATTCGAGCCCGTTTCATTCACGAGTCTTCGCATGATCGATCCTGAGCAATTTCGTCACTCTATTGGCCTCTCTGACATTGCCATTGAGCGTGTTGTCTTCGAGGAAGGCAACGTGCTGAAGATCTACGTCACGAGTACCAAGAAGGGTTGCCATTGCCATTGCTGTGGAGCCTGGATCGAGGATTTTTTCGCCTTGGGTGAGGAGATCAGCCTGCGTCATTGACCGATGTTTGGTCATCAGGTCTTCATTGTCCTGCGCCCTGAGCGTTACGGTTGCCCGCGCTGTGAGGATCGACCGACGACCACGCAGACATTGGACTGGTATACGCCGCGCAGCCGCCTGACCAAGGCGTTTGAGCAGGA
>NZ_JAAIJR010000292.1 GCF_010915725.1 Thiorhodococcus mannitoliphagus
GCGCTCCAACACCGCGCGCGCCATGGTGGGGATGGGGAAATGCTCGGCAAAGCGCTCAAGCAGTGGATTCAGCAACATCGTCAACAGCCCGCTGGTTACAAAAGGGCGCGATTGTACCGAGGACTCGCGACTCGCGCTGCTCGGGCGATTCAGCCGCGTGGAGGCCGTGGCGACCGACAGGAGTTGTTGCGTTCACTTTGTATGACCTTCACAGCCCTGCTGGCTCTAGCCTGAACAGCACTTTCAGTGCGCACTTCAAGCCACCTACTTGCAGTAGGTGGCCTTGATCATCGTTCGGTCCACCTGCCGTGATGCAACCTCGGTCGTTCAAGTAAGACTCGGATTTTTCGGGTAAAAATTGCTTTAGTTGAGTGCTTTTATCGGTCTTGGGCGAGACGATGATCAAGGCCCAGTAGGTGGTTAGCTCGACTTCAGGAAGGTGTCCCTGATAGTTGTAGTCTAAGATGGAGGTGTTGGTTGATCAGGATTCGTTGTTACACGAATAGCGCTGCTCGCCTTTATCTGTCTTTCGTAGTTTCGTGACTTTATCCGAATCACACTATGAGCATAGCACCGCAATTTCATCCATATCCGAAGACCCCACAGAAATTCTTGTTGTGTGTACATTGATTTTGCAGATAATCCATGTCTGGAAAACTACCGCACGGGCGAAACTGCTCTTGCCCCCAGAGCAGTGTTGACCCGACGGAGTTCCGGCAGATCTTCGGCTTGCGGGCACCAACGACGATCGCGCTGTGCTGACAGCCGACTTCTGTCTGTGACACCGGTAAAAAGCTAAGACACTGTAGAGGAACTGACCGTCGAAAAATCAAAAGCTTGCTGTTGATAGGGCCTCAAAATGGTCTTCAAAGCTAGAAAACCTCGAGAAGCAGGCCAACAAAATCAGTCAGTTACTTCTTATACAGCGTCTAAGCCTTAAGATCCCACCTGGCAAACAAGCTTGAGGACGGTGACACTCCAGTCGAACGGCCTGCCGGATGAAGACAAGCACGGGCGCCATTTTCGCGTCGTGCGGAGGTGTTGCACTAGAGTGCCGTCACAAGATCTAGGGCATCGCCAAAATCGACTAAGAATCTCGCCTGAATATCTGGCGGAAGTGCTTCACGCCACCCGCCCGACTGGCCGGAACGTCGGTTCTGATTGTTGTCGACCTGACCAGGTGCTCGGCCCGTCTTCGATTCAAACGTATTCCTCTGAACAGCGAAATCGATAGCGATTTCGTTCGGATCTTCCCCACCAAGTCGGCACAGAGCTGAGCGAAGTGTCTCGTTTGGCTCCTCCAGCATACGCTCGTAACGCACCACGACGACACCCCTCGCCTTCGCATTCAGCCAGCCCTTGACGTGCTCACCCCAATCCACCCTAGATCCCAAAGGGCGGCATTTCCACTCGTCATAGAAGGCACGTATTTCACTGCCTAGTTTTATATCACCATCGACTCCCCCCATTGAGGGATGAAGCTTAATCGCACGACGTCGTTGTTCTGGTGTTCCGGCACGAATCGTCTGCAACGTCTTGTAGTAATGCGATACCAGCACATCCCTGCCATCCCGAACAACATAAACCGCGCGCCCCTTGAGTACCGGTTGCGGAAAGTGTGAGTGCACGAGCGCCGAAAAAGTAATTGGCAGTAAGCTAGAACGTGGGACAGGTAGCTGCAATGCATCTCCAATCATATCTCGAATCCAATTTGCTCCCGAACGAGGGAACTCGCACACCAGGATAAATGGACAGGATTTAGGAAAACGGCTAGCAACAAAATGATTAACAAAAGAAGATACACCGATCATTCGCTGCTTCATGTTTAACCTCAATATTTAACATATAGATGCTTCATATGCCAAGAGGACGCCAAGGGGTTTTAATTAATATAGATAACTGATTTCACAGAAATTTGTTTCTTAAATTAGATTCTAGCGCCTCCATAAGAGATGAAACGTCTATATATAGATGTTTCATTTGACATGAGGACGACGGGAGCGCTTAACTAATATAAATAACTGACTTTAAGTCACTTCAAATGTTAAAGAAGATTCTAGTGGTCTAGAGTGAAAGTCCTAATACTGTTTCTGGGCGATCGATGGCATCCTACTCATCTGTCTTGAGTTTCGCCGATGAGTTGATGACACGATGCCACGCTGTACCCCGATTCCCGTTTCCCTCACCGACAAAGAACGTACCCAGTTGGAGGCGTTGGTGCGTCAGCACACCACGGCGCAGCA
>NZ_JAAIJR010000293.1 GCF_010915725.1 Thiorhodococcus mannitoliphagus
TGGTGTCCCCCGCGTCCACCTTAAACGCAAACCCTACGGGGGCCGGGCGCCCCGCCGCTAGGGCGGGACCGTCGGGGCGGGGCGCCGCTCCCACCGGTCGTGCGCTTGGATCAGAGGATGATCGAGGCCGGCCCCGACCATCGCGCAAAGCAACCGGCTGGCGCTGATGGCAATCTTCAAATCCTGCTAGGAACCCTTTAAATATGAGCAGCTTGCACGACGGCGCAACACGAACCCGCAATCGAAAACTGCTTCAATGGGTCGACGAGATCGCCGCCCTATGCAACCCGGAGCGGATCTATTGGTGCGACGGCAGCCAGGAAGAGTATGACCGGCTGTGCGCAGAGATGGTCGCCTCCGGTGCCTTCATTCGGTTGAATTCGCAGAAGCGCCCGAACAGCTATCTCGCCCGCTCCCATCCTAGCGACGTCGCGCGCGTGGAGGACCGGACCTTCATCTGTTCGGTACGCGAGGAGGATGCCGGACCCACCAACAACTGGATGGATCCGCGCAAGGCTAAGCCCTTGCTCAGAGAGGTCTTCAAAGACTCGATGCAGGGCCGGACGCTCTATGTCATCCCCTTCAGTATGGGCCCCCTCGGATCCCCCATTGCCCACATCGGCGTGGAGATCACCGACTCCCCCTACGTGGTCGTCAATCAGCGCATCATGACCCGCATGGGGCAGCCCGTGCTGGATGTGCTCGGCGATGACGACGAATTCGTGCCTTGCGTGCACTCCGTTGGTGCGCCCTTGCAGCCTGGCGAGGAGGATGTGCCCTGGCCCTGTGCATCCAACGTCGAAGACAAATACATCGCCCACTTCCCCGAGACGCGGGAGATCTGGTCCTTTGGCAGCGGCTACGGCGGCAATGCCTTGCTCGGCAAGAAGTGCTTCGCGCTGCGCATCGCCTCGGTCATGGCCAGGGACGAGGGCTGGCTGGCGGAGCACATGCTCATCCTCGGCGTGGAGTCACCCGAGCACGAAAAGCTCTATGTCGCCGCCGCCTTCCCGAGCGCCTGTGGCAAGACCAATTTCGCCATGCTCATCCCCCCAGAGGGGTATGAGGGGTGGAAGGTCACGACCATCGGTGACGACATCGCCTGGATCAAGCCCGGCGACGACGGGCGTTTCTACGCCATCAACCCGGAGTACGGCCTCTTCGGCGTTGCCCCGGGCACGAACGCGAAGTCGAATCCCAATGCGCTAGCCGCGCTGCGGGACAATGCCATCTTTACCAACTGCGCCCTGACGGACGATGGCGACATCTGGTGGGAAGGCCTGACCGAGGAACCACCGGAGCACCTGATCGATTGGCAGGGCCATGACTGGACGCCAGGGAGCGGAACGCCCGCGGCGCATCCCAACGCCAGGTTCACGGCCCTGGCATCGGCTTGTCCGTCCATCGATCCCGAGTGGGAAAACCCGAAAGGCGTACCCATCAGCGCCTTCCTCTTCGGCGGTCGAGTGAGCCAGCATTTTCCCTTGGTCTTTCAGAGCTACAACTGGGAGCACGGCGTCTACATGGCTGCGACCATGGGGTCGGAGGCGACCGCCGCCTCCATCGGCCAGGCTGCCGTGCGCCGCGATCCCATGGCCATGCTGCCTTTCTGTGGCTACAACATGGCCGACTACTGGCGCCATTGGCTACGCATCGGTCGGCGTCATGTCGCCACGCCGCCGCGCATCTTCCGCGTCAACTGGTTCCGCAAGGACAAGCACGGGCACTTCATGTGGCCCGGCTTCGGCGAGAACATGCGGGTCCTGGAGTGGATCGTGAAGCGCTGCAATCATCAAGGCGCCGCGGTCGAGAGTCCCATGGGATGGATCCCTGACTACGACGCTCTCAACTGGAACGGCCTCGACTTCGACCGCGAGACCTTCTACGCGATGATGAATATCGATCGCGAGGTCGCGCGCCAAGAGACCAACGACCAAGAAGAGCTGCTCACCCGCTTCGGCGACCATCTGCCGCGCGAGATGGAGATCGAGCGCGAGCTGCAGCTCGCTCGCCTCTTCCATTCCCCCCGACTGTGGGACTTGTCCGCGACCTCGCCGAGTGGCTGAGCCCGGATCCGGCATCGCGCATCCTTCAGGCAAGGCGAGGTGGGAGCGGCGCCCCCCCCCCCGAGGGCGCCCCGCGGCGGGGGGGGCCCCGCCCCCCCCCCCCCCGGTGAGGGCCCCATTGCGTGGGCCCGGGGGGGGGGGGTTTGGGCCCCCGA
>NZ_JAAIJR010000294.1 GCF_010915725.1 Thiorhodococcus mannitoliphagus
CGTCTGCCACCCCCCTGTAAACCCCTCCACGACACCGGTGGGGGGGCGGGCCCCCCGCCCCCTTGGCGCCCCGGGGGGGGGGGGCCCCCCGCTCCCACCGGTCGTGCGCTTGGACCAGACGATGATCGAGGCCCCCGAGCAAGAACACGGTTTCACCAAAGTAAACCTCAGGCTACCAGTACCACGCATGGAGGGCCTGCTGGACCCTGCGCAGATGATGGCCCCAGTGCGAGATGAACCCAAGCTGATAATGGAAGAGCGCATCTCCGTCAGAGGTTGAGCGGAAGCGCCATTGGATGCGCGCGAGATCATCGACGATCTCGGACAGCTCCACGGCAGGACAGTCGATCTGTGGTCGACCCTCTCGCGCCTCTGACCTCACATGCCCAACCCAGGCGAATGCCTGACGGCTCGAAGCCGCCCAGTCCGCATCCGGTGGCTCGGTCTCCACCGCGACATCCCCATGCTCGATCTCTTCGCGCCTTATCTGGTGTGCCAGCCAAGCCAGCTCATCCAAGAGCCGGATCAAGGCTTCCAATGCGGGTGGGTTGCCCGGATCGGCCGCCATGAGGTGAAGAAAGCGACCAACGGCCGCGGCGATCGGGTGCCGTGATCTCCGCTGAGCCCATGTTGCCGCCGAGCTCACGCAGCCCTCTCGACCGCGACCGCCAGGCGCCGCCCAACTGCCAGCAAAGCCCGCTCCAGCGTCGCCGCCTGATCCTGCGGAAAGCCGGCTGTCTTGAGCTTCTCCAGCAATTCCAGGGTGTCGAATGTCACTGTCGCCTCTGCGAATGTCGTCAGTTGAGTCTTGCAAAGAATCCGCTCCAACACCTTGCGGTTGGCCCCGCCGCGAATGCTGTTGGTCGCCACCAGCCCGGCCGCTCGGCACTGTCCCGCGACAAGGTGTGCTCGCGCCTTCTCGAACCAATAGGTGAGGAGATCCGCCCCCGCGGGAACCCGACCGGCATAGAGTCGTTCCAGCGCCTCGAAGTCATCATCACCCAAGGCGCCGCGCTTCTTGCTCCCGCCCAGAAACGGCGGATTCCCCACGATCACATCCGCCTCCGGCCATTCCGGCTCGCTGCCGTCGGCGTTGAGGATGGCGTCTTGCTGGCGGATGGTGTCGAGCGGTTTGTCGCGCGGGCTTGATCCCGCATGAGTTCAGGTGTCGCGCGTGACCTTGCCCGGTCTCATCAGAGAGCCGCCCGTGAGCACGGCCCGCATGGCCTGCTCGGTGCCAACGTCCAACGGCTTGACCCGGTCGCGAGGCATGTAGAGGGTGTAGCCGCCGATTTGGTAGCTCATCGGCAAGAAGACCGCCACTTGGTCCTGCCTGGAATCAGGCTCGTCGTCTGGTAGACGGGCCTGCTCCTGCATCACGAATCCGACCAAGCGCATGCCGTTCAGCTCGACGGATACAGGCCGTCCGAGCGACCCATCGCCATTGCGCGAGAAGAGCTGCGCCATATCTTTGAGGCCTTGAAAGAGGCTCTTGACCAAGGGGATGCGATCGACAATCCGCTCGGCCAGTCCGACTAGCCAACGCACCAAGAAAATATTGGCGACCAGCCCGGTCACAATGGTCAGCAGGATGCCAACGGCCAGTCCCAGGCCTGGTAGATACCAGTCGTCGGGGAGGATCCGCCGCAGCAGGTCGCCGACGATCAGCTCGACGCCGCCTCCGAGCCAGATGACTAAGGCCACAGTGATGATGAGCGGGGCAAGCAGGGCGATGCCCTGTAGGAAGAGATTGCGTAGATGTGTCATCCAAGCTCCAATCTGCATCGAATACTCCTAGAACAAATTGGTGTGATAGGACCCTGCTCGGCGAGCGAAACGCGCGGCGCCTTGCAGGGCTTGTCTGTGAATAGCCTACGCGAGATCGGGCGCGGCTTGTGTCTCCTGCTGGGGGCGGGAGGTCTGGCTGCGTCGTCGCGGCTCCGCGCTCGGAGGCCTCGAAGGCAATCTCTAAGCCGCCTACCCCTGTGTAGAGACCGATGGTGTTGATCATCGAACCGTCCAGTCGGTTGAGTCGACACCCTGAATCCTTCAAGGTAAAGCGACGTGGGAGCGGCGGCCCCCCCCCCCCCGGGCGCGCAAACGGCGGGGGGCCCCCGGCAACCGGAGGGGGGGGCACCCAGGCGGGAAGGGGGGGGTGGGATTTGTGGGGGCCCCCCCCGGG
>NZ_JAAIJR010000295.1 GCF_010915725.1 Thiorhodococcus mannitoliphagus
GTTGGACGAAGCCGCTGCGCGGAGAAAGTCCATGCGGCGGCGTGGCGCTTAGAATGTAACCTCATGCCCTCGGTTACGAGGGGCCGTTTGTTCAACATCATGAGGTTACACCACCATGTCCAGCTCCTGCGAAGCGCAGTTCAAGCGTCACTACGAGGCGCATCTCAAGCACCTTCGGCTCAAAGGTCTACAGCCCAAGACCATCGAAGCCTACGCACGCGCCGTGCGCCGCATCGGCGCCTATTTTGACGGCGACATCGAGGATCTGTCCGAGCAGCAGTTGCTCGACTACTTTTGCGATCTGCTCGAAACTCACTCCTGGAGTGCCGTCAAGCTCGACTTGTACGGGCTGAAGTTCTACTACGCCCACGTCCTGCGCAAGCCTTGGGTCAACGTCGACCTCGTCAAACCGCCCAAAGGGCAGCGCCTGCCGGATATCGTCACCGTCGAGGAGGCTCAGCGCCTGATTCAGGCGACCCAGACACTGAGCTATCGGGTCTTCTTCTTCACCCTCTACAGCTTGGGTCTACGCCTCGGCGAGGGGCTGCGCCTGACGGTGGCCGATATCGATGCGGCGCGTCGGCGCGTGCACATCCGTGATGCCAAGGGCAACAAGGATCGCTTGGTGCCACTGCCCGAGACAACGCTTGAGCTGCTGCGCCGCTTCTGGCAGGTGCATCGCAACCCCGTGCTGTTGTTTCCCAATCGCGCGGGCGGACTCAAGGCCGCGACCTCGGCGTCCACCCCACTGGATCGTGGCGGCGTGCAGATGACCCTGCGTAAGGTGGTCACCTCCTGTGGGCTTAAAAAAAGATTACCCCTCATAGCCTTAGGCACAGCTATGCCACACACCTGATCGAGGCCGGCGTCGATCTGCTGGAAGTCCAGAAGATCCTCGGCCATCACTCCATCCTCACCACCGCCCGCTACACCCACCTGACCGCTCAGACCAACGGCAACGCCGAGCAGGCGATCAACGCCTTGATGCGCGGCTTCTCCATCGACTGGAGGGGCGTGAAATGATCCTGCTGTCTTCGATCATCGCGACCTTCAAGGCGGAGTATCTGGCGCAGATGGGTGATTCGATCCTACCCAGCCAGCTCAAGGCCCTCGAGGCGCTGAAGACCTGCCGCACCTCGGCCAGTCCCATGATGCGCGCGCAGTGCAGCGCCTGCGATCACACCGAACGCGTCCCGCACTCCTGTGGTCATCGCGCCTGTCCGCACTGTCAGCACCATGAGAGCCAGCAATGGATCGAGCGTCAGCTTGCCAAACAGGTACCGGCGACCTACTTCCTGCTGACCTTCACCGTGCCCGAGGCACTGCGCGCACTGGTGTGGTCCAACCAGCAGGCGCTCTACGATCACCTCATCCGCGCGAGCTGGGAGACGGTGCGCACCTTCGCCCTCAACGATAACACCCTGCAGGGCGAGGCCGGGGCCATTGCGGTGCTCCATACGCATTCGCGTCGCCTCGATTTCCATCCCCATGTCCATCTCGTGGTGCCCGCCGCAGCCATCGATCCGGACAAGAAGCTGTGGCGCACCAAAAGCGCCAAGCGCGGCTATCTGTTCAATCACAAGGCGCTGGCCAAGGTCTTCCGCGCCAAGTTGCTGGAGGCCATCACCGCCGAGGGACTGAGCCTACCGCCCGGCCTACCGAGCACCTGGGTCGTCGACTGCAAGAACGTCGGGCGTGGCGAGAAAGCGCTGGTCTATTTGGGGCGCTATCTCTATCGCGGCGTCATCCAAGAGAAGGACATCGTTTCCTGTGAGAACGGACAGGTAACCTTCCGGTACCGCGATGCCAAGCGCAAGCGCTTGGAGTACCGCACCCTGCCGGGGGCACGTTTCCTCGCCCTGGTGCTCCAGCATGTCTTGCCCAAGGGCTTTCGCCGGACACGCAACTACGGCTTTCTGCATCCCAACAGCAAGCGCGCTATTGCCGTGTTGCAGTGGCTCTTCGGCCTCGATCCGAAGCGCCTGATCGCTCAGCTCAAACCCCGGCCCACGCTGAAATGCCCGTGCTGTGGGGCTGACATGGTGATCGTGCAAACTCGCTTGCCACCGCGCTCATTACAACCGCCCCAGACGCCAGCCCTTGAGGCAGCGGAGGCTGTGGCGATGTAACCGCTCCCGAAAGACCGACCCCGGGACTGCGGCGTCT
>NZ_JAAIJR010000296.1 GCF_010915725.1 Thiorhodococcus mannitoliphagus
GTCGGATCAGTGTCCGCTTTCAGCTCGGAATGCTGTCCGCTTTGACGTCGGATTGGTGTCCGGTTTGGATCGGAATAGGTGTCCGGATTCGGCCGGAATACTCAGTGGCCTGCACCAGGTCGTTTTCGGCGCCAGTGGTGACGTCATCGAAGGCGGTTTCCTCCGCGCCGCGGCCGCCGAGCATCACTTGCAGCCGGGCTTGCAGATACTTGCGCGAGAGGTTGTAGCGGTCGTCCTGCGGGCGCTGCTCGGTGACGCCCAGCGCCATGCCGTGCGGGACGATGGTGACCTTGTGGACCGGATCGGCCTCCGGCGTGAGCCAGGCGACCAGCGCGTGACCGCTCTCGTGGTAGGCGACGATCCGGCGGGACTCCGCATCCAGCGTCAGCGGCAAGGCCTCACCGAGCAGGATGCGGTCGAGTGCCGTCTCGAAGTCTTGGCGCTCCACCTTGGCGTGGCTGTCGCGCGCCGCGACCAGCGCCGCCTCGTTGCAGAGGTTAGCCAGCTGGGCGCCGCTCATGCCCATGGTGATGGCGGCGAAGGTATCCAGGTCGGCGTCTTGCGCCAGCGCGAGCTCCCGCGTGTGGATGCCCAGGATCGCCCTGCGCCCATTGCGGTCCGGCAGACCCACGACCACCTCGCGGTCGAAGCGTCCAGGTCGGCGCAGTGCGGGGTCGAGCACATCAGGGCGGTTGGTTGCGGCCAGGACGATGACGCTCATGCGCGCGTCGAAGCCATCCATCTCGACCAACAGCTGATTCAGCGTCTGCTCGCGCTCGTCGTTCACCATGCCGAGTCCGGCACCGCGGCGGCGGCCGATGGCGTCCAACTCGTCGACGAAGAGGATAGCGGGCGCCGCGGCCTTGACTTCCTGAAACAGGTTGCGCACCCGGCTGGCACCGACGCCGACGAACATCTCGACGAACTCCGAGCCGCTGATGGAGAAGAAGGGCACCTGCGCCTCGCCCGCGACGGCCCGCGCCAGCAGCGTCTTGCCGGTCCCGGGCGGTCCGGCCAGCAGCACGCCGCGCGGGGTGCGGGCGCCGAGCGCGTGGTAGCGATCCGGCGACTTGAGGATGGAGACGATCTCCTGGAGCTGCCCCTTGGCGGCGTCGACGCCGGCGACGTACGCGAAGGTCACCGCTGGGGTCTCCTCACGGACGAAGCGCTTTGCCTGCGACTTGCCGGCGCCGAAGATGCTCTGCTGCTGTTGCATGGCCCGGCGCCCCATCCACCAGAAGAACCCGACCAGCAGGGCCGTCGGGAGCAGGCTGCCAAGGATTCTGGCGGTGTAATGCTCGGACTTCGGGACCGCGGCGATGGCCACCTGATGCGCTTCCAGCTTGCTCAGGAGCTGCGGGTCGCCGACCGAGCTGGGGAAGACCGTGGTGAACTCCGAGACCTGGACTTGATCACTGGTTGCCGTCTCGACTGGTGCCGGCGGCTTGGTGGCGGTCGCCTTGCCAGGGGTGGTGGTCGTCTTGCTTGACGGTGTCTGATCGCTGTTGCTCGACGCCTGGATCAGCACGCCAGAGCTGCGATTCCAATCACGCGGTGCCTTGAGCTTGCCGGCGATCTCGCTGCCCTGGATGCCGACCTCTGACACATTGTTCTGCTGCACCTGCTCGATGAAGGTGCTGTAGGGGACCTTGGCAACCGTCGGGGCGCCATCGAAGAGGAAGGGCAGGGTGTTCCAGGCCAGCAGCAGCGCCAGCGTCATCCACCAAAACGCGCTTGCAGCCGGCGGGGGCTCGCGTCCCGGTCCCGTCGCCAATCCGCCGTCCGTCGGCGGAAGTGTCTGCGAGCTGCCGCGACGGATGGGATTGAGCCGCCAGCGTCCAATGGTGCCGAGCGCGGCTAGAGCGAGCACCCAAAGCACCCAGCCTGCATCAGTCGTCCACAAGGCTTCAGTTGTCATCATCTCGTTCCTCTTGATCGCCTGCTTGCGAGTCGACGAGCGAGATTCGTGCCGTGCCCCCACCTGCGGCCGGTCAGGCTGCGCATGCGCGGCCGCAGCGACGCCGCTTGGGCGCTCATCCCCGTATGGCTGATAGGCTCAACCTGGGCCAGCCGTCTGCGCGGAGTGCGGCCTCTGAATGATGTCTCAGCAACAGCATTCGGCGCCGAACTGATCAATGCGCTGCCAGAACTGAGTCCA
>NZ_JAAIJR010000297.1 GCF_010915725.1 Thiorhodococcus mannitoliphagus
TACCCCGGTACCGAGCTGCGCCTCGTGTTTGAGGCGATCCAGTCGCATTGAATTTGGCGCCAAGTCAGGAGTTCTGCAGTGGGCGATCAGGTTTCTCTCCAGGGTGAGGGTATGACACGGCATCGCGCCTTGGCTCGGCGAGGCCGGTCAATCGGGCAGGGTGACCGTCCAGGCCGCATCGAAGTCAGGGACCAGCTCGCCGGGGTAATAACCGCGGGCATTGCATAGGACCCGCGTGTCCTTCACGCGATAATCCGCCCGGCGGTGGAGATGGCCATGGATCCAGAGGGCGGGGCCGGGATCCATGAGTGTCTCCAGGTCGCTCGCATAGGCCGGTGAGAGCGGATCCTCAGCGGATCCCGGCGGGAGGGAGCGAGGGCTGGGGGCGTGATGGGTGATGACGACCGTCGGCGGTGGGCGCGGCTCCGCGAGGCGCTGGCGCAGCCAAACAACCGAGTCACGGTGGATGGCCATGAGGTCCAACGGCGTGAGCCGGCGGTAATGCGGTGAGACGCGGATGCGGCGGAAGTCGCTCATCTGCGAAGCCGCGTCGGTGACGGCCCGCAGCGTGTCTCCCTGCAGCGCGAAGTCCGTCCAGAGCGTGCAGCCCAGGAAACGCACCCCATCGATCACGGCGGCGTCCTTCTCCAGCAGATGCACGCCGGTTCCCGTGACCAGCGTGCGTCCCTTCTCGAGCAGCCGCGGCATGGCCTGTCCATAGTATTCGTGGTTGCCGAAGACATAGAGAATCGGGCGCGCGAGTCGTGCTGCTTCAGCGATCGCCCAGTGTAGGCCGGTCAGGCCCGTGTCGACATCACCGGCGAGCACGATCACATCGGCATCGCTGTCCGGAATGGCGTCGAGCCGGAGAGCCGGTCCTCGGCGGGCCGTTCGGTCAAATTCGCGATGGAGATCGGAGAGAATCTGGATCTTCATGTGAGCCTCATCCGTGCCCTGGAGTAGGACTCTTGGCTGCGGCAGTGAGCCGTGCCGCTCTCGACTCGGGTTATGCTATGCATCCGATCGTTGACACCATAGGGTCAGTCGATCTCGCCGTTTCGCTGGGCCTCGAGCGTCTCGTCCATCAGGGCATTCACGTCTTCCAGGCAGGTGATGATGTCCTCTGGAATGCCGTCATGCCGGAGCCGGTTACGAACCAGGATGAGCCGCTGCCGCATGACGGCGAGATTCCGCACCGACTCCCAGCTCATTGCCTCGTCGATGTGAAACACGGCCAGCTCCCAGTCGGGGAAGCCCGCTGACTGCACAACGGCCTCGCGCAGATTCGACCAGGCGCCCTGGAGATCCGAGAGGACCGTCTTGTGGTAGGCCCTGGGCTCGGTTGCAAAGCTCATCGCGCGGGTCTCCTCCGGTGAGAATGACCGCTCACGGCTGTGCGAGCCACTGCTCGAGATCGCCGATTGCGCTGAAATCGAGCAAGGCCTCGCTCAGCGCTTCGACCTCGTCCACGCTGAGATCCTCGAGTCGCCGATCGAGCACGGGCGGGAGCTCGCCAAGGCGCCGCGCAAGCTGTTTGCGCACCAGTGCGATGGCTTCCACACGCCGGCCTTCCGCGAGTCCTTCCTGGTGACCGCGCGCGTAGCCAATCTGTTCGACCGATGTGACGTAACGCATGTGCTTGTTCCTCTCCAGGGTGGTCAGTGCTTGCCAGAGTTGGGCCTCCAACTCGGCGGGGAGACGCATCATCCAGTCGATGACCGCACAGAGGTCGATGATGCGTTGACGATCCCAGTCACGCTCATAGAGCAGCCGCGCCAGACGCCATTTTGCCGCATAGCGCTGCCCGCGGCGACGGTCGCCTCGGCCCCGACGAGCGCGCCTTGAGGCGAGATGCCCACCAGGCTTGTCCCTGGTGTGTAATGGCCGTCCGTGCACTTTGTGGACTAGACTGCCTTCAGGCGTGAAATCAGATGCCTGTCTCGGAGGGAACGCGATGTTCTCGATTCGTCATTGGAAGTGGTGGAACTGGCTGCTGGCGGGCATTCTGATGCCGCTGCTGGCCGGTGCCCTTGGGCTGACCATCTTCATCGGGCTGGCCGTTATTACGTTCCGACATTCCGCACGCCATAACGTGTAATAACGAATTTTTTGTTGCTGATTTTCAGTGGAGGTGTCGTCATCTCGC
>NZ_JAAIJR010000298.1 GCF_010915725.1 Thiorhodococcus mannitoliphagus
CTCGACCCTGTTTCGCAATCAAAAGCTTTATCGGGAAGGCGGTCTGGAAGCCATCCGCGACGGGCGCGGTCACGGTGCACCGCGGCGGGCGCATAAGCTCACCGACGACGTGCTCGCGGTCGCGCAGGCGTGTCTGGATCAAGGCGGCTCGCAATCGGCAGCGGCGCGTGCGGTGGGCGTGAGCGAAACGGCGATTCGCCATGCGCTCAAGACCGGTCGTCTGCGCCGCAGCCCGCCGCCGCGCCAACGCCGCGCAGCGCTCTCGCCCGGGGAGCGGGCCGAACGCGACGCTGCACAGGCGCGCGGCGCCGGTAGCGCGGTCAAGCGCCTCGACGAGCGCCTGCTCGCCTGCCGGGGCGAGCTGAGCGAGGCGGCACCGCACTTCGAGCCCGTCGAAGGGGTGGCGAGCGCGGGTGTCCTGTTGGCCTTGCCGGCGCTCATCGGCGAGGGCCTGCTGAGCAGCGCCGAGCGCGTCTACCAACCGCTGAAGGCCGGCTTCTATGGCCTGCACGCGATCTTGCTGTGCCTGGTCATGATGGCCTTGTTGCGGATCAAGACCATCGAGGGCTTGAGCGCGCATCAGCCCGGCGAGCTGGGCATCCTGTTGGGACTGGATCGCGTGCCGGAGGTGAAAACGTTGCGCCGCAAGCTCGCCGAACTCGGGGAGCAGCAACAGGCGGCGAAGCTGGCCGCGGCGTTAACCGAGCGTTGGGCGCAGGGCGAGCCCGACGAGCTGGGCCTGCTCTACATCGACGGTCATGTGAGCACCTATACCGGGCGCAAGCACCGCCTGCCGAAGACGTTCGTGCAAAAACGCCGACAGTGTCAGCCTGCCGCGACCGACACCTGGGTCCACAACGGCGCGGCCGAGCCCTTGTTCTTCGTCACCAGCCCGATCAACCAGCATCTCCTGTCGCTGATCGATCAGGACGTCATCCCCGAAGCACGCCGGCAGATCGGTCCGGAACGCAGGCTGACCCTGGTCTTCGACCGCGAGGCGTGGAGCCCCGACGCCTTTCGCCGCTGGCACGCCCAAGGGGTTGACGTCATCACCTACCGCAAGGGCAAGCAGGCGCCCTGGGCGGCGCAGGATTTCCAACCCGTCACCTTTGCGCGCGACGGCAAGGCCGTGACCTACTGGCTCGCCGAGCGCAGCGTGCAGGTCATCCCCGCCAACCGCAAACGCCCGGCGTTTTGGATGCGCGAGATCCGCCGTCTGAGCAACAACGGCCATCAAACCGCCATCCTGACCACGCGCCAGGACCTGCCGGTGGAAGTGATCGCCGATGACATGTTTGCGCGCTGGCGCCAGGAGAACTTTTTCAAGTACATGCAGGCCGAATTCAATCTCGACCACCTGAGCACCTACGCCACCGAACCAGCCGATGCCGAGCGGATGGTTCCCAATCCTGAGCGCACTCGGTTGGAGAAGGTGCTCAAGGCAAAGAAGGCCCAGCTCGGCAGCGCCCACGTCCGCAATGCGGCGCAACAGCGTGATGGTGCCTCGAAGGCCAAGCAAGCGAAGGAGGCGGAGACGATCGAGCGCGTGCAAAGGGACTGCGATGAACTCGCCGAGCAGATCAAGGCGCTGGACAAGCGTGTGCCTTTGAAGAGCGTTCTGGAACCGGACCAGATCGTCCAGCACGAAACCGAGCGCAAGACGATCACCCAACTCATCAAGGTCGTCGCCTTCCGCAGCGAGAGCTGTCTGGCGAGTCTCGTCGAACCCTTCTTCGCGCGTCACGACGATGAGGCTCGCGCCTTTCTCAAGACCGTGTTCCGCTTGCCGGGCGACATCCTCCCGGATCACGAGCGCCAAGAACTGCGGGTGCGCCTGTACGGACTGGCGAACAACCGATCCCAACAAGCGCTCATCGCTCTGTGCGAATGCTTGAACACCCAGCGGGCGATTTACCCCGGTACCGAGCTGCGCCTCGTGTTTGAGGCGATCCAGTCGCATTGAATTTGGCGCCAAGTCAGGAGTTCTGC
>NZ_JAAIJR010000299.1 GCF_010915725.1 Thiorhodococcus mannitoliphagus
TGGATCGGTGACCTCGATTTCAGGCAGCGTTTCGGCGGCTGGGTTGTTGACGGGGGTATCGAGGTAGGGGATCGTTCAACACCGTTGATCACGGCTGGATGTTAAAGTTCTTGGGCCATCGGATTGGCGACCCGCGGATCATTCGCCTCATCGCACGCCTACTCAAAGGCGGCATTCTCGAGGACGGGCTCGTGCAGGCGAGTGAAGAGGGAACGCCGCAAGGCTCAATTCTCTCCCCGCTGCTTTCGAACGTCTACCTTCATTATGTGCTGGACCTCTGGTTCAGTCATCGGGTACGGCCACAGTGTCAAGGCGAGGCGTATTACTCATAGGCGCCAACATAGCCCGCAGCCCTTGAAAATCCGTGGCGAGCCGCGACCTGTTGCGATTTTTGCCACCATGTCCCACGTAGCCAAGCGCGTCGATGTTGCCTTTGAAGACTTTCTGAAGGAATTGCCCGCCGAGTACGCCGAGATGGCGTATGAGTTCAAGGCGTTCGCGCGCCCGCGCAAGGTCAAGACACCAGCGCACCTGCTGCAGATCGTGATGCTCTATTGCGGGCTCGACCAAGCGCTGCGAACCACCGCCGGGAGCTTCACGCTGCTGGAGGAGCGCATCACGGATACCGCAATCCAGCAGCGTTTGCGCGCCTGCGGTCCCTGGTTGAAGGCGTTGCTGCAGACGCTGTTGCCCGCGACGCAGACCCCATTGACGTCGTTGCGGTTGCTGATCGTTGATGGCTCGTCGCTGCAAGGACCCGGCGCACAGGGAACGGACTATCGGGTGCATTTGGCGCTGGACTTAACCCACATGAGTGTGCACGCGGTGGACGTGACCGGAGTCGATGGTGGGGAAAGTCTGGCGCGTTACCCGTGGCAGGACGGCGACATCGTGCTCGCGGACCGCGGCTACAATCAACCGCGCGTCATTCTCGAGCTGGCCGCGCGTGGCGTTGGGGTGATCGTGCGGTTGAACCCAACGTCGATGCCCTTATGGGCACGTCCAGAGGATGCGAACGTGTTCGATCCGGCTGCGCCGCGGTTGGATGTTGCGGCGTATCTGCGCGCCCAATCCAGCGACACGGTCACGCTCCCGGTGTGGTTACGCGCACCGAAGGGCAACAGCGGACCGGGCTGGCTGCACGCGGTGCGTCTCCCGCCCGAGGCGGCGGAGGCGGCCCGCCGGCGTTGCCGCCAGGCCGCCAAACGCAAGGGGCGAACCCCGCGCGAGGACACCCTATTTCTGGCCGGCTGGGTGATGGTGTTCACCACCGTGCCGCCTGAGACGTTGGATGGCCCCACAGTCTTGGCGCTCTACCGCTGCAGATGGCAAGTGGAGCTGGTGTTCAAGCGGCTCAAGACCTTGCTTGATCTTGATGCCCTGCGCACCCAGCAAAAAAGCCGCTTGGGCGAGGTCTGGATCCGCGGGAAATTGCTCTATGCGCTGGTGGTTGAGCGATGCGCCCAGCGCCAAAGCGCGGGCGGCGTCGACCCGCTGGACCGGCCGCGTCGCCTGACCCCATGGCGGCAGCTGGTGATTGCTCGCCAAGCGGTCGATCGCTGGATTGCCGATGTCCAACGCTGGCAAGACGATCACTGGGAGGCATGCCTCGACGTGCTCAAGGAACGTCCGCGCCGCCGCCGCTTACAAACCCTTCCGGCCAGGGTCATTCAGATCATGAACGCGCAGGAACGTCAACGGTGCGGTTAAGTTGGCGCCTATGGGCGTATTACTTCCGTTTTGCCGACGACTTCGTCGCCGCCTTTCAGGACCGGCAGGACGCACAACGATTTCATGTGGGCCTCAGTGAGCGGTTGGCGAAGTTCAAGCTGCGCCTCGCCGAAGAGAAGACGCGTTGCTTGCCGTTCGGGCGCTTCGCCCGAAGCAATGCGCAGGCGCGCGGTGGCAAGCCCGAGGAGTTTACTTTTCTCGGCTTCACCCACTATTGCGGCAAGACCAAGA